>NZ_CEEDCZ010000003.1:0-473214 GCF_979253475.1 Sphingomonas sp. AC449 | reverse complement strand
GAAATTGGGTTTCCCCATCGTCGCCTCCTGTCCTCAAAATTAGGACCCGAGGCGTCCAGAAATCTAGGGGCTACTCAGTTCATCAACATGCGCTTCGATCAGGTCTGCGATCGCCCACAATATGCGCGCCCGGTTGACCGGGGTGGTGGTGCGCCAGCCGTCGAAAGCGATGCGGGCGGCGGTTACTGCCTGGTCGACGTCGCCCGCCGAGGCCGAGGCGATGCGGCCGATCTCTTCGCCCGTGGCCGGGTCTAGCGTCGCGAACGTGCGGCCGCCTTCCGCCGACTGCCACATGCCGTCGATCAACAATCCTGCCCCCGTGGCACGGCGTTCGAGGAAGACACGCGTATCGGCGCGAAGTTCGGGGCGGACGATCATGACGGCTTTAGCCGCTCGACGAGCGGATCCCATTCGTGGAGGTTGACGCCGGTGCCGTGCAGCATCAGCACGGGTGGCCCCTTCCCCTCGACCCGGACATGCACGTCGACGCCGTCGATCTTGAGGAACTGCGACGGTGCGCTCGCATAGCGCTCGATCAACGCGGCGCGGTCGCTGGCGAACCACCCGGCACGGGCGGGCACGTACCAGGCGAGCCCGACGAGCAGCAACAGCGCGACGACGCCTGACGCGCCCTTGATCCAGGAGGTCATCAACAATTCCTAACGCGTGGCCGGCGAATGGACGTCGTCCACGAAACGGGAGAGCGCAGCATCGAACGCGACCGGCGTATCGGCGCTGACGGTATGGCCGGCATCGGCAAAGGCGAGCACGCGACCGTGCGAAAGGCTGGCGGCGAGCGTCTTCAGCCCGGCGAACGGCATCGCCGCATCCTTGCCGCCGACCACGAACACCACGGGTAGCGGCAGCTTTCCCGCCATGTCGGCATTGTCGATGCGAAAACCGCGCATCGCTCTGCGGCTATAGACCGGCCAGCTGAACTGCTGCCGCGCCCAGGCCGCGCGGGTCGCAGGCGACGGCGCGCTGCCCGACATGAACGGCACGAGCGCATCGCCGCCAGCCGCGAACCGGTCGAGGTCGCCCGACATCAGGTCCGAGTTGGCCCGCCCGTACGCCGGGTCCGCGCGCACCACCTTGTTCGCGGGAATCAGACCGCCGGTGGTCGACACCATCATCAGTCCCGCGAGCGATCCCGTCCCGTATTTCCTGACATAATCCACGGCGGCATACCGCATTGCGCACCACGCCCAGAACCCACGGCATCGTCACCAGTGCTTCGATGCCCGCGGGCGCGACGACGCCATCGGCATCATTGCCGAGCAGCAGGAAATCGATGCCGGTCGCGTCGATCCCGGCCAGTTTGGCGGTCAGGGCAGGGACGCCGCCCAACGACGGATCCATACATGCGGAAAGTAACATACTGATCCTTCAGACTGTGATGACGTGGTCGCCGATCGCGTGGATTGGCTCGCAGCCGTCCGCGGTAATCACGACCAGGTCTTCGATATGGATGATCTCGGCCTACACCATCACCAACGCCGCCGGGGCGGTGGTCGTGCCCGGCCAGTCCAATTGCACGCTGACCGGTCGCTCGCCCACCCGTGCCGCCGTGTCGAACCCGTTCTTCTGCGGCAAGGCGCCGAAACTCAGCAGCATGACGCCTTCGTCCAACACGACCAACGATTCGGTCATCCAGGACTTCCTGGCCAACCCGAACGGCCGCCTGGTCAATCCGGACGACGGCGTTCAGGGCTATGGTCTGGTGCGACGCTATTATCACATGCATCTGGGTGCCGATTACGAGGTCGGCGATACCGGGGTGACGCTGTCGTCGCTGACCAGCTACAATAACGAACGCTACAGCCAATTGTCCGATCTCGACAATTACGGCGACACGACGATCGTCAACCTGACCCCGGGCGGTCGCAGCTACTTCGACTTTCCCTATCTGGTCGAGCGCGTCAACCGCGATTTCTCGCAGGAGTTGCGCGCCAGCTACGATCAGGGCGGCCCGTTCAAGGCGAGCTTCGGCGGGAGCTATCTGAACAGCTTCTCGCAGGGCGGTCTTGGCGGCGGCAACGGCGCGCTCGGTACGGGTGCCTATGCCTCGGTCGTCAGCGGTGCCACCCGGTCGCGTACCTTCGGCGCGTTCTATGGCCTGTCCTACGCGGTCACCGACAAGCTGACCCTCAATGCCGAGGGTCGCTATCAGATCGACAAGCTGTACGCCTATGCGCAGCCGACCGGATATACCGCGACCACCGATCTGTTCGTTCCCGTGGGCTTCTACGCCGGCGGGTCAAAGCTGCTCAACCAGAACTACAAGAATTTCCTGCCCCGTTTCATCGCCCAGTATCAGGCGACGCCGGCCGTGATGGCCTATGCGTCCTATTCGAAGGGCGTGAACCCGGGTCTCTTCAACACCGCCTTCCTGACCTATAGCGTGGCCCAGCAGAATCTGGCCAGCGCGGCGGGCATCAACGTGGCGGTCTCCCCTGAAAAGGTCACCAACTACGAGATCGGCATCAAGGGCCGCTTCTTCGACAACAGGCTGCGGATGTCGCTGGACGGATACTTCGCGCCGTGGCGCAGCCAGATCAACGCGATCACGATGAACGTCGTCGACACGGTCACCAACACCACGCAGATCATTCGCGGCTCGGCGAATACCGGCGCGGTCGACATGAGCGGCATCGAACTGGACGGCACGTTCAATGCTACCCGAGCGATCGCACTCAACTTCTCGGCGGCGCTGACCGACAGCAAGATCAAGAAGTTTCAGAACGCGACCGTGACCGCCTATTCCGGCATCACAGATTTCAGCGGCAACGAAAATCCGAACACGTCGAAATATGCGGCGACCGCGGGCGGCCAGTACACCGGCGATATCGGCGGGCTCGACCGCGCGTCATGGTTCGGGCGCGTCGATTATTCGTTCAAGTCGGGCATGTGGGCGGACGCCGCAAATCTGGTCAAGACGCGGGTCAGTAACACGATCAACTTGCGGACGGGTGCCAGCCAGAACGGCTTCTCGATCGAAGCGTTCGTCAACAACGTGACCAACAACCGATCGTACACGACGATCGCGGACGCCAGCGTGTTCACCAACAACTTCCGCTACAGCACCTACAATTCCGCGCTGATCGTTGGTCTGCCCGACCTGCGTACCTATGGCCTCCAGATGAAATACAGATTCTGATCGCACCCACGCACAGCCCCGATCGGGCCGTGCGCGGGGCCTTAACGCGGCGGGACGATTGGAGATCATGCGTATTTCTGCCGAAGACCCGGCCGCATCGACCGCAACCTCGCCGTTCGCCTTTCCCGTGTTCCGCGCGGTCTGGTTGGCGAGCACAGCGTCGCATTTCGGCGGACTGATACAGTCGGTCGGTGCCGCCTGGATCATGCTGTCGTTGACGCACAGCGCAAAATACGTCGCGCTCGTGCAGACCGCAGCGGCGCTGCCAATCGTGTTGGTATCGCTGCTGGCGGGCGCGGTGGCGGACAATGGCGACCGCCGCCGTCTGATGCTTGGCGCGCAACTCTTCATGCTGCTGGTCGCTTTGGCATTGGCGATCCTGGGATGGCTCGATGGGCTGACTCCGGCGCTGCTCCTAGGCATGACCTTCCTGCTCGGTTGTGGTGCGGCCTTCCATGCGCCGGCATGGCAGGCTTCGGTCGGCGACCTCGTACCCCGCCCCGTCATTCCCGCCGCGATCGTCGCCAATGGGCTGGGGTTCAACCTGTCGCGGACCGTCGGTCCTGCTGTCGGCGGCGTGATCGTCAGCGCGGGAGGCGCGACGGCGGCGTTTGTCGTCAACGCGATCAGCTTCGTTGGGCTTATCGTCGTCCTGTCGCGGTGGCGGCCAACCGCGCGCAAGCTGCCCGCCCGCCAGAAGATCGGTGCCTCGATGCTCGGCGGTGTCCGGTATGCGGTGGGATCGCGGGCGCTGCGCATAAGCATGATCCGCGCCGGCTTGTTCGGGACCATGTCCAGCGCGATCCTGGCGTTGATGCCGCTCGTCGCGCGCGATCTGGTCGGTGGCGATGCGCGGGTTTTTGGCACACTGCTGGCGATCTTCGGCCTCGGATCGATCCTCGGCTCGTTTGTGAGCCCGTGGTTCCGGCAGTCGCTATCGAACGAGACTAGCGTACGGATCGCATCGATGGGTGTCGCCTGTGGCGCGATCGGCATCGCGGCCGATCTCGGCTTCATCGCGACGGGCGTGGCGCTTCTAGCCGCTGGGGCGGGGACCGTGCTGGCGCTGTCGACCTTCAACGTGGCGGTCCAGATGTCGGCACCGCCCATGATGCTGGCGCGCAGCCTCGCGCTTTACCAGATGGCGACCTTTGCCGGGATCGCGCTGGGTAGCGGAGTCTTCGGGTTGGTGGCGCAGGCATGCGGTGTGTCCGTCGCTCTGATCCTTGCGGCGTTATTTCAAATGCTTTTGACATTGTTCGGCCGCCGATGGCCATTGCAGCATGTCAAGGGGCAAATCATGACGTGAGGAGCGAAAAATTCCGGTTTGCCGAACTGTTGCCAGTCGCTCACGTCCAACGAAATGACGTGCCCTTAATCTGTGAGCATGTTTACATATGACGCGGCGTTCAGTGAAGATATCTTGAGGTGTGGTAGGATTAATAGTCGGCTTGGCAACGATCACACATTACAGTTGTACGCTTTCCCAGTATCTTTGTGCGGAGACGAAGGACGACTACCCGGTACGTGGACTCTATCTCCCCACGGCCGGCAAGCGCGCGGTGCTATCTCAATCCAACGATGAAGCCGCTCGCCAACCCGCATTTGATGGCATTGTCGCCCGGCGCGATCGACCAGGACATCCCGCACATCGCCAACAGGCACCGCGTGCCGACCTATCCGTGGGTGAAGGACCTGCAATATTCGCCCCGGCCGTATAGATCGACGCGCTTCGCTCGAACGTGATCGATGAAGGGCGCCAGGCAATTGGCGCCCCTGACCTATGAGCGGATGTCAGGGGTTGGGGGTGGGGCAGGGCAGCCCGAGCGTCGTGGTCCGCGTCGGAACCGCGGAGACGGCGTCCGGTCAGGAACGATCCAGGCCGCGCACATGCTCCCACACGTTGGAGATGACGACCGATCCCTCTCCTACCGAGGACGCCACGCGTTTCACCGATCCGGCGCGGACGTCGCCGACGGCATAGATGCCTGCGCATGACGTGGTGAAAGGCGACGCCGCGCCAGCCGCTTCGCCGGTGAGCACGAAGCCCTTGCCGTCGAGAGCGACCAGTTCGGAGAGCCAGCCCGTATTGGGTGCCGCACCGACCATCACGAAGACGGCGCAGCTTGCCACAATGCGATCGCCGTCTCCGTTGCGGATCGTCACCGCCTCCAGAGTGTCCCCGCCATGAAGTTCGACGGCATGGGTGCCGTATTCGATGGTAACCGCCGGGTCTGCCTCGAGCCTGCTCCACAGATAGCTCGACATGGACGAGGCCAGGGTGTCGCCGCGCACCAGCAGGCGAACGTGCCGCGCCGTACGACTGAGGAACATCGCAGCCTGCCCGGCCGAATTCCCGCCGCCGATGACCAACACTTCCGTATCGCGGCAGAAGCGCGCCTCATTCTCGGTCGCCGCGTAATAGATGCCCGTGCCCTCGAAGTCGGCGAGGCGTGCGATCGGCAGGCGTCTGTACTGGACCCCGGTTGCAACCACGACAGAGGCGGCGAGAACGCGCCGACCATTGGTGAAGGTCGCACAGAAGGCGCCGTTGTCGAGCTGGTCCAGCGACTCGATCCGCCGGGGCATGACGAAGCGCGTGCCGAATTTCATCGCCTGCACCTCGCCGCGCCACACGAGATCGGCGCCGGAGATGCCGGTGGGAAAGCCCATATAATTCTCGATCCGGCTGGACGTGCCGGCCTGGCCGCCGATCGCGGTCTCGTCGACCACCAGCGCGCGCAACCCTTCGGCGCCTGCATAGACGCCCGCCGAGACGCCGGCGGGGCCGGCCCCGACGATGAGCACGTCGAATGCCTCATCTTCGGGAACGTCCTGATCAAGTCCGAGCAGCCGTGCCACCTTTTCCGGCGTCGGATCGCTCACCACCACGTCGCGGCCGAACACGACGACGGGCTCCAGCGGTGCGGTTCCGCAGCTGTTCGCGACATGCGCGGCCTCGTCGCTGCCGAGCGAATAGGAGCGGTAGGGCAGGCGGTTGCGCGCGGCGAACTCGGCCACGCGTCTGACGGCCTTGTCCTCGTCTTCGCCAACCAGGACCAGCATGCCGTCGCCGGCATCCAGCTGCCGCCGACGGCGTGCCGCCAGCACCGTGATGACGATGTCCGACATTTCCGGTATCGCCGCCATCAGGCGAAGCATCGCGGATCGCGGGACTTCGACCACGGTCGTGTCGCTCGCTGCGCGCATCGGTAGCGACCATGTGCCCCCGGACAGCAGCGAGATCTCGCTCATGAACTGGTTGGGGCCCAGCGTCGAAGGCACCAGTCGATCGCCCGTGAACGGGTTGACGACCTCGATCTCCCCATCCTCGACATACACGAAGCGGTCGGCCGGCGCGCCGATCTCGGCCAGCATCATCCCCTTGGAATAGTGCTTGCGCGTCCCTGCGGCCCGGATCGCGGCAATATGCGCAGGCTGCAGCGGAACCCGCTGCATTTCCCGCAGGTCACGGCCGATCGTTTCCATGAGCGCTTTCCCCTCTGCCCCCCGACATTAGACCGTCGAACGCCGCGACGGCAATCGCGCGGGAACGGCGCAGCCCAAATGCGGGCGCGCCCCGATCGCATTGACGCCGTTCGGGACAGCTTGCAGGACCACCGGGCGGGCAGGAAAAGGGGCGGCTTTGTGCATCCAGCGGCAAACTTCGAGCTGATCATCCTGATGTTCCTGGTGGTGCTGGCGCTTCACTATCTGGCTCGCCGTCTGTCGCTACCGCCGGCAGCCGCGCTGATCGTCGGCGGGTGCGCGGTGGCTTTCGTACCCGGCGTGCAAGGGATCGCGATCGATCCGGAGCTGGTGCTTGTCCTGTTTCTCCCGCCCCTGCTGATGGACGGCGCGTGGTTCACCGCGGTCGCGCCGTTCCGGCGGCACATGGCCGGCATTCTCTCGCTGGCGGTCGGCGCCGTCTTCTTTACCACGGCGGTTGTGGCGATCGTTACCCGATTGCTGATGCCGGGACTGCCCTGGGCCGCCTGCGTCGCGCTGGGCGCGATCCTGTCGCCGCCCGACGCGGTATCCGCCCGCGCCGTGTTGCAGCGGGTGAAACTCCCGCGCAGGCTGACCACGCTGCTCGAGGGCGAAAGCCTGCTGAATGATGCCGCGGGGCTGGTGCTGTTCCGTTTCGCGGTGGCGGCGGTGCTGACCGGCAGCTTCCATATCGGTGCTGCGACCGGAACGTTTTTCGTGCTGGTGGCGGGCGGCATTGCGGTCGGCGCGGCGATCGGCGGGCTCTGGGTGATCCTGCTCCGCCGGCTTGGCGACGATACGCTGATGATCGCAGCGACCGTGCTGGTCTGCTGGAGCGCCTATATCGCGGGCGAATTGCTGCACGTGTCGGGCGTCATTGCCGTCGTCACCGCGGGCCTCGTCTGCGGCTGGTATCAGCATGTCGTCTTCACCGCCCGTGTGCGGATCCGGGCGATGGCATTCTGGCAGGTGCTGGTGTTCCTTCTCGAAGCCACCGTGTTCCTGCTCATCGGCCTGTCGTTGCGGGGGTTGCTGGACCGGGTCGGCGGGCTCGAAATGGTCGTGGACACGATGGCGCGACCCGTGCTGCTCATCGTCCTCGCGGTCGTCGCCGCGCGGTTCGTGTGGATCTTCGCGGTCGACGCCGGCGTCGCCACCGCGCGCCGCATCGGGTGGACCCGACAGCAACCGCTCGGAACGCGGGCGGCGGTGGTGATGAGCTGGGCCGGGATGCGCGGCGTGGTGACGCTCGCGGTCGCGCTCTCGCTGCCCGAGGCGATGCCGGCGCGCGATCTGATGCTCGTCACCGCGTTCGTCGTGATCCTTGTCACCGTCCTGGTGCAGGGCACCTCGCTCGGCTGGGTCATCCGGGCCGTAAAGCCGCATGATGACGGCAGCGCGCGACCGCCGCTCGATCTGCACGCCGCCGAGATGATGCTGTTCCAGGCACAGTTGGCGCTCGTGGAACGCGAGGCGGTGGCGATCGACGGGACGGTCATCCACCCGCAGCTTCTGCGACGCTACCGAACCCGGGCGACGGCAGCGGATGCGTTCGACGGTACGGTGGAGGAGCGAAACGTGGCGATCGCGAGCCATTTCGACGTCATCATCGCCGCAGTCGCGGCCGGCCGCGCCGAGCTGGTTCGCCTGCACCGTGCGGGCCGCATCGATGACGAGACGCTCCACGATCTCGAGCACGATCTCGACCTCGAGGAACTGGCCGCAGCGGCGGCGAAGGGGTGAACGCGCTCGGCTGCTCGGCGCCGCAATGAAGACGCGGGGACGGCGGCCGGATCAATAGGGCGGATCACGTCTCTCGCGCTGGGCGCGGGCGGCCTGGGTCCACCAGCCGAGATCGTCGGCGAAGCGCGGGAAGGCGCGGGTGAGGGCGGCGCCACCGTCGCCCGCCGGTTCTCCGGTCGCATCGAAGGCATGGCCGATCCCACCCACCGCGATCGTGCTCGACACCACCACCATGCCCATCTCGGACAGGATGCCGTGCCATGCGAGACCGGCACGCGCACCGGCGAAACGTCCGGCCGAATAGCTGACGATCGCCGCGGGTCGCCAGTACCATTCCTCGAGGAAATGGTCGGTGAGGTTCTTGAGCCCGGGCTGCACGCCCCAGTTATATTCGCCGGTCACGAAGACGAAGGCGTCGGCCGTCCTGATCTTTTTTGCGAGGGCCTCTAGCGCAGGCGGCGCCTCGCCGCTGGGATGCTCCTTGTACATGCGGTCGAGCATGGGGAGATCGACCGCCTTGGCGTCGATGAGCTCGGCCGATGCACCGCGCTCGGCAAAGGCGCGGACGAGCCACTCGGCGAGGCGAATGCCCTGTCGGTCAGAGCGATAGGAGCCGTAGAAGATCAGAACCCGGTCGGGCATCGCGGCAATTCCTCGTTAAGCGTGTCGTGCAGAAGCACGGAGCGCCCCATCGCTCCGTGCCCTGCCATGGATCAGCCTTCGATGAAGGCCAGCAGATCGGCGTTGATCCGATCGGCGTTGGTAACCGGCATGCCGTGGGGAAAGCCGGGGTAGGAGATGAGCTTGGCGTCCTTCACGATGTCGGCCGACATCTTGCCCGTGGTCGCGAACGGAACCACCTGGTCGTCCTCGCCGTGCAGGACCAGCGTCGGCACGTCGATCGCCTTGAGGTCGTCGGTGAAGTCGGTCTCGGAGAAGGCCTTGATGCCGAGCGTATGCGCAAGCGCCGAGCCCATCATGCCCTGGCGCCACCAGTTGAGCCGCACCGCCTCCTTCACCTGGGCGCCGTCGCGGTTGTACCCGAAGAAGGGGAGCGTGAAGTCGTAATAGAATTGCGAACGGTTCGTGGCCGTCTGCTCGCGCACCATGTCGAATACGTCCATCGGCACGCCGTCCGGGTTGGCGTCGGTCCTGACCATGATCGGTGCGACCGCACTGACCAGCACGGCCTTCTTGACCCGGCCCGGCTTGGCGCGCGCGACATAGCGGGCAACCTCGCCACCGCCGGTCGAGTGACCGACATGAACGGCATCGCGCAGATCGAGCGCGTCGGTCAGCGCGATGACATCGGCGACATAGGTGTCCATGTCGTGACCGCCCGCCGACTGCGTCGAGCGGCCATGGCCGCGGCGATCATGCGCGATGACGCGGTAGCCCTTCTGGACGAAGAACATCATCTGCGCGTCCCAGTCGTCCGAGCTGAGCGGCCAGCCGTGGTGGAACATGACGACGGGTGCATCCGTGTTGCCCCAGTCCTTGTAGAAGATTTCGGTCTCGTCGGCGGTGGTGATGAAGGGCATTCGAGGTCTCCTCGGGCTTGGTTTGGTACGCGGCACGCTACGGGTCGTACGTGACAATCAGGCGGCGTCGACGAGGACGATCTCTGAGTCCTCGATGGCGGTCACGCGCAACACGGCCTCGTCGGCGATCGCGGCGCCGTCTCGCGCCTCCAGGCGGGTGCCGTTGACCTCGATCGTGCCCATCGCCGGCACGAGATAGCCGTGGCGGTTAGCGCCGAGCGGATATTCGGCGGTTTCGCCGGCCTTCAGCGTGGCGGCGACGATGCGGGCATCGGTGCGGATCGGCAGGGCGTCGCCATCGTCTGCAAAGCCACTCGCCAGCGTGACGAACTGGCCCGACCGGTCGCCCTTGGGAAACGGCTTGGCGCCCCATGACGGCGCTTCACCGCGCGTCTTCGGTTCGATCCAGATCTGGAAGATGCGGGTGGTGCCCGGCTCCCTGTTATATTCGGAGTGGCGGACGCCCGACCCCGCACTCATGACCTGCACATCGCCCGCCTCGGTGCGGCCGACATTGCCGAGCGAGTCCTGATGCGTGATCGCACCTTCGCGGACATAGGTGATGATCTCCATATCGTTGTGCGGATGCGGGGGGAAACCGGTCCCGGCCGCGATCGTATCATCGTTCCACACGCGAATCCCACCCCACCCCATCCGCGCTGGATCATGGTAGCTCGCAAACGAGAAATGATGCTTGGCATCGAGCCAGCCATGGTTGGCACCACCAAGGCTGTCGAAGGGGCGACGGTCGATCATGTCCGGTCTCCTGGGGAGCGCTGCTGCTCCGATGACCTGAAGATGCGCCATGATCGGGCTTGACGAAACGGCAAGATTGGCATTTCAATCTTGCCGAAAATGACGAAGCGCCTTCCCGATCTCGAAGCCTGGGCGATCTTCGCCACGGTCGCCAAACATGGCTCCTTCTCGCGTGCAGCACGCGAGATGGGCATGTCCGATCCCACCGTCTCGAAGGCGATCGCGCGACTTGAGGCGCGCCTGGGCCTGACGCTGATTGCACGGACGTCGCGGCGCGTTGCGCTTACCGATGCCGGCCGCGCGGCGTTGGCGCGGGCATCGCGCATCCTGAGCGAGGGCGAGGCCGTAGAGGACGAGGCTGGCGAGCAATCCACCGTGCCCCGCGGACGCGTGCGGATCAGCGCGCCCTTGTCGTTCGGCATCGCGTATCTCGGTGCGGTGCTGCCGGCCTTCCTGCAGGCCTATCCTGAAATTACCGTCGATTTCGCGCTGAGTGACCGCAAGGTCGATCTGGTGTCGGAAGGGTTCGACCTCGCGCTCAGGATCGCAAGCCTGAACGATTCCTCGCTGCTGTCGCGGCGGCTCTGCACGGTCCGGTTGCTGCTGGTAGCGTCGCCCGACTATCTCGATCGCCATGGCATGCCGACGCACCCCGCCGAGCTGAGCCGGTATTGCGCGCTGGCCTATACGGGTGGTGCGTCGAGGGTGTGGCGCTTCACGCATCCGACGTTCGGGGAGGAGGCGATCGAACCGCCGGTGCGCGTCTGGACCGACAATGCCGATCTGCTTAATCCGGCGCTCGTTGCGGGGCAGGGGCTTGCGATCCAGCCCGAGTTCCTGGTCTGGCGCGAACTGCGCGACGGTAAATTGAAGGTCGCGATGCCGGAATGGTCGGTGACCCCGTTGGGGCTACACCTTGTCATGCCGCCGAGCCCGCTGCGACCACTTCGGGTTCAGGTGCTTATTAATTATCTGGCCCGTGAATTGGCAAATGCGCCGTGGGACGGCGCGTAGGCCGGGGAAATCGCACCTGTCGCCGTCCGTTCAGCCGGATGGATGCATGGCTGAGCAGAGCTAGGTCGAAAATCGCGAGCCGGTGCCTTGGCAGCGTTGGCATGCTAGGGGCTCAGAAATGTCAAAGTCTCGAAGCAATGCCGGTACCGTCGATGTCGATGGGGTAACATATGACTGGCACCTCCAGCGCGAACCCTATCCGTCGGACGACGGGGGGTGGAAGGGGATGACGATTTCCCTCCTCCAGCGCGATGCCAAGCGCGAAGCGCTGATGGAATTCCCGGCGCCCAAGCGGCTGTTGAAGGGGTTGCCGCATGGTCGGCTACAGCTCGACGACGCGATGATATCACGGTGCGTCCGCGCCGCTGTGGCGGCCGGCTGGGAGCCGATGTCGCGCGGCAAGCCCGTCGTCTTTATGGTCGACGCCGAAGGTAATTGACCACCCGGGGCGGATCCGAACCGAGGCCGACGTCGGCTTCGATCCGCTGAACTTGAATGCTGAACGTGCGGCCGAGGTTGCGAAGCGGCCTGCGGTATTTACGTGTCCGGCAGCGTGGGTGGCTGACGGATCAGGTCATGTGCAGCGTGTAAAAGCGTTCCTCGATGATCCGTTCGGTTCGCTCGGACATGGCTTCGAGACCACCGAACTGGAAGCCGAGTTGCGACTTGTAGGCCGCGCACGCGGCGATGCGCCGTGCCCGTGTTTCTGGCGTCAGATATTCGATCAGCGTCGGCACGGCAGCGACCCGGGTCTCGCGATCGGCATAGGGCCAGTCCTCCCACAACACCACGGCATGATCGGCACAGGACCGCCGCATCGCGTCGAGCACGACGTGATGGTCGACATGGCTGCCGAGGCACAATGGCCCCAGCACGAGATCTGGCCGTTCCGCCGCGAGCACCTCGCCCAGCGCCGTTGCAACCGCGTCGACGACCCGGTCGTCTCGCAGTCGTTCGGCGAACAGCATCTTGGCCGAGGCATAGCCGCGGTGCGGCGCCTCGAGGAACGGCAGATGGATCGCGCGCGCACCGAGTGCCCGGCACGCAGCGCGATCCTCGTCACGGCGCAGCGCCATATAATCGATCTCTGCGCCGAGACCCTTGTCGAGCTGACAGGCGAGCGCGAACCCGGTTGGCTGCGCGACGTTGCCGGTGAAGCACGTCGCAACGGTGACGTCCCAGCCCTGGTCGACTCGCGACGCCAGCAGTCCGCCTGCGGAGAAGGCCGCATCGTCCAGATGCGGCGATATCGCGAGCAGTTTCATTGATCGCTCACAACAGATGCGGTTCGCTGCGGAAGCGGCAGGGGGTCATCGGCAGGGTCGTATCAAAACCGGTTTGCGGATGCCCCCTCAGGTCGCGGTAGATGTCGACGATCTGCTGCCCGACCGCGTCCCAGCTATAGACGCGTCGGCATTCTTCCAGCGCCGCGGTCGCCAGACGCGTGCGCAGGCTGGTATCGGTGATGATGCGGGTCAGCGAGGCCGCGAGCGCAGGCACGTCGCCGGGATCGGTCAGCATGCCGTTCTCGTCGTCGCGGACGCAATCGACTACGCCCACGGCGTGGCACGAGACGACCGCAAGGCCGCACGCCATCGCCTCAAGGATGGTGTTCGAGAACCCCTCGGCGTAGGTCGGCGATACGAACACGTCATGCGCGCGGTACAGTTCCGGCACCGCGTCATAGTCGGCATAGCCGCTGAAGGTCACACGGTCGGTAAGCTGTAGCTCTGTCGCAAGCGCCTGCGCGGGGTCGACGTCAGGACCGATGCCGGAGATGGTCGCGTGCCAGTCGCCGCGCACGGCCGGCAGCGCCTGGAGGAAGTCGAGCACGCCTTTGCGGCGGTCGACGCGGCCGTGGTAGAGCAAGCGGACCGGACCTTCGGGCGCGGTCATCACCGCCGGCGTGAAATGGTCGGTATCGACTGCTCCCGGAACGATCGTGAACCGGTCGAGCGGGGTGCCGAGCCGGTCATGGACTTCGCCTGCGAAACTGGCGCCGCCGATCAGCAGCGCGCCGGCATGGTCGAGCACCCGCACCATCGCGAGCCGGTGCGTCTCGCAGCACGAGCCGACCCAATGCCCGTCGCCGCCCTGGATCGACACGACGCAGGGCAGGCCGAGACGCTGGGCGGCGATCATCGTCGCCCAGCCGGTCGGATAGCCATATTGCGCGTGCAGCAGGTCGAACGGATGAAGCGAATGCTCGCGCGCAATCGCCTCGACCATCGCATCGATATCGCGTTCGAAGTCGCCGCCGTCCTGTTCGCCGAGCGCTTCGAGGCCGACGACGCGCACCCCCGGCACCGGGGGCGGGGGGCCGCCACCATAGACGCGGGCGCGTGCGGGATCGCCGTAATATTGGCTGATCATCGTCACGTCATGGCCCGCTGCGACGAGCTGGCGCAGCAGATTGATCGCGTAGATCGACATCCCCGAGATCGCGGGAAAAAAGCGGCGCGAGACGAAGCAGATCCGCATCAGGACAGCGCCGCGCGGAGATAGGCGATCGACTCCGGAATGGCCTGATGCGCACGCGGGCTCTCGCGCGATAGCTCGACGCAGACGAGATTGTCGAAGCCGATCGACTCGAGCGCGGTGAGTATGGCGGGGATGTCCATGTCGCCCTGTCCGAACGGCAGATGCGTGTGATCGCCGCGACGCATGTCCTCGACCGCGACGGTCCCGAGGCGGTCGGCATAGGCGCGCACCGCAGCGTCGGGTGCGATATCCTGTGTGACGAGACAATGGCCGGTGTCGAGCGCGAGACGCAGGTCCGAATGGCGGAGCGCGAGGCGCGCATAGTCTTCCACCGTCTCGATCAGCATGCCGGGCTCGGGTTCGAGGCTGACCGGGATGCCGGTCCGTGCCGCGTGCTCGACGACCTTGCCGAGCCCCGAGTTGAGCCATTCGAGCGCATCGTGCCGGGCGACACCGGGTTTCGGAACACCGGCCCAGAACGACACCGTCTCGGCATTCAGGATCGCGGCGACCTCGAGCGCGCGGGCGAGGAACGCGACCCGCCGCTCACGCCCTGCGGGGTCCGCCGTGACCAGCGTCGGTTCATGCTTGTCGCGCGGGTCGAGCAGATAGCGCGCGCCGGTCTCGATCACCGATCCCAGGCCGAGCGACCGGAGCAGCGCGCCGACGCGCTCCGCCTCGCGCGCCCAATCGTCGGCAAAGGGATCGAGGTGGTGATGGTCCAGCGTCAGCGCGACGCCGTCATATCCCGCGTCCGCGATCAGGTGCAGCGCATCGTCGAGGCGGTGGTTAGCCGCCCCGTTGGTGTTGTAGGCGAAGCGCAGCGTCATCGTGTCGCCTCCGTCTCGAGGCTCTGTTCGGACCAGGCGACGTGATGCGCTTCGGGCTCGCGGTAGAGCGGATAGAGCGGGCCGACGATCTCGTCCGCCAGCGCGGTATCGAAGAAGGGCTGGCCGCCCAGCCGCGCGATCGCTTCGTCCGTCAGGCGCACAGGCCGGCGCGTCGCGCTTGCCTCGCCGCCGAAACTGACCAGCGGGCTATCGAGCGCGACGAGTTTGGCGACGTTGCGTTCGCCGATCCGGTAATAGCTCATCGTCTCGACTTCCATGCCCGGCACGATCACCTTCACGACCGCGACGCTGGAATCCGCGGGGGACATGTCGACGTAGAGGATGTCGAACCCGGCGGTCTCGACCGCCTCTCGCGCCAATTGGCCGCGCGCGCGGGCATCGGGGACGTCGGCGCGGGGCAGGTCGGCAAAGGCATGGCGGCTGCGCTCGGCGAGCATCGTCCCGGCGAGCCAGTCCCGCAGGGTCGCGGCGTCGACAAGGGTCCAGCGCTGCATCTCCGTGAAGGCGCGGCTGTCGCTCGATTTCGCGGCACCGCCGGCCTGCGCCATGAACCGGTCGATATAGCCGCGCGGCGCGATCGTCTCGGCAAGCGCCATCGGGCCGTGCGCGAACGCCTTGCGCGCGCGGCTGGCGGCGTATTCGGCGATCGCCTTGGCCAAGGCCTGCACGGCGTCGGGATGCGCCGCCTCGCCGCACGCCGTCGCCATGATCGGCACCGCGGGCTCGCGCGCATCGACCCCGACGCAATAGACGTTGGCGAGGCCGAACTCGTCGGTCGCGAATTTGGGGATCACGCGGACGTCGGCGGCCGCGAACCGGTTGACCAGGTCGCCGATCTCGGCGGGCAGGGATTCGGGCAGGTCGATCGCGACGCCGCGGTCGAGCGCGCGGAACAGCAACCCGTTGCCGTCGCGCTGGAGGATCTCGCACAGTCCGTGGCCGATCGCCCAGTCGAGGTCCGGCCCCGCGCCCATCCCGTTGGAGATGATCGTCGTGAAGGGCACGTAGCCGGGCGCCAGTTCCTTGGCGGAATAGGCGGCGAGGTCGATCGGCACGAGGACGCTCGAGCCGTCCGCCCACCGCCGGGCCTCGACCCAGTCGAGCGGCGTCTGGCGGCCGACCGGGGACCCAGCGGGCAGGCACAGCGTCAGCGGATCGGTGATCCCACGTTCGCCGCGTTCGCGGACGAGGTCGGCATAGCTGCCATGCGTCTTGCCACGCGCAGACAAGGTCAGCGTCGGCCAGACCATCTCGGCGATCTCGCCCAGCGCGCCGAGGATCGCGGCCTCGTCGGTCGCGCCATAGCCGACGCCGTAGGGCATGATGCCGTCGAGGTCGGTGGTCTCCGGGAACAGCGCGACCACCCACACCGGGATGCCGACACGGTCGATGCCGTCGATCGGGAACGCGACGATGTCGCCGGCGGGAAACGCGTCGAGATACAGTTGGCAGGCCGCGTCCAACTGTTCGGGCAGGCCAGTGATAGTGCGGGTCATAGCGGAATCCTCTTCACGCCCGGCTCACGGGCCAGCGCCTCGTCGAGCACGGCGACGGCGACATCGCGGCCGACTTCGGGGGCATATTCGAACGGAGTCAGGACGGCATCAAACGCCAGCGGCGCGATCACCGCGCGGTAATGACGGATCTCGCCATGCGTCAGCGGGATGTCCTTGTGGAACGCCTTGTGACTGGAGATCGCGTGGCTGACACCCGCTTCGTCCTGGTCGATCTTGAACATGTCACCGCAGAACAGGCGCTTGCCGACTGCGTCATGGAGTGCTGCCTGCCCCTCGTAATGTCCGCCGACGTGATGCAGCGTATAGCCCGGCGCGATCTCCAGCACGTCGTCATAGGGCGTCGTGACGCGGAACGCCTTGGTCATGCCGAGGTCGTCCTTGTGGATCGCGAGCATCTCGGGCGCGCAGTCGCGCTGGAGCTGGAACAGCGCGCCATAGCCATGCGCGTGACTGGCGGCGAGGTACCGGATGCCGCCGAGCCGCGCGATCTGGTCGAGCATCGCGGGTGAGTAATAGGGGGCGGCCTCGAAGGCGATGTTGCCGCCCTCGCGCACGATCAGCCAGCCGGTGCCGCCGAGCCCGAGATGCGGCGTCGTGGTGAACGCCCAGAGATCGTCGGCAACCTGTCGCCAGCTGCCGTCATGGCTTGCCGCAACGTCCTGCTCCGGAAGGAAGCGCCAGCCGTCCTCGGGCAGGTCGTTGCGCGTATCGTTGCAGACCGGGCAATCGGCGGGCGCGAAGTGTCGCTGCCAGAAGCCGCAATGTGCGCAGGCATACCAGCTCAGAGGCATGATCGCGCCTCGCTATAGGCGGCGTCGAATAGGCGCATCAGCGACAGGTCCCGGTCAATGGAGAAATCATGCGCGTCACCGCGGACGGCGGCGGCGAACGCGGCGGCCTGCGCGGCAAAGGGCGACAGCGCGGCGTCGAAGGGCAGGGCGGTCTCATCCCCGGTGCGCGCGCAACGCCGGATCACGGTGCCGCCCGCGGTCTGGCCCATCGTGTCGGTCGCGACCAGCAGCCCGTCCTCGCCGAGGATCTCGAGCCGGCGGCGGGGCAGCACCTCGGGGCAGTTATACGCGACATGGCTCTGGACCAGGATGCCGCCTGCGGTGCGCCCCGCCAGGATGCCGCCATCGTCGACCGGATAGTCGTGGATGCGCCGTTGCAGGTCGATGTGCAGACGGACGAGCGGTTCGTCGACGAGCATTGCCGCCAGATCGAGGCCGTGGAGCGCAAGGTCGATGACCGCGCCGCCGCCGGCGGCGGCCGGATCGGCGCGCCAGTTGCACCCGCCATCGCCAGCGGTCGGCGACCAGCTTGGGTTGACCCAACAGGCGTAGACGATGCGCACCGCGATCGGTCGGCCGATCGCCCCGTCGCCGATCGCCTGCGCCATCGCGCGATGTGCGGGGTGATGGCGCTGATCGAACGCGGTGCCGTAGAGATGTCCCGCGACGGCTGATCCGATCGCCTCGGCATCGTCCAGCGTCGCGGCGATCGGCTTCTCGCAGAGCACCGGAACGCCCGCCGCGACCGCTGCGCGGACCGGGTCGGCATGGAGGTTGTTGGGCGTGGCGACGTAGAGGCAGTCGAGCGCGGCATCCGCCAGCATCGCCTCGGCGGTATCATAAGCGAGGATGCCGCCCGACATCGCGCTGGCCTGCGCCATCGGCGAGGGGTCGGCGATCGCGACCACGGTTCCGCCTGATGCCGCGATCCCCGGCGCCATATAATCGCGCGCGACCCAGCCGAAGCCGACGATGCCCCAACGCATGCTCACCACCGCGCCGGCAGGTCGAGGACGCGGCGGTGCCGTGCCGCATCGCCGGTATTCGACAGCCATGTCGCCGCTGCGCCATATTCCGCGCGGTAGCGGTCGGAGGGCCAGCGCGGACCGGTATCACCGAGCAACGGATTGGGCACCAGCACCGCCTCGGCAACCGGCATCGCCAGCCCGCCCGTCAGCGGCCGTGGCGCATCGCCGTCCGGCTCGACGATCGACCAGGCCTCGATTGCGGGATCGTCGGACCATCGGGTCGGGGCGGGTGCATCGCCCGCCAGCAGCGCACGCCGCAGTTCGCGCTCGTCATAGACGCCGGCATCGGGGAACAAGGCCGCCCATTCGGCGCTGGCACGTGCCGGTCCCATCGCCCCGCCTGCGACGGCGGCATTGTGGATATGGCTGACGGCGAGCACGCCGCCGGGGGCGACGGCCTCGCGCAACAGGTCGGCGACGCGGGGCTGATCGGGCAGGAAATAAAAGGCGTCGTGACACGCGACCAGATCGAAGCGCTGCGCCGCGACCGGCCACTTTGCCGCGGCGTCGAACACGACATAGTCTGCGGCAGGTGCCACCCAATGCTTGGCGAGCCAGCATTTCGAGAACACCACGTCCGCGCCGACACACGCGACGCCGCGCGCCGACAGTTCGCGGAGATAATGGCCGATCCCGCAGGCGAGCTCGAATGCGGTATCCGGTTGCCGCCAGTGAGCCTCGACCAGCGCGAGGCCGGCGAGATAAGTCGGATCGCTCCAGCGATGCGCGAAATAGTCCGCCACCGGTCCCATCCGGAGCAACGCCATCGCCGCGCGCAGCGACAGTGTGTCGCGCTCGCGCACCAGCTGCTTCAGCTCGCCGAGATCGGTTGCGGGGCCGGTCCACCACGCATCCTGGTCGGTCAGCAGCGCGACGAGCGCATCGTCCGGGCAGCCCGCGTCGAGATGGTCGAGCGCCACCGCTACCAGACCCTCGCTGTCGGTCCGCAGATACGGGATCCCGTCGACCACCGGCCAGCGCTCGCCCGGGGCGGCGAGCGAATGCGGCGTATCCGCGACCAGCGGCCGTCCGGAAAGCGGCGAGCAATAGGTCACAACAGGCCGACGTCGCTCAGCACGCGGTCGTGGAACGTCTTGACCGGTCCGGCATGGACGAGCTCATAGGTGTGGAGGACGCTGTCCATCGTTGCCGACGCGGCGCGGAGATGCTGTTCGATCTCCAGCACCCGATCGAGCACGTCGGCGGCATGGAACGCGCGCGCCGCCGGGGTGGCATCGCCGGCGATCGGCGCGATCGCGGTGCGGACCTGCGCCGCGATCGCCGGATCGAGCATTGCCATTGCCTGTTCGCGCGCGGCGCTGATCACGCGATCGAGCAGGTCGCCGAGCAGCACCTCGCCGGTAAACCCCGCATCGGGCATCGCGGCATTGTGGAAATGATGCGCCATCGACGCGAGGAACACCTCCGCCGGATCCGCACCATAGCCGGGCGCCGCGAGCACGCCGTACACCGCGACGATAAGGCAATGCTCGGCATGGTTCTCGGGTGGCTGGAGCAACAGGCGCGGCCGACCGGGGCAGGTGACGCCCGCGCGCGGCTGCGTCGCGAGCTGCGGCACGAACCGCGGCACCGGCCCGGCCGCGGGTGCACCCTCCGGCAGTGCATCGCGCAGCTCGGCGGCGAGCGCCGGGTCGAGCAGCACTGCCACCTCGTCGAACGCGCGTTCGAGCACCGCGCCCGCTTCGCCGTCGGAAAGTCCAAGCTCGGCCAGCGTCGCGCGGTCGAGATCGCCCAGCCGTGCCGCGGCGAGCGCGGCGGCGACCGTGCTGCGCATCACCGCCGCCGGAGCCTCGCCCGCCGCCAGCGCGGCCCAGCCACGCGCGAACAACCGCTCCGCAATCGATCCTTCGCGCTCCGCCGAGCGGATCCGCTTCAGGTCGCCGATTTCGCGCAACAGCGGCAGATACGCTGCGTCAAAACTCACCGGCGGTCGAGCCAGGTGTCGAGGATCAGCTGCTGCTCGCCGAACGCGTGGATCGGCTCGCCGCCATCGGCGGTCTGCGGCATCTTGAAGAAGATCCCCATCTGGTCCTGCACGCCGCCGTCGCCGCGCGTCTGCGCGAGGGCCAGGCAACGCGCGATCTCGATCGCAAGCGGCGCGGCAAGCACCGAGTCCTTGCACAGGAAGTTCAGCTTCAGCTGCATCTTCTGGCCAAGGAAGCCGGTCAGGTCGATATTGTCCCACGCTTCCTTGTTGTCGCCGCGCGGCTTGTAATAATGGATCATGATGATGTGATCCTCGACCGGATAGCCGAGGATCTGGTCGAGCACCGACTTCTTGGTATCGACCTTCGAGGCGAGGCTCTTGGGATCGTCGAGCGCGAGGCCGTCCGAATTGCCCAGGATGTTGGTCGAGAACCAGCCGTCGACGTGCAGCGCGCGGTCCCGCAGCGCGGGCGCGATCACGGTCTTCAGCAGCGTCTGCCCGGTCTTGCCGTCCTTGCCGGCGATCGGCACGCCGCGCTGGCTGGCCAGCTCGGCGAGCGGGGCGACGTCGGCGGCGACCGACGGCGTGAAATTGGCATAGGGCGTGTCGCTCGCGATCGCGGCATAGGCGTAGAGCATCGCCGGGCTGATCGCCGCGTCGTCGCTGTCGAGACCGCGCTCGAACCCCTCGACGCTGGTCAGCGCGTCCGCACCGAGATCGGCCTTGCGTTCGGTCGAGGCGAGATTGATCATCACCACCCGGTCGAGATTCTGCTCGCTCTTGAAGCGCGCGAGATCGTCCTGGATATGCTTGACCGCCGCACGATGGCCGGGCGCGGCGATCTTGTTGGCGCCGTCGATGTTCGCACAGAAGTCGGTCGATCCGACGGCGGGCCAGGGCCGCATGTCGGAAAGGCTGGCGGCCCCGTTGGCGAGATCGCTCTCGGTAAGCACGCCGTGCTTCAGCGCGGCGGTCGCGAGGTCGTCATGGCTGAGGTCCCAGCCGCCGAAATGCAGGTCGCGGTATGCCGCCATGCCCTCGACGTCGCGGCTGGCGAGCGGCAGGCCCGACAGGTCGTTCGACCCCGCGCGGATCATCGCGATACCCGCCGCAGCGGTGGTGGCCACCGCGCCATTCAGTCCGATCACCGCGATCCCGACCCGTTCGCCCATAACTACGTCCTCTCAAAACAGAGGCCGGGGCTAGCCAACCGATGGGCAAAGTCCACAAATGTCTGTGAAAACGGCTGTTAAAGTGTTCTTAAGGTTACATATGTTGCCACTTTAGGCGGGGCTGCGATAGTCGCTCCCGGCGGCCACGCCGGCCCGCGCGCTTTGGTGGCATCATCACCTGCGCGATCGGCTATCCGTCAGATCCAAGACGGTCTTGATTTGGGGCAGCGGCGCAAAGCGGTCGGCCACGGCTGGCGCCCAAGGGCGGACTCTCTAAACAGTCCTGTTCAGCGGAAACAGTGAATCAAGGCCTCGGCTGGCCGGGCATCATCTGTCTTGCAAACAGGCTGAGTGGTGATGGCCACTTTCGAGAACAGCGCGATCACGGATCGCTTGGCGTCGTCGAAGGACTCCATTCGCGGGAGGCATTGGCTTGCCGCCGCGGTCTGCACCCGACCCTCGATACTCGCTTCAAAAGCGGCCGTATCGCCGTGGCAGCCATAAACGCCTTCAGGGGGTTTCCCGATACTGTTCAGGTCGTATTTGGGCGTCGCGAACACGGCTTTATCGAGCGCCATAAGATCCTTCCAAACCGAGGCGTCAAGCGGATGCCGCTCCGAAGGTTTATCCTGCCACGTGAGGAGGAGCGTCACCGAACCGTCGCTCTGCCGCTCGATTTCCATCACGGGCGGATGGCCTGGAATCCAGACCGAGACGAGCAAGCGCCGAACATTCCGTCCTTTTTTCGCAGCCTCCTCAATTGGCATGAGCCCTGCTTCGATGAACCGTTCGCGGTGATAGGTCGCATTGTCCGCTATCACTCGCCGGAACGTGAGTTCGGACACGTCCTGGCCAACCGTCGCAATCAAGAGCAGTGTCGCTAGCAGCATAGGGTATCCTACCCTGTCCGACTGCCGAAGCAATGTCGGCTGTGCGCCGATTTTCCCCGTTCACGATGCAAGTTTCACCGTCTGCCCGATCGCGGCAGACCGCCGAGCCGCCTCGAGGATACGGGCCACGATCACCGCGTTCGCGAGCGATGAGGGATCGAGATCGGGTACCATCATTTCCCCTCGAACCACGGCCGCAAGGAAAGAGAACGGATCTTTATAAGATGGCTCGCGGACCGGAAGCGGACGATCGCGTGTTTCTCCCCTCCTGCGCACCATGAGTGTCTGGCTATCGGGGGTCATAAGGAGGGCTTTTTCGCCGAAGAGCTGGATGTCCTTGCGGTGATCCGGCCAGTTCCACGATGCCTCGATGACCGCAGTGGCCGTGGGATACGTCAACACGATCGTCGCCTCATCGTCGACCCGTGCATATACAGGATCGCTTTTCAGCTTCTGCGTCACCGCGGTCACGCTGATCGGAGGGCGTCCGCCCATGAGCCAGGTCATGAGGTTCGCGCCGTAGCATCCAAAGTCGACAATCGCACCGCCGCCATTCGCCGCTGGATCGACCAGCCACGACAGGAACTCAGGCTGTACGCCAATTTCCTTCGGGCCATAATGACCATCTCGGAACACGACCTTGCGGATGGCACCCGCAACGCCTGCGGTGATCGCCGTATGAAGCGCTGAACGACTTGGGTACCAGCTGGTCTCGTAATTGGTGAGCAGGTGGATGCGGTGACGGCGGGCAAGCGCTGCCATCGCCTCCGCTTCCGCGACGTCGAACGCCAGCGGTTTCTCCACCATGACGTGCAGCTTCCGCGGTGCGGCGGCCTCGACCACCGCCCGATGTTCCGCAACGGACCCGAATGCGAGGACCGCGTCAGGCTTTGTCCCGTCCAGCATCGGTGCGAGCCGATCATGCACCAGCGCCGGATCTATCCCGAACTCCCGGACATACCGGGCCGAGACCGCACGATCGGGCTCGTAAATGCCGACCACCTGTACGGCGCCCTGCGCGAGATCGCCGAAAAGACCGGCGACATGGCCGTGGGTCAGCCGAGCGACAGCCACGCGTAACGGGGGTTTTCCCGCCTGACGCGGTGTTGACGAGGCTGACGCCATGGACGTGCCAAGAGCCGAGCCACCAACCGCGGCAGCAAGGAGCAGCGAACGTCGATTGATTGCGTGCGTCAAAATGCCCTCGGAAAACCACCAGGTTCGTATCCCTTAGCGGATACCGGTAATCGATACACCCGGCTCCGAGACCAACGATATCTGTGCGCGTACTTCCGGACCTTGCGGTGGCGCTCTGCCGGTCAGTATCGCAAGGACGCGGACGGATTTCGGGCCGCGGTTCAGCGGCGTGGGACGACCTCGACGATGATATCGCCCGCCTCCAGACTCGACGCTTCAGGCTCCCAGAAGCAGAAATCCTGATGCCCGCGATAGATGCGGTGACCGAGACCGGTGGTGATATCGGCCAGCGGCTTGCCGACTTCCTCGGCAGAGACTTTGCGTTCTCGGAGGACGACACGCCCGCCGGACGCAGCGAGATCGGCCATGTATTCGGCGGTATGCGCGCCGTGCGTCGAGCCGGCGAGCAGAAGACCGGCAAAGCTGGCGGGGTTGATGACCACGTTGGCGCCTGCCTGATGCGCGATCGCTTCATTGTCCTCCGACCGGATCACCACGCTGATCGGCAGATCGGGCGCGATCCGCCGCGCCGTCAGCACGATGAGGATCGAGGTATCGTCGCGGCCGGCGGAGACGATGAGCGCTCGGGCGTTCGAGAGACGGGCCGCCTCGAGCGCGGCGTTGCGCGTGGCGTTGCCGTCCATCACCGTCGTACCGCAACTCTCCGCTTCGCGTAACGCCGACGCGCGCTCGTCAACGACCACAATCATGGCTGGATCGGCACCACGACGGATCAGCTCGCTTACCGCCTCGGACCCGCTTGTACCGAAACCGGCGACCACGACATGGCCTTCGAGGTGTCGCTGGATTACCGACATACGCCATTTCTCCCAGACGCCTTTAAGCAGGAAATCATACGCGGTTCCCAGAAAGATGAGCCATACGAACAGCCGGATCGGTGTCACGACGAAGGTATCGAACATCCGCGCCTGCTGCGTCACGGGCACGATGTCGCCGTAGCCGACCGTCGTCACGGTAATCATCGTGAAATACAGGATGTCGGCGAACGTCACGGGCTCGCCCGAGTTCTGCCGAAGGCCATCGCGATCGAACCAATGGACCGCGAGCGCGATGCCGATCAGCGCGAGCGCAACCAGCGCCCGCCAGGACAAGGCCAGCCACGCCGGGGTTCGGCTCTGGCGTCGCAGGCGATAGTGTACGATGTCTGCATCGTTCGTGGTCATGCCATCTCATGCATCGCTGCGCAGCCGGTGTGAAGCGCCGGTTCGTCCAGCATCGCCGCATGGAGATGGGGTGTGCCGCGGTCACAGGCCTCGAACCGTATCGCCTGTCCCAGCGGAACCCGGTCGAACGCCCCGTTCAATTGCAGCCGGTGATCTTGCGGCGCGCCTTCCATGCCGACGCGGCGTCGGCATTCCGGCTCCCGCGCGGCTGAGACACGCTCAGCGGTCGCGGCGTTCCTCGCGATAGTCCTGCAGAACCTCCTTCACGTCTTTCCGATCTTCGTTCGAAACGGGTTCAGGCGTCCCGTTCGTGCCCGGCTTGCCTGTCAGGCAAAGACGCGAATGGATCGGCAGATGATCCGAACCGACATCCTCGAGGACCGCGAGGTCGCGAACCTTGAAGTCGGGGGTGACGAACATGTGATCGAGCGGCCAGCCGAGCAACGGCGTGCGTGCGGGGAAGGTCGCAAACGTACCGCGGCCGATCCGCGCATCGAGATACCCCCCGACCCGTTTGAAGAGTTGCGACGTGTGCGACCAGGCGACATCGTTGAAATCGCCGATCGCGAGGACAGGCAGCCTGGTACCCGCCGCGCGCTTTGCGGCAATCGCGATCTCCGCATCGCGGGCCTCGGTATCCTGTCCGGGGATGGGGGGCCTTGGATGAAGCGCGATCACCCGGAACGCGCTACCGGCCGTCAATTCGGCGTGGATCGACGGCGTGTCCTTCTCTGCGATCGTCTCGATCCGGCCGTCGCGCATGGGCAGGCGCGTGGCGAGGATCATGCCATAGGTGTTGCCGATGGGGCGTTCGAGCCGATGGGGATAGCGGGCCAATTGGGTCGCGAGTGCATCCGCCCAGCCGCGGTCGGTTTCCATGAGCAGGAGGATGTCGGGGCGCATCCGGTCGATCAGCCGCGCTGTCCGCGGATAGTCGCGATTTGATTCCAGCACGTTCAGCGACAACACGCTGAAACACGTACCTTTCGCGCCGGGGGCATTGTCGGCGAAGGCCAGTTCCGTCCTTGCCAGCGGTGTGTAGGGATAGATCCGGTACAGCTGCCAGCCCGCGGCGACGGCGCACAGCATGGCGATGCCGCGTCCCGCGCGCCGATCGAGCCAAAGCGACAGGCCGGCGGCCAGCACCAGGCCTGCGAGGATCTGGACGCGCGGAAAATCCCATATCCGGATCCACCATTCATTGGATTCGAAGAGGCTGAGCCCGGTGACCAGGATCAGCAAACCGGCAAGGACCCGGATCAGGAGGATGGGTAGGCGCATGCGTGCCGTCTAGATCGGGCAAGTCGGGCAACCAAGCGACGACCGGTGTTCATCAGAACGGGAAAAACGTCTGGATAGCCAGGATCGCGACGGCATAGGTGATGAGATTGAGCGGCAGGCCGACCTTCACGAAATCCATGTAGCGATATCCGCCCATCTGGTAGACGATCACGTTGGTCTGATAGCCGAACGGCGTTGCGAACGCCGCGCTGCCCGCCATCATCACTGCGACCAGGAACGGGCGCGGACTGACGCCCAGGCTTTCCGCCAGCGCGACCGCGATCGGTGTGACCAGCACGGCGACCGTTGCATTCGACAGCAATTCGGTCAGCACCATGGTGATGCCGTAGAGCACGATCAGCGCGGTCAGCGGGCCGAACTCCTGCATCGATCCGACCAGTGCCCCGGTCGCCTGGGCGGCGAGACCGCTCTGCTCCATCGCCATGCCGATCACGACCATGCCGGCGATCAGGATCAGGATCTGCGGACGCAGGCCGCCATAGGCTTCGTCCGCCGTGATGACCCGCAACAGGATCAACACCACCGCGCCCGCAAAGGCGGAGGCGGCGATCGGCGCAAGCCCGGCCGCGGCGACCGCGATCGCAGCGACGAAGACGCCCAGCGCGATCGCCGCCTTGACCGGCTGGAACGGGCGATGCTCCGCGAACAGCGACGAGTCGCCGACCTGCGCACCCGGAACATCGATCTCGCGCGTGGATGCGACCGGAGCCGGGTCGGCGAGGCTGCCGCGCATGAGCTTGCCCGAGAAGAGGAAAAGGTAGATGCCGCCCGCCAGCGCCATCGGCAGCCCGACCGGCGTGATCTCGAACATCCCGAAGCGCGGCTGCCCCGCGACACGCGCCATGTCGTCGACCAGCAGGTTGGTCGACGTGCCGATCAACGTGCAGCAGCCCGTCAGGACCGTGATGTACGACAGCGGCATCAGATAGCGTTTGGGCGGCAGCTTCAACGCGGTGGCGACGTCGCGGACCACCGGTGCCCCCAGCACGACGATCGGGGTACTGTTGAGGAAGCAGGACACCACGCCGATCGCGCCCAGCATCAGCCAGATGCCGGCCGATCCGAGGCGCTTGCACATCTTCACCGCGGCTTCGATCGCCCGGTCGAGCAGCCCCGACAGTTCGAGCGCGTAGGCGATGACGAACAACGACGCGAGCGCGATGATCGCAGGGCTGGCAAACGCACCCTGCACCTCGATCGGACGTACGACGCCTGTGATCAGCAGGACGGCAGCACCGCTCAGCGCCACGACGTCGGAGCGCACCTTGTCCCAGATCAGCGCCGCGACGACCGCGACCAGAACGACCAGGGTCAGGACCTGATCGAGTGTCATGCAGGCCTCCGCGAATTGGGGCTGTGCAATATGGCCATCGCGATGTGGGTCGTGGGCATCGCGATCGGGTATGCGAAATTGACGGGTTTTGCTATCGGTCAGCAATGGATGAGCCAAGCTTGCGGAAAAGTCGTCTTGCTCTTGCCGGCGGTATTGCGGCCGCTCTGGCTGTTGGCGGGACCGGATTTCTCATCGGGCGCGGAACGTCACCGCGCAACGTCGAGCCTGTCGTCGCCGGGCCACTGGCTGCCGCTCCTTCCGCTGCGCGCGAACCGGTCGTGCCGCCGACGCCCGGCAATGCCGTATTGGCCCGTGCCGATATCATGGCGCTGGCCGCACAGATGGCAGACGCGGTCGCCTCGGGGCAGGCCATGCCCAGCGCTGTCGCCGACGCTGCGGGGCAACGCTTCGAACTGCGACTCCCGTTCGGGTGTCGGGGGCCGGCCGAGGCCGAAAGCGACGCCGCAATGCGCTGGCGGTATGACGAGGCGGACAAGGCCCTCCGTCTGCACGTCGCACCGGTCGTCTGGACCCGCGCCGACATCCTCGATGCCGCGGGGCAGGCGACCGCAGGGGAGGCCGTCGAGGGATTCTGGATAGCGCGACCCTGGACGGTCAGTGAGGCGTGCCCCGCGACGCGGGACAATCCCGCGCCGGATGGAACGGAGGCCGTGACGTTGCCGGGGCAGACGCTGGCGATCGCCCAGTTCTTCGACGGTGACGGCGCGCGATTGGGCCAGCGGAACGGCAAGCCGTATGAAACCGTCGTTCGCCTGCAACCTGACGCACTCCAGGCCGAACGCGGATTCCAGCTGCGGATGGCGGGTCGGATCGCCGACATACCGGGGCAGGGGCCGGTGTCCTGTCGGCAGCCTGCGGGGGCCGAGCAGCGCCCGATCTGCGTCGTCGGCGTGACGATGGACGAGGTGGCGATCGACAACCCCCGCACGGGCAAGACGCTCGCAACCTGGAACGTCACCACCGCAGGGGCCGCCGATGGCTAACGATTGGCCGACCGCATAGCGCGCGGATCAGCGGCGGTTCGCGATCACCGGCCCGCAGCCGCCACGACGGCGCGTGTCACGTCGCCCATCAGCCGCATCCGCACCGGGATCGGTTGCCGTGTGCTCGCGATCATCACGGCGATTGCATAGCGATGCCCGTCGGGCGCGACGAGCAATCCGACGTCGTTATACCCGGTCGACAGCGTGCCGAGGTCCTGGCCCGTCCCCGTCTTGTGCGCGAGCGTCCAGCCGGGGCGGAGGCCCGATTTCAGACGAAGCGGGCCGGTCTTGCTGGAGCGCATCAAGGTCAGCAACGACGCGGTCGAGCGCGCGCTCAACAGTTTGCCCTGTGCCAGCAGCGACAGCCCCAGCGTCACGCCGTTGGCAGAGGCGCCGTCGAGCGGCGCCGCGAGATACCGACGCAGCGCCTTGTCGCGTGCCTCATAGGTCATCGCCGCCCGCGCCTGAAGGAATCCCCAGCCGCCAGCCCATTCCGGCCGCCATTCCAGTCCGGCCGTACGCGCCTGCAACTGCCGCTCCCCCGGGCCGAACCTGACGCCCGCAACGCCCTTTCCTGCGAGCATGCGGTTGATCGCGTCGGGGCCGCCGACGCGCCGCAGAAGCACGTCGTTGCAGGTGTTGTCGCTGCGAGTCATCGCCCCGCGCAGCAGTTCGCCGATCGTCGTCCTGTAGCCGTCCGGGCCGACCAGCGTCCGGATCGGCTGGTGGAACACGGTGAGATCGGATTTCGTGACCGTCACCGGATCGCTGAGTGACATCCGGCCCCGGTCGACCGCATCCATGACCGCGATCGCGACCCAGAACTTGCTCACGCTCTGCTGCGGGCGCGGACTATCCCCTTCCCAGGCGACGACCCAGCCCTCGTCGATATCGCGAACGCTGATGCCGACCTCACCCTTGAAGCTGGCGCCCAGCGCCTGGACGGCGTTCAGCAGGTCGGCCGACGGCTGGGCCCGGATTGGCACCGGCCTGGGCGGTGTTCGGGCAGGCGTGGTCGTCTGCACGGTGATCGGTACGGATGCGGGCGAAGCAGGCTGTCGACCGGCAGGAACGCACGCCGCGAGCCCGGACAGACCGGCAACGATGCCCACGCGGCGACACAGCAATTCAAATGACAACGACACTTCCCCTTTCAGGCCTTTTAGCCGCCTGCTCGTGAAGCGGAACCGGATCGCATCGGCTTCGACCCGCAGCGGCCTCGGCTCGGCGCGGCGATGTTGAATCCGTCCTCTGCGTAATCGCCACCGCCGAGATCGGTATAGCCGGGACGACGGCTTGGGTTTAACCGGCGCCATGCGTCTGCCTCGCTCTCTTTGTGCCGTTGCCCATCGTCGTGGTGCCGGCGAGCATCACCGGTGCCGGACAGGCAACACCATGAACGGGCGCCGTGCTGCTTCGGATCCTGAGTGGCGCCAGCACGCCGGTCATGTTCGCCGCGCTGCTGCGCAATTCCGAGCGGGTCGCAGCGCGGTGTGTCGGGCCGCGCGCGCGTGAGTATGGACGTCACAGGCATACGGTCGGCCACGTCATGGATGCGGCAGCGCCTGCGCGCGAGCGAAGCGGTGCTGATCCTGCTGGCGGTCGCGATCGGCGGGGCTGCGGGTTTGCTGAGCGTCGTGCAGGGGATGATTGCGCGCACGATCCAGCATCTGCTTTTCGACCTCCCAAGCGGCCAGCGGTTGAGCGCGACGCCGGCGATACCCTTGCTGGCGCTGCTTGCCTTGCCGCTCGGCGGTGTCGTGCTGGCACTCTTCTCCTGGATCACGAAGGCGCGAACGCGACGCATGGTCGACGCCGTCGAGGCGAATGCGCTGCACGGCGGTCGCATGTCGAGGAGCGACAGCCTCGTCATCTCCGGCCAGACGATCATCTCGAACGGATTCGGCGCATCGGTCGGGCTTGAAGCGGCCTATGCGCAGCTTGGCGGGGTCGTCGCCTCGATCGCGGGCGGCTGGTTCCGGTTGCGCCGTGCCGACCTGCGGATCCTGGTCGGTGCAGGCACGGGCGCCGCGATCGCAGGTGCCTTTGGCGCCCCGTTGGCCGGCGCGTTCTACGCGTTCGAGATCGTCATCGGCGCCTACACGCCCGCTGCGATCGCACCCGTCGCCGCGGCCTCGCTGTCCGGCGTGCTCGTCGCGCAGGCGTTCGGCGCGCAGCCCTATCTTGTCCACGCAACCGTCGCCGAGCAGGTTCAGACGCACCATTACCTCATCTACGCCGGTCTGGGGGCCGTCACCGCGGGATTCGGCATCCTCCTGATGCGCGCGGTTGCCGGGGTCGAGGCACTGACGCGGCGCATGCCCGTCCGCACGTCGTGGCGACCGATCGTCGGTGGCCTGCTGTTGATCCCGCTCGCGTGGCTAACGCCGCAGATCCTGTCCGCAGGACACGGCGCTCTCCACATCGACCTCGAATATGGCGTCCCCCTCACAATCCTTGCCGCAATCCTCATCATGAAGAGCGCGGCTTCGGTCATCTCGCTCGGCTTCGGTTTCCGGGGCGGGCTGTTCTTCGCCTCGCTGTTCCTCGGCAGCCTGCTCGGCCAGCTCTACGCAGGCGGATTGGGCTGGATTGCCGGGCAGGGGCTGGTCGATCGCGAGAATGCGGCGCTGGTGGGAATGGCGGCACTGGCGGTCGCGGTCGTCGGCGGGCCGATGACGATGGCCATGCTGGTACTGGAGGCGACGCACGACTTCTCGCTCGCCGGCGCAACGATCGCTGCGTCGCTGGTGTCCTCCACGATCGTGCGCGAGACGTTCGGTTATTCCTTCTCGACGTGGCGACTTCACCTTCGTGGCGAGACGATCAAGAGTGCGCGCGATGTAGGCTGGGTCCGGATGCTGACCGCCGGACGCATGATGCGAAAGGTGGAGCGGCCGACGCCTGCGCGGATCACCGTCGCCGAGTTTCGCCGTCTGTTTCTGTTGGGGTCGACCAGTCGCGTCGTCCTGGTGGACGAGCAGGATCGCTATGCAGGCATCGTCCAGACCGCCAGCGCGTTTGCCGAGGGCGTCGCGTCGACCGACGCGATCGGCACGCTGGCGATCCATCAAGACGAGATGCTGTCACCCGACGCCGACATAAAGTCCGTCATGGCGGCCTTCGATGCGGCGGGCGCAGACGAGATGGCGATCGTTGCCGGGGGCGGCAATGTGCTCGGGATCCTGTCGGAATCGCACGTACGACGACGCTATGCCGAGGAACTGGACAAATCCCAGCGCGAGATGTTTGGTGAAGCCTGACTGTCGTCCGGTGGTCGGGTCCCTGGCCACATCGGGGCGGGTAACATGGGAGTGCGCTATGGTCGTCAGATCCGGTCTGGCTGCGGTTATGATGCTGCTGATGGCGACGAGCGGCGCGAAGGCTGCGGATCTCCGCCATCCTGTCGTGCAGGGCTATGGCGCAATCTCGCCCGTGCCCGCAGCGAGCGAACGCCCTGATCCCGCGCTTCGCTACCGCGTGCTGTTCAGCATCACCAAGGCCGGCGGCTCGGCCGATCAGGTCAACCCGGCTCTCGAAAAGGTCGCGCGGTTCCTCAACCTGCTCGGCGCAGATGGCGTCCGGCCCAAACCCGGCGATGTCGTCGTCATCATCCACGGACCGGCGACGCCGCTGGTAACGACCGACGCGGCTTACAGCACGCGCGCCAAGGCGGCGAAGAACCCCAATTTGCCGTTGATCGCCGCCCTGCGTGCGGCAGGCGTGTCGGTGCGCGTTTGCAGTCAGGCGCTGGTCGGCAACACGATCGATCCCGCAGCGGTTGCCAAGAATGTCGATATCGATGTGTCCGCGTTGACGACGATGGCGACGCTGCAGCTTCGTGGGTGGGCCTTGATCCCCGATTAGACCGACCGATGCCCCGTGCCGCGGGCTGGCGGATCGCTGCAATAAGCGTCGATGGTTACCGGTTAGCCTCGAGCGGTGTGTCGCCGCGCGATGTGGCGGTGGCGACGGACGCAGGAGCAGATCCTGGCTTTATGCGTCGCCGGGACGGCTGATCCGGTACGGTCCTGAGCGTGCTTCGAGCGCGTGTCCCTTCCAGCTCAGTCGTACCAGCCCGTCGCTGACCAATCCGTCTACCGCAGCGTGGACCGCGGGCATCGCGCCGCGCCAATCCTGGGCGATCGCGCGGGCCACTTCGCTTGGACATATCGTCGCGCCCGGTGCGCGCCGCGCGAGTAGGGAGAGCGTGGCGGCCCTTGGATCGGTCATGCTGACGGCGTCGGCCTCGCACGCCAATCGGTCAAGCGGCGATCCAGGGTCCCTGCCTCGCTCGGACAGGGGGCGGGACGCGATCGGCAAGTGTTTAAGTTGATCAGGAATAAGCGTCCGCTACCGAAATCAGGTGGGCGGAAGTCTGCAGGCTCGGGCTTCCAAGAGAAACCGACATGCGATCGACATAACTGCTAGGTATGTTGTCGCGCGAAATCCGCGCAGAGGACAATCGCTATGACGAACGGTGCATCATGCCCGGCTGATCCTCCCGCTGCGGCGGTCCCCGTAACCGCAGTGACGCGTCCACTGTCCGATGACATGCTCCGCCGGATGGATGGATACTGGCGCGCAGCCAATTATCTGTCCGTCGGCCAGATCTATCTGCGCAGCAATCCGATGCTCGATGAACCGCTCGCGATCGCGCACGTGAAGACCCGGCTGCTCGGGCACTGGGGTACGACGCCGGGGCTCAACATGCTCTACGTCCACCTCAATCGGGTCATCGTCGCGCGTGAGCTCGACATGATCGCGATCATTGGCCCAGGTCATGGCGGGCCGGGGCTGGTCGCCAACACCTATCTCGAAGGCTCCTACACCGAGCGCTATCCCGCGATCGAGCGCAGCCGCGGCGGGATGGAGCGGCTGTTCCGGCAATTCTCCTGGCCGGGCGGGATTCCGAGCCACGTCGCCCCCGAAACGCCGGGTTCGATCCACGAAGGTGGCGAGCTCGGCTATTCGCTCGCGCATGCGTACGGCGCGGTGTTCGACAATCCCGACCTGATCGCCGCCTGCGTGATCGGCGACGGCGAGGCTGAGACCGGCGCGCTGGCGACGAGCTGGCACAGCAACAAGTTCCTCAATCCCGCGCGCGACGGCGCAGTGCTGCCGATCCTCCATCTCAACGGCTTCAAGATCGCCAACCCGACCGTGCTCGCGCGGATCGGTCGCGACGAGTTGACCGAGCTGTTGCGCGGCTATGGCTATCAACCGCATTTCGTCGAGGGCGACGATCCGGCCGAGGTGCATCAGTTGCTCGCCGCCACGCTCGACACCGTGCTCGACCGCATCGCCGCGATCCAGTCCGCGGCGCGAGCGGGCGGTGGGGTCGGCGAGCGACCGCGCTGGCCGATGATCGTGCTCAAGACACCCAAGGGGTGGACCGGGCCCAAGGTCGTCGACGGCAAGCCGGTCGAGGGCACGTGGCGCGCGCACCAGGTGCCGATCGCGGACTTCAAGGATCCCGAGCATCTGACGCAGCTCGAGGCGTGGATGCGCAGCTACCGCCCCGACGAGCTGTTCGACGAGACCGGCAGGTTTCGCGAGGAGTATGCCGCGCTCGCGCCGACGGGCCATCGCCGCATGGGATCGAACCCGCATGCCAATGGCGGGGAGTTGTTGAAGCCGCTGTCGTTGCCCGATTTCCGCGCATACGCGATCGCGCAATCGGAGCCGGGCGCGGTCAAGGCCGCGGCGACCGCCGTGCTGGGCAAATATCTGCGCGATGTCATGGCGCTCAACGCCGACGCTGCGACGTTCCGGTTGTTCGGGCCCGACGAGACCGCGTCGAACCGCTTGCAGGCGGTCTATGACGTGACGGGCAAGGCTTGGATGGCCGTGACCGAGCCGAACGACACCGATCTCAGCCGCGATGGCCGCGTGATGGAGGTGCTGAGCGAGCATCTCTGCCAGGGGTGGCTGGAGGGCTATCTGCTAACCGGGCGGCACGGGCTGTTCTCATGCTACGAGGCGTTCGTGCACATCGTCGATTCGATGTTCAACCAGCACGCGAAATGGCTGAAGGTCACGCGCACGATCCCGTGGCGCAAGCCGATCGCATCGCTCAACTATCTGCTGACCTCGCATGTCTGGCGACAGGACCATAACGGCCTGTCGCACCAGGACCCGGGCTTTCTCGACCATGTCGCGAGCAAGAAGGCGGACGTCGTGCGGATCTATCTGCCGCCCGACGCCAACTGCCTGTTGTCGGTGGCGGATCACTGCCTGCGCAGCCGCAACTACGTCAACGTGATCGTCGCGGGCAAGCAGCCCGAGGCAAGCTGGCTGGCCATCGACGATGCCGTCCGCCACTGCACCGCCGGTGCCGGGATCTGGGACTGGGCGAGCGATGGCGGCGAACCCGATGTCGTGATGGCCTGTGCGGGCGACGTGCCGACGCTTGAGGCGATGGCGGCGGTGATGCTGCTGCGCGAGTATATCCCCGACATCCGCATCCGCGTGGTCAACGTCGTCGACCTGATGGTGCTCCAGCCGCAGTCCGAGCATCCGCACGGGCTCGACGAGCGCGCGTTCGATGCGCTGTTCACGACCGACACGCCGGTGATCTTCGCCTTTCACGGTTATCCCGCGCTGATCCACAAGCTCACCTATCGCCGGACCAACCACCACAATATCCATGTCCGCGGGTACAAGGACGAGGGCACGACGACGACGCCGTTCGACATGGTCGTGCTCAACGATCTCGACCGCTACCGCCTCGCGCTCGACGCGATCGAGCGGATCCCCCGGCTGCACGACCGCGTCGCGGACGAGACGGCGCGCTATTGGGCGCTGATCGAGCGGCACAAGTTGCACGTCTACGAAGAGGGCGATGACCTGCCCGAGATCCGCGACTGGCAATGGCGGCGGTGATCGCGGTGGCGAGCATGGGGCGGACGGGTATCCTCACGCTCAACGAGGGGTCTTCCTCGCTCAAGTTCGGCTTCTATGCGGGCGGACCCGACGGGGTCGAGGAGCGCACGTCCGGAGACGTGGAGGGTGCGCAGCCCGCCGATATGGTCGAGCGGATCGACGCGGCCCTGGGCGGTGCGCGGCCCGCGGCGATCGGGCACCGCATCGTCCATGGTGGGCCGGACCTGTTCGACCCTGTCGAGATCGATGCGGGCGTTCTGGCACGGCTGGAGCGCGCGACGGCGTTCGCGCCGCTGCACGGCCCGGCCGCGCTGTCGCTGATCCGCGCGGCACAGGCGCGGTACCCGGACGTGCCGCAGGTTGCCTGTTTCGACACGGGCTTCCACAAGGACCTCGACGAGGTCGCCGCGGTCCTGCCGATCGCGAAGAAATTTCGCGCCGATGGCGTACGGCGCTACGGCTTCCATGGCCTGTCCTGCCAGTCGATCGTCCGCCAGCTGCGGCCGGATCTGCCCGAACGGCTGATCATCGCGCACCTTGGCAGCGGGGCCAGCATCACCGCCGTGCGCGGCGGCAGGTCGGTCGATACGACGATGGGCCTGACGCCATCGGGTGGCATCGTCATGGCCTCGCGCGCCGGCGATCTCGACCCCGGCCTGCTGCTGTATCTCATGCGGGAGCGGGGGATGGATGCCGCCGGCATCGAGGAGCTGGTCGACCACCGCTCGGGGTTGCTCGGAATCTCCGGCGTCTCGGGCGACTTGCGCAAACTGCATGCAGTTGCCGCAACGAACGCGGACGCAAAGCTGGCGATCGCCATGTTCTGCCGCTCGGTCGCGAAACACATCGCCGCGATGATGGCCGCGCTCGGTGGCGCCGACATGATCGTCTTCACCGGCGGGATTGGCGAAAACGATGCCGTCGTCCGCGCCGCGATTTGTGCGGATCTCGGTTGGGCGGGCGTTTCGATCGACCCTGCTGCGACGGCTGGACGTGTCGTCGTGCGGGTCCTCGCGTCGCTCGAAAACGCCGAAATCGCGCGCGCCGTCGCTGCCCTTACCTCCGGCGCGAGGGGCTCTCGCTAGCCGGTCGGTCCGAGCCGCGCGCTGGCTGATCGGGGCCGTATCGACAAACCGAAGGGCGCGCATGCCGACGGGTCAGGAAACGACGGACAGCGGGCACCAGGCAGTCGGGCGCGGTAAACAACAGGAAGTGCGGGGCGTCCGTGACTGTGACCAGCGCCACGGTGCCGCTTTTCCCGAGCATGGCGATCTGGGCCGCGGCGCCTTCGATGGGTGTCTTTGGATCGAGCGTACCGTGAAGCACCAATATCGGGGGCGTTCGCGACGGCAGCCGGCCAAAGGCGCCGTCGCGTTCGTACAGCGGAAAGCCCGAACGCGTCAGCAGGCCCGGCAACGGGCTGGCGAAGAGAAAGTCCCGTTCCTCCTGCGCCACGACAGCGTCGCTGAGAGCCGGCCGCGCGTTGTTTTCGGACGCGCTGATAAGCCCGACAAGCGGGATCGACGCGTTCGATTGCGGGTAGGGGAGCAGCGTATTCCCGATCTGCGCCAATCGCAGCTTCGCTTCGGTCCACGATGTTACCGTGCCTTGGCGCAGATCCGACAGGATTGCCGGAATGCGAGCCCGTACCCCCGGCACATCCAGCATCGCACCGAACAAATATTTCGGGTTCTCGCCGAGAACGCCGCGTAGCGCCGGATCGGTCAGAACATCGTGCATCGCGCCGCTGGCGGACCCGCCCAGAGAGGCTCGGCAGGACGGCGTCCGATCGCACTGCGCGAGCACGCGACGGCCAACGGCATCGACCACGGCGGAGCGGTGACTGAGATCCCAGACCGCGCTCGTCTCTGGCGGGATGAGCGAGTCGAGTATGACACCATCGAGCCGGCGGGGTGGCGCGATCGTCAATGTTCGCAGGACCAGCTGGGTGCCGTACGACACGCCGTACAGGAAGGTCGGGCGGCCTTGCGAGAAACCGTCGATCAGCGCCCGAAGATCGTACGCCGCGTTGCTGGACGAGAAAGCACGCGTGCGGCTGGCATCCATGTCGAGGCTTGCGAAGCAGCTGGCCCATTCCGCGCCGGCCAGCGCCGTCCCGCCGGCGCTGCCGATCGATTCCTCGGTCTCGCACATCCGCGTCGAAAAGCCGGTGCCACGATGATCGGGGATCATCAGGTCATAGCCGGGCGCGGCTTTGTGCAAGGATGCGAGAAACGGATAGAAGGAGGACCCGGCCTCGCCAGGCCCCCCGGCGATAAGCCAGAGCTGGCCTTTCGGCCGCGTCCCGGCGGGAAACTTTCGGACGAACAGCGAAAGCTGCCGGTTATCCGGCTGGCGGTGATCCAGTGGCACCGTCATGCGCGCGCACATTGACGGCGCGAGTTCCGGGCGATCCTTGGCATCCAGGCAGCGCGTGAACGTCGGGACAACGACCGGCGGTAAGGTCGCCTGCGACGGTGCGGGCCACGCGAGCGAGCCCAATAGGGCTAACAAGACCATACGGCTCACATGCATTACCCCATCCCGCCACTGTCTTGTCTGTGTAAGACACTTTGGAACCGGTGCAACTATGTTGACGGTCATCGCTCGAGTGCGCCCTGACGGAAGACACTTGGGTCTGTGCCGCTTAATGACGGTAGGTAGCGGAACCAAGACACCGGGCCGCCAGCATCGTGCGGCGGTGTTCAATGTCCAGGCCCGCGCTCGCTTCGACGATTGCGAACATGGCGGCGGGATACGTCCGCGATGTCGTTGATCCCCGCAAGCGTCAGCGTGCGTACGAACTCGTCCTTCAACAGAGTCAGCAGGCGATCGACGCCTCGTTCACCGCCTGCTGCCAGTCCATAGAGATAGGGGCGCCCGATCGAGCAGGCGGTCGCCCCCAACGCGAGCGCCTTCACCACGTCGGACCCGCGCCTGATACCGCCGTCGCAGATCACGTCCGGTGCGTCGCCAATGGCGTCGCGGACCGCCATGATCTGGTCGATCGGGGCCGGCGCGCCGTCCAGTTGGCGCCCGCCGTGGTTGGAAATCATGACACCCGTCGCGCCCGAGGCGATCGAGCGGCGCGCGTCCTCGGGCGTCATCACGCCTTTGATCGCAAGCGGCCCATGCCATTCGCGTGCCAGCCACTCGACGTCGCGCCAGCCGACCGAGCGGTCGAACTGACCACCGATATAGTCGAAGAGACTCATCGGCCCCGATGCCAGCGCGTCGACCTTGTGGCTGACGTTTGCGAGGTCGAACCTGGACCCGGTCAGCGCAGGGATCGACCAGCCGGGGTGGAGCGCGAAGCTGAGCAACGACCGGAGCGTCAGCGTCGGGGGCAGAGAGAGGCCGCTGACGCGATCGCGCTCCCGATTGCCCGCGACGGGCGTGTCGACGGTCAGCGCAAGGCCGTGGAAACCCGCATCCCGGCAGCGCGCCACGAATTCGGCGGTCAGTCCGCGGTCCTTGAAGATGTAGATCTGGAAGACCTTCGGTCCGGCATAGGCCCGCGCGAGATCCTCCAACCGCGTCGTGCCCATCGTGGAGAGGCTGTAGAGAAGCCCGTGTCGCGCGGCTGCGCGGGCGACGGCGAGCTCTGCCTGCCCGTGAAACATGCGCGTGAGGCCGGTGGGTGACAGCATCAACGGCCACGGCGAAGACTGGCCAAAGATCCGGGTCTCGGTCCGGATTTCCGAAACGTCATTGAGGACGTCGGGGACCAGGTCATAGTCCGCGAACGCGCTGACGTTGCGTCGTAGGGATATTTCGTCATCCGCGCCGCCGTCGATATAGTCGAAGATCGGCCGCGGCAGCCGACCCCGCGCCATCAGGCGCAGGTCCGCGACGTTGTTCGCACGGTCGAGCCGCGTCATAGTGCGCGTGTCATCAATGGTTTGCGACCATCGCGGTGCCAATGACCACGGCGATCGCTCGCAAGCTCGGGGCGACGTCACGGCTGCCGGACAGGCTGAGCGTTGATGCCGCCGCGGTGCCTGCGCCTGCAGCGATCAGCGCCGGTATCCAAGCCTTCATCCTGCCCATCTCCTTGCGCCTGAAGCCTCCCGATTGTCCGGGATGGCCGACGTGGCCGGCAGCGCTCGCCGTCCGCGTCATCGCTCGGCTTTGGCTGGAGCGATGAGAGCAGACTGCGCCCTCCGGAAACCGATCAGCAAACGCTTTCGGTGTGCCGGGGAGATTGCAGACTGTGCAGGTCCGCGACGGCATCGATCGAGGCGAGACGGTCGGGCGCTTCCGCCGATATGTGATCGCTGGCTTCTGGTGTGGTCGGAGCTACGCTGATCGCCATGGATCTGGTCTTTGGCTGGCGGACCGCAGTCCTCACGGTGGCGGCGGCGATTCTGCTCCCGCTGGCGGTTGGCCTGTCGACGTCGTTTCACAACCGGCTGGCGGCGCGTATGCTCGCCGCGCTGCTGATCGTCATGACCGGCGTCTTCGTGCCGTGGCTGATCGGGTTTGCCGGCTTTTACGATCGCTGGTGGTGGCTGACGTTCGCGCCCTTCTCGAACGCGCTGCTGGTCCCGCCGCTCCTCTATCTTCACGCTCATGCGCTCGTCACCCGTCGCTGGTCGCCCGCGGCCTGGCGACATCTGCTGCCGGGTGCGATCCAGTTCGGCTATCAGACTGCCGCCTTCCTCCTGCCGACGCCGCTGAAGCATCGCTGGGCGGATCTGGCTTTCACGACGGGCAGTGCGATCGTCGCAGTGCTGCTGGCGATCAGCTTCGTCGTCTATGGCGCGTGGACCACCCGACTGTTGCGCGACTACCGCGACGCCCTGTCGCAAAGGCGCAGCGACGACGCGCGGTTCGCGACTGCGTGGCTCGGCCGCACCGCCGTCGCCTATCCGTTGCTGGCGATCGTCTGGGCGGGCTGGCTGCTGGTCGATGCTGTGACGCCGCTCGGCTATCGGGGGCTGATGCCGCTCTACGTCGCGATCGCGGGGTTCGCCTTGTATCTCGGGATCGCAGGATGGCGGTATCTCGCACTGCCGTTTCCGGCGCTCGACGCATTGCGGATCCCGGAGGTTCGATCACCCCCCGCCCGAGACTGGCAAGCGCAAGGGGAGGAATGGGCGACGCGGGTCCGCGACAATCGCTGGTACCGGCACGACGCGCTGACGCTGCGGCGGCTGGCGAGCCTGCTTGCGACCAACGAGACCTATGTGTCGCGCGCGCTCAATGAGGGGCTGGGCGTCGGCTTTTCGGATTTCGTCAACGGGCTTCGCTGCGAGGACGTGGCCGCGGCACTGGCGGCGGACGATTCCCGGCCGGTTCTGGCGATCGCGCTCGACGCCGGGTTCGCGTCGAAGGCCAGCTTCAACCGCGCCTTCCAGCGGCGCTATGGTCGGTCGCCAAGTGCGTACCGGGCGTCTCACAACCCATAAACCACATGGCATGGGCGATGATGAGGCGACGCGTACGCGCTCGGCCATGCTTGAAGGGGGTATCCATAACGTCGGAGCTGACATGACCGCATCGCCACCGTCTCGCCGCGCCGTCCTCGGCGGACTCGGAGTCACCTTTGCCGCCTCGCCACTGCTCGCGCGGACTTCCTCCGGTCCGACGCTCCTCCGCGCCGCGGCGATGCGTGCGGACATCGCGTTGCTGAGGAAGGCATATGCCGCGCTCCACCCCGGTCTCCACCGTTACAACACGCCGCGCGAGATCGACGCCCGTTTCGATGCGCTGGACCGGGCGGTGGCCGTCCCGATGACGCTACGGGCGTTCTACCTCACGCTGTCGCGCTTCCTCGCGACCGTGCGCTGCGGCCATAGCTATGCCAATTTCTACAATCAGCGCCGCGCGGTCGCCGCCGCGTTATTCGAAGCGCCCGACCGGTTGCCGCTCGAATTTCTCTGGATCGGCGACACGATGGTCGTCACGGCCGATCCATTCGCCACGGGGATCGCGCCGGGCAGCCGCATCCTGGCGGTCAATGGCCGATCCGCGGCCGCCATTCTCGCCGCGCTCATGCCGCTCGCGCGTGCGGACGGGCACAACGATGCCAAGCGTCGCCGGCTTCTCTCGGTGCAGGGCGACGACCGCTACGAGACCTTCGACATCTTCTTCTCGATGCTGTTCGTGCAGGACCGCTACCGGCTGACGGTGGAGGACCCTGGCGGACGGCGACGTGCCGCGATCGTTGCCGGCGTCTCGCTGGCGCAGCGCCGCGCCACCGCGCACGCTGGCGTCGATGCACGCAGTGACACGCCGGTCTGGACGATCGAGCGGCGTGGCGATGCCGCGCTGCTGTCGATGCCGAACTGGGGGCTCTACGACAGCAAGTGGGACTGGCGCGGCTGGCTCGACGAGGCGGTCGACCAGCTGGTCGCAGAGCGCGTGCCGCGACTGGTCGTCGATCTGCGCGCGAACGAGGGGGGGCTCGACTGTGGCAACGCGCTCGCCGAGCGGCTGGTGTTACGCGAGACGCCGTTCGAGGAGGTCCAGCGGCTCATCCGCTACCGCACCGTGCCCGACGACCTGCGGCCTGCACTCGACACGTGGGACCGCAGTTTCGACCATCTGGGGGAGAATGCGACGAGGATCGACGACCGATTCCTGCGGCTCGATGCGCCCGGCGACCGGGTCGACCCGATCAGACCGCGGGGCAGGCGCTATGCGGGCGACGTGCGCGTTCTGATCGGGCCGCAGAACAGCTCGGCGACGTTCCAGTTCGCCGATTTCGTCCGCCGCAACCGTCTCGCAACGCTGATCGGCGAGACGACCGGCGGCAACCGGCGCGGGATCAATGGTGGCTGCTTCTATTTCGTGCGTCTGCCCGAGACCGGGCTCGAAGCCGACCTGCCGCTGATCGGCCGGTTCCCGACGACACCGCAACCCGACCAAGGTGTCACGCCGGACATAGCAGTCCCGATCACGCGGGCTGACATCGCGACGGGCACGGATAGCCAGTTGGGCCGCGCGCTGGCGTGACGAATGGCGGCGGCGCAGAGCGCTTGCGTTCGAGACGAGCGAGCTACCGGACGGGGAATGTCTAGGCGTGAATGGTCGGCGCGTCATCTGATGCTGCGCGTGCTCGACTAGCGCTATTGTGATCGCCGCCGCGGGTCTGCATGATAGCCATGCCCAGTCCTAGTGGGACCGAAATGCGCAGGGTGAGCGGAGGGACGACGACCCCTCGTTTCGTTGCGTGGCTCGTCAGTTCCTAACCTTCAGAAAGCTCCCTGATGCGGTTGATCGCCTGCTTGCTTTTGGCTTCCACGATTGCCGGGACGGCGGCCGCGCAGCAGCGACCGGCTGTGACCGCCGCCGACTATGATCGCGCCATGCACCAATTGGGCCCGTACACGTCGCCGCTGGTCGACCACGCGGTGCGGACCGCGCACTGGATAGATGCGCGGCACTTCTGGTATGCGGACACCAGCCACGGCGTGCCGACGATCATGCTGGGCGATGCGGCGAAGGGCACCAAGGCCCCGGCCTTCGAGACGGCGGCGCTGCTGGCATCGCTCAATGCGGCTGGACTGAAGGAGCAGGACGCGAAGAAGCTGTTCGTCGAGCGACTGGAGCCGGATTTCGCGGCGAACACCGCGATCGTGAGCGTTGGTGGCGAGCGATATTCCTGCGCGCTGGCGCAGCCCTACAAGTGCACGAAGATGGCTGGCCCGCAGGCCAAGCAGGTCGCAGCCGCCCCGGCGCAGCGCAGCCGGGCGTCATCGGTCGCCTCCCCGGACGGCAAGCGTGCGGTATTCCTGCGCGACTGGAATTTGTGGGTACGCGACGTCGACACCGGCGCGGAGCGGCAGCTGACGACCGATGGCGTCAAGGATTTCGGCTACGCAACGGACAATGCCGGCTGGAAACATTCGGATCAGGCGATCGTGATCTGGTCACCCGACTCGAAGAAGGTCGCGACCTTCCAGCAGGATCAGCGCGCGGTGGCCGACTTTACGACGACGACGACGCAGGTCGGCCACTCCCGCACCGATACGTGGAAATACCCGTTCGTCGGTGACAAGGAGATCATCCATATCCAGCGCGTCATCGTCGATGTCGGCGATGGTACTGTGGTCCGTCTGAAGATGTCGCCCGATCCGCACCGGTCGTCATTGTGCGACGACGTGGTGTGCGGCGAGGGTCCGCAGGACATGCAATGGGCCAAGGACGGCCGGACGCTCGCATTCGTGTCGACCTCGCGCGACCACAAGGTGGAGACGATGCGCATCGCCGATGCGGCCACGGGCACGGTGCGCGACGTGTTCACCGAGACCGTGCCGACCTGGTTCGACAGCGGCTACAATGACGAGGGGATCAACTGGCGCTATCTGTCCGAGCGCGGCGAGATCCTGTGGTGGTCCCAGCGCGACGACTGGGGTCATTACTATCTGTACAACGCACGCACCGGCAAGCTGGTGCGGCAGGTGACGCAAGGCCGCTGGAACGTCGACCACCCGGTCTATATCGACGAGCGCAGCGGAAAGATGCTGATCGCCGGTATCGGGCGTGAGTCCGGCGTCGATCCCTATTATCGCAGCATTTACGCGATCGATCTGAAGGGCGGCAAACCGAGGCTGCTGACGCCCGAGCGGCAGGACCATATCGCGGTGCCGTCGAGCGATGGACGCTACTTCGTGGATATCTACTCGACCCCGCAGGAGCCGCAGACCGCGGTCTTGCGGCGTGCGGATGGCGCTGTTGTCACGGATCTGGCGAAGGGCGACGTGACCCGGTTGCGCGCGGCGGGCTGGCAGGCACCGGAGAACATCGCCGTCCGGTGCGCCGACGGCAAGACGCTGTGTCACGGGCTGCTCTTCAAGCCGGCAGGGCTCGATCCGCGGCAGAAATATCCGGTCATCGACTATATCTATCCGGGGCCGTTCACGGGGACGATTTCCTCCCGGCAGTTCGCGCCGTCGATGGGCGACGCGGGTGCGTTGGCGCAGCTCGGCTTCGCCGTGGTGGAGATCGACGCGCTGGGTACGCCGCGCCGCTCGAAGGCGTTTCAGGACTTCTATTATCGCGACATGGGCAAGCAGGCCGTCCCTGATCAGGTCACCGGGATCAAGGACCTGGCGTCGCGGAATGCATGGATGGACACCGATCGCGTGGGCATCTGGGGGCATTCAGGCGGCGGCAACGCGACCGCGGCCGCGATGTTTCGCTATCCCGAGTTCTTCAAGGTCGGGATCGCCGAGAGCGGCAACCACGACAACCGGAACTATGAGGACGATTATTACGAGAAGTATCTCGGCTTGCTGGAGAGTAACGGAAAGACGACGAATTACGACCTGCAGGCCAATCAGGACTTCGCCCAGAACCTCACGGGCAAGCTGATGCTGGCACATGGTATCCTGGACGATAACGTCCCGGTGTCATCGACGTTGCTGGTGGTCGACGCACTCCAGAAGGCGAACAAGGACTTCGATCTGGTGCTGTTCCCCCGCGCACGGCACGGCTATGGCGACCAATCCTATTACATGATGCGGCGGCGATGGGACTATTTCGTCGAAAACCTGATGGGCGCAGAACCGCCAAAGGCGTTCAAGATCGTCGCGCCCGGTGGTTCGAAATAAGGGCGCGACAACAACGGCGTCAGGCTCCCCCTCCGGCGAGTAGACCACCGTCGATGGTCACCTCCGTCCCGGTGACGTAGGTGGCTTCATCGGAAGCCAGCATGACCGCAATCGCCGCGACTTCGTCGGGCATTCCGAACCGCTTGAGCGGCGTATCTTCGACAAGCGTCTGCATCCTGGCGCCCCGATCAGGACCGCTGCCCAGCATCGGTTCCCAGATCGGCGTGAGGATGGCGCCCGGGTGGATCGAGTTGCAGCGTATCTTCCAGCCCTGTTGCGCGCAGTAGAGCGCAACCGTCTTGCTGTGGTTACGGATCGCCGCCTTGGACGAGGCATAGGCCGCAGCACCGGGAACGCCCACCAGACCCGAGCGGGACGACATGTTGATGATCGATCCTGCGCCCGCCGCCTTCATCGCGCGGATGGCGTAGCGGCAGCCGAGGAACGTCCCGTCGAGGTTGATCCGGTGAACCTCGCGCCAGTCCGCGAGGCTGGCGTGTTCGGGGTCGTGGGGCGCCATGCCGGCTTCGAACCCCGTCACGCCGGCGTTGTTGACCACCACGTCGACCACGGGAACGATGCCGGCCAGTCGCGACCACGCGGCTTCCTCGCTCACATCGAGCGGTACGAACGAGCATCCTATTTCAGCCGCAGTCGCTGCACCTGCCGCTTCGTCCCTTTCGGTGAGGATGACGACAGCCCCTTCGTCATGGAACCGGGCAGCGATCGCGCGGCCGATGCCACGGGCAGCGCCGGTGACGACGCACGTCTTGTTCTTCATTCTTTGCATGATGTTCTCGAAAACAGAGTCCGGTCGGCGGATTGCTCCGCTGGCGTATGCCTTGCCGCTTTAGCGGTGACGCTGGATCATTTCGAAAGACTCCCGAGGATTTGGCGATGCTACGTCAACCGCTTAACGGCCGCAATTCCGAAAACACGATCTGTGTTCTTGAAAGGCGGCAGTGTCGCCATTTTGCCAGACGCCGGCCGCCTGCGGGCGTCAGAAGCCGGCACGAAGCGAGACGTCGACCGCGCGGGGACGGCCAAGAACCCATTGCTGGTTATTGTACGTGCTGAGCGCATAGTCCCGGTCAAACAAATTGTAGCCGTGGATATCGACCGCGAGGTGCGGCGTCACCGCATAGGAAAGCGTGGCATCGACAATGGTGTAGCTGGGAACGCGGAAGCTGTTGGCGTTATCCGAATAGCGGCGCCCGACATAGCGCAGTCCGGCGCGCGCCTGAAGCGCGCGCGTTGCGTTCCAGCGTAGCCACACGTTGGCGAGGGTCTCGGGCACGTCCGGCGGGGTGTTGCCGTCGAAGCGCGTGCCGCCGGAGACGAAGTCGTCGAACGTCGCGTCGAGTACGCTGCCGTTCGCATCGATGCCCACACCGTAAGGCAGATCGAGCGACACTGCTGCCTCGATACCCTTGGCCGATCGCTGGCCGACCTGCTCGACCGGGCTCGTCGGGGTCAGCTGCGCCAGCAGGCGCTTCTTGACGATGCGGTAGGCGGCGAGCGTCGCGGTGCCATGCCCGTCGAGGAACACTGCCTTGGCGCCGACCTCGACCTGGTCGCCAACCGCGTTGCTGAACTGCACCTGCCCGGTCGAATAGGTCGTCAGCGTCCCCAGCGGGTCCACGCCGGTGGCATATTGCGCATAGAGCGACACTGTCGGGATCGGCTGATAGACGCTCCCGACCCGCCAGGTCATGTTATGCAGCCGCTTGTCGAGCACGAACGTCTCGGTGCTTGCGCCGCCTGGATCATCGATCGACCAGCGGCGGATCGTGTCACGCTCGTAGCGGACGCCGCCAACGATCGAGACGTGCGTGCCGAGCTTCAGCCGGTCCTCGGCAAAGACCGCATATTCGGTGGTGCGCGTGCGATAGCGCGGCGCGATGCCCTGTGTGTCGACGATCAGACCGGGATCGAACGCGAAGGGATCGACCTCCGAGACCTGCGGATCAGCCCCGAAATTGTGTGAGTAGGTCAGTTTGATGAGGTTGACGTCGAAGCCCACGACAAGGTCGTTGCGGACGCCATCGGCGACGTCCGTCCTGAGCGTCACGCTGCCCTGATCGCCCCATTGCGTCTGGTCGTGGACGATCCCGGTCATGTCGGTCCGCAGGATGCGGCCGGGTGTGCCGGCGTTGCCGCTGCCGTTGGAACAGACGCTGTCGTCGGCGATCCAGCAATAGCTTTCGATGTTGAGCCAGGAGCGTTTGGAGGTGAGGCGATAGGCCTGGTTGCTGACGGTGACCGCATCGCTTGGCGTCCAGTCGACCTGCAGGCTGGTGCGGTTGTCGCGGTAGCGAATAAAGCCGTCGCGTGTGTTGTAGTTTCGCTCCCGGATGCGGTCATCGAGCCGTCCGTCGATCAGCGGCGTACCGAAATAGCGCATCGGCTTCTGGTCGCCATAATCGTCTCGCGCGGTAACGATGAACGTGTCGGTCGGTGCCCAGCGCAGCGTCCCCGAGACGGCATGGCTGCGCGACTGGCCGCGATCGACATAGCCGTTGGAGCGGCGATAGCTGCCGTCGATACGATAGGAGAGGCGGTCGGTGATCGGCCCGCCTGCGCCCGCCGCGACATGGAAGCTGTCCTGCGAGCCGTAGCCGATCTCGCCCTCCACGTGCGTCCGCTGCGTATCGGGTTTGCGCATCAGGACATTCACCGCGCCGCCCAGCGCGCCTTGGCCGTAGAGCACCGAGGCCGGACCACTCAGGATGTCGATCCGTTCGACCATCCACGGATCGGTCGGAAAGGTGATCGTGCCGGCAGCCGGGAACAGCCTGATGCCGTCGATGAGCTGGAGCACGGATCCTTGGCCGCTGAAGCCCCGTGCGGCGAGCGCGGTGCCACCGTTGCCGGGGTTGCCGGCGTTGCTGATGCCCGGCGCACGGCTTGTCGCGTCGATCACCGACAGGTCGCCGCGTGCGCGGATCGTGGTGCCATCGATGACCGAGATCGTCGCGGGGGTCTCGAGCGGCGTGAGGCCTAGGCGGCTGCCGGTCGCGTTTGGCGTGGTGAGCGTGTCGCGGGCATGCTGGCCGACAACTAGGATGTCTTCATTGTCGGAGGCAGGCATAGACTGCGCATTGAGCGGTGCTGCGAAAACAGGTGACAGCAAAGCGCCCGCGAACGCGAGGCGCGAAGACAAAAACGGCATTACGGTAATCCCCGGGCGTCGAGCGAACCCGGCAGGGACCTCCCGCGAACGGCCGACATCCGCGCCAGCCGGACGCCATCGCGACCGGCACGCATGCCCGTGCGGTCCCCACCGCACACGTCGTCGCTCGACGGAGTACCGTGCCGCGGCCACCCCCTGGGCCAGGCAAGAGCGACCAGACGCCGGCAGGTCTCCTGGCTCACGGGTCATCACACGATGCACGGCCTTCCCAGGCCTTTAGGACGTAACGTCCGGCCCAGTGGCTGCCCCTTCCCGTGAGGGAAGAAGCGATATGCATCGCGCTCGCCGCTTACAGTTGCAGGGACAGCCTCGGCTTCGGGCGGCGAACCACCCTTACCGCGTTCCCTATTAAGCCCCTCTCGGGGCACCGACGCGATCATGCCGACCGTCTCCAGCGGAGCAGGTCAGCGGGGACGATGTATCCTGACAAAGACGATCCGGCAATCGGTCGCAGCCATCGCCGCAAAGGTCGGGAAGCGGGGACACGCGCGCGAATGACCAATGGAGATCACGAGTGGTACGAATCCGAGTGCTCGCGGATCGTCGCGTCCGGCAGAGCCTGTGCGAGCGCCAGTCCCGCAAGACGCGCCGTCGCGAGAAGTCGATCCAGCCCGTGCCCGTTGCGCGCTTTGGCGGAGAGACCGGACATGGTCGTGCTGACGAAATCCGTCAGACGCCCGGCATTTTCCGGATGGCGGGTGGCGATGTACGCGTGAATAGTCGCTTCGGCCGCGTTGCTGACATCGCAGGCGGCCTTGCGCGCGTCGCGATCGTTCGAGCGGGTACCCTCGACCACCATGCAGCCGCTCGCATTCGGGTCGGCCGCGTAATGGCGGGCGGCCTCCTCCAGAACCGCTGCGAGACAAGCGGCGACAGGCCGGTCGTCCCGCAGAAGCTGTGCAAGTGGGATCGCGCCGGTCGCGGCATACTGGTCCAGCACGCGCGCATAGAGACCGGCCTTGCTGCCGAAGGCGGCGTAAAAGCTGGGCGGATTGATCCCCAGCGCCGTCGTGACGTCCGAGACGCTGACCGCGTCATAGCCATGCGCATGGAAAAGCTGCCGCGCGGTGGCGATCGCGTCTTCGGGATCGAAGCGCCTTGGGCGACCGCGCGTACGGACTTTGTTATCTGTAGTCATTATTACAGAATACCTTGACGTGACCATTCGGATTTATATGTAATGATTCCTACATAAAAGCTCAAGGATACGCGCCATGACGTCGTTTCAACGAAAATCGGTCCTCGTGCTCGGCGGGAGTCGCGGGATCGGCGCGGCGATCGTCCGGCGTTTCACCTCGGACGGTGCGTCCGTGGTTTTCACCTATGCGGGATCGCAGGCGGCGGCCGAGCAGCTTGCGACCGAGACCGGAAGTACCGCGGTTCAGACCGATAGCGCCGATCGCGACGCGGTCATCGCACGCGTACGCGACAGTGGGCCACTCGACATTCTGGTCGTGAACTCCGGGTTCGCGATCCTTGGCGATGCGCTCGAACAGGACCCGGACGCGATCGACCGGCTGTTCCGGGTGAACGTTCATGCACCATATCATGCGTCGGTCGAGGCGGCCCGCCAGATGCCCGAGGGTGGGCGGATCATCGTGATCGGCTCGGTCAATGGTGACCGGATGCCCGTGCCCGGCATGGCGTCGTACGCGGTGAGCAAGTCGGCGCTGCAAGGATTGGCGCGGGGGCTCGCACGCGACTTCGGACCGCGCGGCATCACGATCAATATCGTTCAGCCCGGGCCGATCGACACCGATGCCAACCCAGAGGACGGTCCGACGAAGGACCTCATGCACAGCTTCATGGCGATCAAGCGTCACGGACGGCCCGAGGAAGTCGCAGGAATGGTCGCGTGGCTCGCAGGCCCCGAGGCGGGCTTCGTCACCGGCGCAATGCATACGATCGACGGCGCGTTCGGCGCCTGAACCGGATGACGGCGGTGGCGCGGGCAAGCTCGGGGGTATCAACGCTCGCGCTGCAACCGTCCGGGGGAATGGTCGGGCGCAGGACAGAACGCTGTCAATCGATGCAATTTGCCAGTCCGGTGCGACGCATATCCCACGCCGCCATCGCGTGAGCGATACCGGCTCGCAGCGTCTCGGCCGGAACGCCGTCCCGCGCCTGGATCGAGACGCCCAGCACGAGCCCGTCGTACAGCGCCGTAAGCCCCGCGACGTCCGTGGCGGGTGCGAGATTCCCGGTGCTGACCCCGGCGGCGATGCACCGCTCTGCAACGCCTGCCGGGTAACCTCGCGTTCTGATGCCAATGGCAGCCGCCATGTTCGTCGACCTGCTCGACGCGATGGTGGCGAACCGGATGACGACCGTCGTCGACCGGATTGTCGCCTTTGACGATGCACCCGACGCGGTCCGCTATTTCGCGGCGGGGAATCATCTCGGCAAGGTGATGATCGCGTTCTGATCCGGTACGTGTGCCGTATTCGATACCTCGCCACCAGGTCATTGTCGGCGCTTCCGACGTGCGCGGTCTCAAGGCTGCGGGTGGATGACGGCGTCGGACCCGCCTGTACCGGTAAAGCTTGAGCCGCTGGCCATCAGCGGCGAGCCACCGCCACCAACGCGGTCGAGGGGATCGGCAGGGTCGCGCGGCCCGCGGCCATTTGCCGCACCTCGCCGATGACCGCGGCTTTCTGCGCATCGCTCAGACTGGTCCAGTCGGGTGACATGCCGAAGAGCGTGTCCGGCTCCGCAAGAGCCGCGATGTCGAGCAGGTAGTCATGCGTGACATGCTCCATCCGGGGATCGTGATATCCGGCGGCGATCAGTTCACGCGCAAGATCGGCCGGATCGCTGAGCGCCTGTACCGCCTTGGGCATCGTCATGCCTGTGAGGTCGGGGAACAGCGTGCGGCGGATCTGGCCCAGCAAAAGGAACGTCGCCGCGCCTCGATCCTGCCAGGTGGCGATCACGCCGTTTCCGCCTTTGCGCGTCACCCGCGCCATCTCGGCGAGGCCCTTGCGCCAGTCCGGAAACATGATGACGCCGAAGATGGAGAAGACGGCGTCGAAGCTGCCATCCTCGAGCGCCAGTGCTTGTCCGTCCATGACGCGCGCCTCGACGTTAGGCAGGTTTGCCGCGGTGATGCGCGCGACCATCCCGGGCGAGAAGTCCGTTGCCAGCACCTGTGCCCCCGTCCGCGCCGCGGCCAGCGCGAGCGCACCCGTGCCCGCCGCGACATCGAGGACGCGGCTGTCGGGGGTCAGGCGGACGCGCGCCAGCGCCGCCTCGGCATAGAGCGACGTGAAGGGATGGGCGGTCCTTTCATACTGTTGCGCCGTGGTATCCCAATGGTCGGGGTTCTCGAACTCAGGCATCGTTGCGCTCCGCGAATCATGCAACATCGTAAGTATCGTGAGTCGGAATGCTTGCCAATCCCGCGCGGCGTGCGAAGGATCGTGGGGTGCGTACCGACAGCCGCCTCTCGCGAATGCTCCATGTGCTGCTCCACCTGGCACGGCATGATGGTCCGATGACGTCCGAGGCGATCGCGCGCATGCTGCGTACCAACCCGGTCGTGGTCCGCCGCACGATGGCGGGCCTCCGCGACGCGGGCTATGTGCGGTCGGAAAAGGGGCATGGCGGCGGGTGGGCGATCGCGGCCGATCTGGAAGCGGTGTCGCTGCTCGATGTTCACCGCGCGGTCGGGGGGCCGCGTCTCTTCGCGATCGGCAACGAACATCCGGACGCCGCCTGCGCGGTCGAGAAGGTCGTCAATGCGGCAGTGGAAGATGCATTGCGCGAGGCAGAAGCCCTGCTCGTCGCGCGCCTTGGCGCGGTCAGCCTTGCCGAACTGGCGCGCAGTTTCGCGCCGCATTGCGCGCCGGTATCATAACGCGGCCTTTGCGATCACAGGCGTTTCTACGCCTTTCGGCCCTTCACGCTCGCCTGCGAGGCCTTCGTACGCCGAACCAGTCCCGGTCTTGGAGCCGCCCACATCGCAGGCGAGGGGGCTCCAAGCGCATGGGTCTCAGATCGTCAGCCCGATGTCTTGGCTTCCCTCAGTCTGTCGCAGGCGATCTTGGCAGCTTCACGCACATGCTTCTGGCACGCCGCAGCAGCCCCCGAGGCATCCTGTCGTTCGATGAGATCGACCATTCCGGCCAGTCGCTTGAGGCCAGCGGATTGCCGCCCGACGACGGACAGCGTCATCGCGCGGAGCTGACTGATCCGGCTGTTCAGGCGCTGGACGATTTCCCACGCGATGACGTGCCCGCCGGTCTGGAAGATGATCTCGTAGAAGCAGGTCGTGGCGCGTAACGCGCCGATCGCGCTTTGCTGTGCATGCGCGTCCGCGATCGCCGCCAGCGCCGACCTGAGCGCCGCCACGGTGGCCTCGGTAGCCACGCGAGCGCATGCCGCAACCGCGGAGGACTCAAGCTGGATGCGGATGTCGTAGATCTGTTCGGCCTGGTCGATCGTGATGATGCCGAGGCGGGGGCCCGACGGTGTTCCTTCGACGAGACCCTCGGATTCCAGATTGCGAATGACTTCGCGGATCACCGACCGGCTCACGCCCAACCGCTCGGCGAGGTTGCGCTCCACAAGGCGTTCGCCCGGGCTTATCCGCCCTTCCAGAATGGCATCGCGAACGCGGTCCAGCGCGATCAGGCGCAGCGTCTGTGGCCGGGCTTCGATCCGGTCCAGGATATTGACGTCGTCATTCGGCATCGGCGGTGTCCCCTCGACCACCTTCTTAAATGAACAATTGCCATTGTCCATTCCCATGGTATACCAACAGACACCATACAGGCAGGAGGATTGCTAGACATGGCATTCAGCATTCGCAAGATCGTCTCGTACGTCGAAGAGGTGCGCATCGAAGGCGGCAAGCAGGCCGGGACTCCGGTCACGACCGTCATGGTAGCCGCTGTCGTGCAGAATCCCTGGGCCGGGCGCGGCTTTGTCGAGGATCTCCAGCCCGAAATCCGCGCTCATGCGTCCGATCTCGGTGCGTTGATCGTCGAGCGTCTGGTCGCTGCGATCGGTGGGGCGGACCGGATTGAAGCCTATGGCAAGGCGGCGGTCGTCGGCGCGGGCGGTGAGATCGAGCATGCCTCGGCGCTGATCCACACGCTGCGCTTCGGCAACCACTATCGCGACGCGGTGCAGGCAAAGTCCTATCTGAGCTTCACCAACAAGCGTGGTGGGCTGGGAACGTCGATCCAGGTGCCGATGATGCACAAGGACGACGAGGGCCAGCGGTCGCACTACATCACCGGCGAGTTCTCGATCTCGGATGCGCCGCTCCCCGATGAGATCGTCATCGTTCTCGGCGCGGCGGATGGCGGCCGCGTCCATCCGCGCATCGGGAACCGGTACCGGGACCTCGAAGACATCGCAGCCGAAAAGGCCGCGCGGCAGCCGTCGTGATGACGGCCGTCCTCGACACGGTGAACCCGCCATTGGCCTATGACGATAGCGGCGGTCCGGGACCTGCGGTGGTTCTCATCCACGGGGTCGGGCTGTCGCGCGACATGTGGGCGGCGCAGGTGCCCGTGCTCGAGACGCGCTACCGGGTCATCGCCATCGACATGCTCGGTCATGGTGGCAGCGTGATGCCGCCCGCAGATGCGGGTCTGGACAGCTATGCGGATCATGTCGCCGCGGTGCTCGATCATGCGGGCATCGACAAAGCGGCGCTGATCGGGTTCTCGATGGGGGCACTCGTCGCGCGTGCCGTGGCACTGCGCCACCGCGAACGGGTCGAGGCACTGGTGCTCCTGAACGGCGTGTTCGACCGCGCGCCGGACGTGCGAGACACGATTCTTGCCCGGGTGGCCGATGTCACCGCGGATGGTCCGCGCGCGAACATCGACGGTGCGATCGAGCGGTGGTTCAGTGCGAAGTTCCGACACGAGAACGCGGGTTATCTTGCGGCCCTGCGCGCGAGCTTCATCGCCAATGACCCGGCCGGGTACGCGGTGACCTACCGTCTGTTCGCGACCGAAGATCGCTACGGCGAGGCGGAGTTGTCCGGACTCGACGTGCCGACGCTCGTCGCGACCGGCGAACATGACGTCGGATCGACGCCCGCGATGGCCAGGGCCTTGGCCGCACGCATTCCCGGCGCGGCCTTCCGTATCGTGGATGGCGCCCGGCACATGATGCCCGTCGAAATGGCCGATGCGACCAACGCGCTGCTGATGGACTTCCTCGCCTCGATCGGGCGCCACCACCCCTCCCTCGGAGATTGAAGATGACGACCACCACGTTCCAGATGCTCGTGGGTGGGCAATCGGTCCCGGCCGCGTCGGGGGCAACCTATGCCTCGATCAACCCGGCAACGGCCGAGGCCTGGTCGACGCTTCCGGACGGCGATGCCGCGGATGTCGATCACGCGGTGCGCGTCGCCGATGCCGCCTTCCGTTCGACCGCGTGGCGCGGGCTTACCGCCAGCGCGCGCGGCAAGCTCCTCCGGCGCCTCGGCGACCTGGTTGCCGAGAACGCGGGCGAACTCGCCGAACTCGAGACCCGGGACAATGGGAAGCTCATCCGCGAGACGCGCGGACAGCTCGCCTATCTCCCCGAATTCTTCCATTACGCAGCAGGATTGGCCGACAAGCTCGAGGGCAGCACGCTGCCGATCGACAAGGCGGACATGTTCGCGTTCACCATCCACGAGCCGCTCGGCGTCGTCGCCGCGATCGTGCCCTGGAACAGCCCGCTCTATCTGACCGCGATCAAGCTCGCGCCCGCGCTGGCGGCAGGCAACACGCTGGTCATCAAGCCCTCCGAGCACGCATCGGCCAGCATCCTGCGCTTTGCCGAACTGGTCGCACGGGCCGGCTTCCCCGACGGCGTCGTCAACGTCGTGACGGGGTTCGGCGCGGGCGCGGGCGCGGCACTGACGCGTCATCCGCTGGTTCGTCGCGTCGCCTTCACCGGCGGCGCCGCGACCGCACGCCATGTCGTGCGCGCAACGGCGGAGAATTTCGCGAAGCTGTCGCTCGAACTCGGTGGCAAGTCGGCGAACATCGTTTTCGACGACGCGGACCTGGAAGGCGCGGTCAACGGTGCGGTCGCGGGGATCTATGCCGCCTCGGGCCAGAGCTGCGTCGCAGGGTCGCGTTTGCTCGTGCAGGACGGCATTTATGACAGGTTCGTCGCCGCGCTGCGCGAACGGATCGCACGCATCTCGATCGGCGATCCGCTCGATCCGTCGTCGGACATGGGACCGATGGCGACGGAGCAGCAACTCGGTATCGTCGAGACGATGGTCGCGAGGGCGCGCGAGCAGGGCGTGACGGTGCTCGCCGGTGGCAAGCGGCCCGCGGCGCAGTCCGGATGGTATTACGAGCCGACGCTGCTCGAATGCGGGTCGGCGGATCTCGACATCGTGCAGAACGAGGTGTTCGGACCGGTGGCCGCGATCATGCGCTTCAGCGATGAAGACGACGCGATCCGCCTTGCCAACGGAACCGACTATGCGCTGGCCGCCGGCGTCTGGACGCGCGACCTCGCACGCGGCCACCGGATGGCGCGCGATGTCCATGCGGGCATCGTGTGGGTCAACACCTACCGTGCCGTGTCGGCGATGGCGCCGATCGGGGGCTATGGCGCCAGCGGCTATGGCCGCGAGGGCGGTATCCACGCCGTCCTCGATTACACCGAACTCAAGACCGTCTGGGTCAACCTGTCGGATCAACCGATGGGCGACCCGTTCGTGATGCGCTGAAGGAGAGAGACATGACAAACCATTCGATCGATCCCGCCCAGTTTCGCACGGCGATGGCTGGCTTCCCCAGCGGCGTGACCGTCGTCACGACGCTGGATCCCGATGGCGCGATCGCCGGGTTTACCGCCAGCGCATTCACCTCGCTGTCGCTCGACCCGGCACTGGTGCTGGTGTGCCCCGCGTTGACATCGGCGACCTACCCGCATCTCCTCAGCCGGCAGAGCTTCGCCATCCATATTCTCGCGGCCGGACAGCAGGATCTCGCCATGGCCTTCGCGTCGAAGGGGACCGAGAAGGTCGCCGCGCTCGACTGGACGCTGAGCGAGCTCGGCAATCCCGTGCTCCCGGACGTCGCCTGCGTCATCGAATGCACGCTGTGGCGCGACTATGACGGTGGCGATCATGCGATCGTCATCGGCGCGGTCCGGCGTATCGCGCTGACCGAACGCCCCGTACTGATCTATCACAGGGGCAGCATGGCCGATCATCCCGCACCGGTGCTGGAAGCCGCATGACGGTGCGCACGCTTCATCCGTTTCGCGACCATGCGCTGATCGACGGCGCGTGGATCGCGGCGACGGGGCAGGGAAGTCCCGTCCACGATCCCGCCACGGGCGACGTCATCGCGACCGTCCCGCATCTCGGGCGCGAGGATACCGAACGTGCGATCGCCGCGGCCGAGCGCGCGCTGGTCGACTGGCGCGCGCGCCCCGCCATGGAGCGCGCGGATATCCTCATGCGCTGGTACGCGCTGATGCACGACCACCGCGATGCGCTTTCGCAGATCCTCACCGCGGAACAGGGCAAGCCGCTCGCCGAAGCGGCGGGGGAAATCGTCTACGCCGCCAGCTTCCTGCGCTGGTACGCGGAAGAGGCGCGGCGCGTCGATGGCGAGATCATCCCGGCGCCAAAGGCCAGCCAGCGCATCCTCGTCTGGCACGAGCCCGTCGGCGTGACCGCGGCGATCACGCCGTGGAACTTCCCCGCGGCGATGATCACGCGCAAGGTCGCCCCGGCGCTCGCGGCCGGGTGTACGATGATCCTCAAGCCCGCGCCCGAGACGCCGCTCACAGCGCTGGCGCTCGTGGCACTCGCCGAAGAGGCCGGGGTGCCGGCGGGGGTCTTCAATGTCGTCACGGGCGACGCAGCCGCGATCGGCGGCGCGCTGATGGACAGCGCGGTGGTGCGCAAGCTGTCGTTCACCGGGTCGACGCCGGTCGGCCGGATGCTGTTCGCGCAGGCGGCGCCGACGTTGAAGCGACTGTCGCTCGAACTTGGCGGGAATGCTCCGTTCATCGTCTTCGATGATGCCGATCTCGAGGCCGCCGTCGAGGGTGCGATGCTCGGGAAGTTCCGCAACGCAGGCCAGACCTGCGTCTGCGTCAACCGCTTCCTCGTTCAGGATTCGGTCCATGATCGCTTCGTCGAACGCCTGCGCGAGCGGATGGCGGACCTCGTCGTCGGCCGTGGCACCGATCCGCGCAGCACGATCGGGCCGCTGATCAACGAGCGCGCGGTGGTCAAGGTGGACGACCATGTCGCCGATGCGGTGCGCCGTGGCGGTCGTCTGGTGACGGGCGGGACGCGGGGGGAGGGGCTGTTCTATCTGCCCACGCTGATCGCGGACGTGCCGGCCGATGCCGTGATCGCGCGCGAGGAAACGTTCGGTCCGCTCGCGGGCGTCATCCGGTTCACGGACGAAGCCGAAGCGATCCGCCTCGCGAACGATACCGAATTCGGCCTCGCCGCCTACGCCTATACCCGCGACATCGGCCGCGCGATGCGCGTCGCAGCGGCGCTTGATTATGGCATGGTCGGGCTGAACGAGGCGGCGATTTCGACCGAGGTCGCGCCGTTCGGGGGGATCAAGGCGTCGGGACAGGGGCGCGAGGGATCACGCCACGGCATCGCCGAATATCTCGAGCTGAAATATGTCATGATGGGCGGGCTGTAGAGGCGCCGTCCGGAACAGCGCAGGGGCGGGGATACGTGACAGGTGCGCAACCCCGCACTTGCCACGATGCCAGGCTTTGCGCGTCAGGCTTCCCCGTCGATCTCCGCAAACACTTCGCGGGCCAGGCGAAAGCTGTCGACCCCGGCGGGGACGCCGACATAGACCGCGATCTGCAGCAGGATCTCGCGAAGTTCCTCGCGCGTCACGCCGTTCGCGAGCGCGCCACGGATGTGCGCCTTGAACTCGTGCCCGCGGTTGAGCGCGGAAATCATGCCGAGGTTGAGGATGCTGCGGCTGCGGCGATCAAGTCCCGGCCTGTTCCAGATATGGTCCCAGCAATATTCGGTCGTCAGTTCCTGCATCGGCCAGTTGAAGTCGTCCGCCGCGGAAAGCGCCTTGTCGACATACGCATCCCCGAGCACTTCGCGCCTGGTGGCCAGGCCACGGTCGAAAGCCGCGCTGGTAGTCCGATCGATCGTCATTCTGACAGTCCTTCCACGATGAGTATCTCGACCTCGGCCGCACCCGTCCGGGCCGCACGCGCGGCGCCGTATTCGGGCGATGCATGACAGGCGAGCGCCGCCGCCATGCTCTCGAACTCGATGACGACGTTGCGCTGGCGGGGCGGGGGCCCCTCCAGCGCAACCGCGCTGCCGCCGCGCGACAGCAGTCTGCCGCCATTGGCGATCAGCGCGGCCGGGCCAAGCGCCATGTAGGTGGCATAGGCATCGGCGTCCGTGACGTCGACGCGCGCGATCCAATAGGCCTTGGGCATCACGCGAAGGCCGGCGCCACCTGATCGATGAACCGGCGGATCGAGTCGCGCTTTTCCTCGAACGACATCGTGTTGTCGAGCCAGATGCTGTATTCGTCGACCCCTAGGGCTTCATACGTCTTGAGGCGGGCGATGACCTCCTCGGGTGTGCCGATCATGATGTTCTGGCGCAGCTGCTCGGGCACGAAGTCGGGGAATCGTTCGGCGTCGAGCGGCGCGATGTCGTGGTGGAAGCCATTGACCGGGGGCTTCTTGTTGCTCGCCCAGGCGCCGTAATTCCGGAAGAACAGCGAGATGGCCTCGGCGGCGCGCTGACCATCCGCGTCGCTGGACTGAACATGCGCGTGCTGGAGGATCATCAACTGGGGCCGCGGTACGTCGGGACTGGCGGCGCAGGCCTCGTCGAACTTGCGCGCGAGATCCTTCACCTCGTCGTCGTTCTTGAACAACGGCGTCGCCATCACGCTGCAACCGTTCGCAACCGCGAACTTGTGCGAGTCGGGATCGCGCGCGGCGATCCAGATGGGCGGCGTCGGCGTCTGGACGGGCTTGGGCACGCTGGTCGACACCGGGAACTGCCAGATCTCGCCGTCATGCGCGTAATCCCCCTCCCACAGCTTGAGGACCACCGGCACCATCTCGCGCAGATATTTTCCGCCGTCATTGGCCGACACGCCGTTCAGCATGCGGTCGAACTCGAACTGGTAGGCGCCCCGCGCCAGACCGATTTCCGCGCGGCCGTTGCTGATGACGTCGAGCATCGCCGCTTCGCCCGCCATGCGGATCGGGTGCCAGAAGGGGGCGATGAACGTGCCCGCGCCCAGCCGGATGTTCTTGGTCCGCTCCGCCACCGCGGCCAGCAGCGGGATCGGGTTCGGCGAGATCGTGTATTCCATCGAATGATGCTCGCCGATCCACACTTTGTGGAGCCCGCCTTCCTCCGCGAGGTCGCAGAGCGCGAGCAGGTCTTCGTAAAGCTGACGGTGCGAGATCGCCTCGTCGTAGCGTTCCATATGCAGGAAGAGCGAGAACTTCATCCGTCGATCCTTTCCTCAGGGGCATGATTGAACCCCTATGTTTTTTGACTTGCATCAATCCTTAGCAGGACATACCGTCCGATGGTATACCAAAAATGATAAGAGGACTTGCTGACCATGGCAACCCCGGGAGAGGCGCCAGCCGCCACCATTGAAGCCAACAGCATTGGCTTCGTGCCGCTTGACGAGCGACATGGACGCGTGCGCGACCTGTTCACCCTGTGGTTCACCACGAACATCGCGCCACTGCCGGTCGTGACCGGTGCGATGGCGATCCAGGTCTTCGGCCTTTCGCTGGGCTGGAGCATCTCCGCGATCATCCTCGGGCATCTCGTCGGCGCGCTGGTGCTGGCGGCATGCTCCGCACAAGGGCCGCAGATGGGCCTGGCGCAGATGATCCAGAGCCGGGGGCAGTTCGGCCGCTATGGCGCGCTGCTCGTCGTGACGTTTGCGACGTTGCTGTATGTCGGCTTCTTCACCTCGAACATCGTGCTGGCGGCGAAGTCGGTGCACGCGCTGGTGCCGGGGATCGGGCTTCCGGTCGGCGCGGTGCTGTCCGCCGCGGCCGCGGCGGGGATCGGGATCCTCGGCTATAACGTCATCCACCTGCTCAACCGGGTCGGCATGTGGTTCATGGGCCTCGGCCTGCTCTATGCCGCGTTCAGCCTGACCGAGGGCCTTTCGTCCGAAATCGTCTGGCGCGGCGGGTTCACGATGGCGGGCTGGTTTGCGATGTTCTCGCTGGGGGCGGTGTGGCACATCTCTTATGCCTGCTACACGTCGGACTATTCGCGCTATCTGCCGCCGAGCGTCGGAATCCGGGGGCCGTTCCTCGCGAGCTTCGCCGGCGCTGCGCTGGGCGCGGCCGCGTCGTTCATACTCGGCGCGATGGCGGTTGCCGGCGCCCCCGTCGGCGCCGATCCCATGACTCAGGTCAGTGGCGCGGTCGGTGCGCTAGCCCCGGTGCTGATGCTCCTCTTCATCTTCAACATTGTCAGCCACAACGCGCTCAACATCTACGGCGCCGTCCTGTCGCTCATCACCATGGCGCAGACGTTCGTGGCGTCATGGATGCCGGGGCGGAGGGCGCGGATCGTGCTGTCCGTGATCGTGCTCGGTGGCTGCCTCGGCGTCGCGACGACGTCCGCCGACACGTTCGTGCCCCGGTTCATCGGCTTCGTCATCGGGCTGATGGTGGTGCTGGCGCCTTGGGCGACGATCAACATCATCGACTTCTACGTCGTCCGGAAGGGCAGATACGACATCGCCTCGTTCTTCGAGGCGGATGGCGGCATCTACGGGCGCCTCAACGTCAGGGCGGCGATCGCCTATCTCGCGGGCATCGCGGTGCAGCTGCCGTTCCTGAGTTCCGCGATCTACACGGGGCCGTTCGCGGCATCGATCGGCGGGATGGATATTGGCTGGCTGCTCGCGCCGATCGTGACCGGCGCGCTCTATCTCGGCCTCGGCGCGGGCAAGTCCGAACGTACAGCCGAAGTAGCCGCCCCCGCCATGGTGACGCCGCGATGACCGACGTCGCGAGCCGCCATTTCACCGATCCAGCCTGCAGGAGGGACGCCATGGCCCCCGACACGATGACCCGCCTACGTCCGAACTTCCTGTCCTCGCCGGAGGAGATCATCGAGGAGGCGCGGAACGGCCGGATGTTCATCCTCGTCGATGATGAGGATCGCGAGAATGAGGGCGACCTCATCATTCCCGCGCAGATGGCGACGCCGGAAAAGATCAACTTCATGGCGACCTATGGCCGGGGGCTGATCTGCCTTGCGATGACGCGCGACCGGGTCGATCAGCTCGGGCTTCAGCCGATGGCGCCGAAGAACGGCACGCGGCACGAGACCGCGTTCACCACCTCGGTCGAGGCGCGCGTCGGGGTCACCACGGGCATCTCTGCCAACGATCGCGCCCGAACGATTGCGGTGGCGATCGACTCCGCCAACGGCCCGAGCGAGATCGTCACGCCCGGCCATGTCTTTCCGCTGATCGCCCGCGACGGTGGCGTGCTGGTCCGCGCAGGCCATACCGAAGCCGCGGTCGATGTCGCGAGGCTGGCCGGGCTCAACCCGTCCGGCGTCATCTGCGAGATCATGAATGACGACGGCACGATGGCGCGGTTGAGCGACCTGATCGGTTTCTCGCAGCTTCACGGGCTCAAGGTCGGCACGATCCGCGATCTGATCGCGTATCGCCGTCGTCACGATCATCTCGTCGAGAAATGTACCGAGGTGACGTTCAACAGCCGATGGGGCGGCGAGTGGCGCGCGATCACCTATCGCAACCGCGCGACCGGCACCGAGCAGATCGCGCTGGTCAAGGGTGTGCTCGATCCCGAGGAGCCGACGCTGGTCCGGATGCACGCGATCTCGGCGCTGACCGACATCTTTGCCGGCGACGGACAGGGGATGGACGTGCTCGAGCGATCGATGCGGATGATCGCCGAAGAAGGCGCCGGCGTCGTCATCGCGATCAATCGGCAGCGAGACGATCGCTTCTCGATGGCGCTGAAGGCGCGTGCGGGGATCCTGTCGCCGTCCGACATGGAGGAGCTTCGCGACTATGGCGTGGGCGCGATGATCCTGACCGAGCTTGGCGTCGAGCGGATGATCCTCCTGACGAACACGCACCGAACGCTGGTGGCACTGTCGGGCTACGGCCTGGCGGTGGTGGGCGAGCGGAGCCTGATGCCGACCACCGCGACCTAGCGGCCGCCAGCCCGGAACATCTCGAAATCAGCGACGCGGAGGTCATCTCCGCGAAGGAGAACGCATGCCCTGGACACCGCCCGTTCCGATCGTCATCGAACAGCAATGCGTTCCCGGCGCGGCGTGCCCGCAGGGCGCCCCGTCACCGACCGGCAATGCGGATGAGGCGACGGCCGATGGCGGGGAGGCCGCGTCGCCGCCAATTGCCAAGCCGGACGTCGCACCGCCCGCATCGCCGAAGAAAGGCCTGAAAGTCGGTGCGACGCTGCGGGGACGGTACGACCTCCGCTTCAACGACGTGGCCGCGAGTGGCGAGCCGCGAACGTCGAGCCATCTCTCGTTCGATACGCTGGCGCTGACCGCGGACTATACGTCCGACACGGTGTTCGGGTCGGCGCAATACCGGTTCCTCGGGGGCAATTTCATTTATGGCAAGCCGGCCGGGTACCGCGACTATCCGGGCGAGGTGCGGTTCCTGATGTACGCCTATGGCGGCGTCAATCTGACCGAAGCCGACAGCCTGACCGCCGGCGTGCAGCCGGTCCCGTTCGACGACCGGTATTGGGGATCATCGATCCTCAACGACCTGGCGTTCGTCTATGGGTTCGAGGAGACCTATAATCTTGGCGTAAAGTTCCGCCATGAGACACCCCGCTATCGCGTGGAACTCGGCTTCTTTCCCGCCAGCGGACCGGCCGGTGCCGGGATCAGCTCGGACTCGTCGCGCTATTCGACGAACATCGCCAGGGCCGACAGCTATGTTCCGGACGGCTCGCGCAACGACGAACGCAACATGCTGATCGGCAATGCCAGCTACACGCTGGCGGCGACCGCGGATGCGAAGCTGAGCGCCACGATCTCGGGCTGGTTCTCGACGATCCACAATTTCGATACGCGCGCGGACGGCAGCAAGCGTATCCTCGCGGCAAGCCTGACCGGGAGCAAAGGCGCCTGGCATGCCAAGACGCTGGTCGCGCGGCAGGACATCGATCCGCGCAATCCGGGCCGCAACGACATGATCACCGTCGGCGGGTTCGATGCGTCGTACAACATCGCGACGAAGGGAACCTATATATTCGGCGAAATCGGCCGATCGATCGATACGGGAAGCCTGCCGTTCGACATTGCCCCCTATGTGAATTACGGCCGTTTCTTCAAGGATGCGTGCGGCTTCAAGGATAGCGAACGGCTCGATATCGGGGCGGTCTGGTCGTCGAAGCGATCGAAGCGGATCAAGGTGTATTCGGAATTCCTGATCGGCCGGAATGATCCCTATGTCGGGGTCGGACAGTTCATATCCGGCGCGGCCCAGGGCGGTGACGGTCGCCTGAAGAAGTCGGTTCTGGTGATCTTCGGATACTCGCTTTGACTCAAGCGGCGCGCGAGGCGACTGCGATGGGCGAGTAATCGACGCAGCCCGCTAGACGGGGGCGTATGTCAGCCCCATTGCGCCGATCAGCTTGGCAAAATGCGCGAGCGCTTCCGGCGACGGGCCGGGATAGGGGCCTTCGCTTGGCGTGTCGCCGATATATCCCATGTCGGCCTTGCCTTCGGGCAGGCTGTAGAAGCCCAGCACGAACAGCTTGCGCAGCGTGTCCATGAACGCAACGGGCGCGGTCATGCTGGCCTTGGGGGCGGCGGTGCTCAGCACGTCGAGCATCGCGCCGCGTTGCTGCACGGTGATCGCGGCGAATGGCTTGCCGTGCAGCATGCTCGCCTGTGCGTCGAGCCAGCCGAGACCGGCGAGGATCTTCTGCCGGTCCGCCCGCTGGACCGGGTAGGGCGCGCTGATCCATTCGTCGATGAACGCACCGACCCCCAGCGCCCCGGCGCCGGGCGATACGGCATCGGCGGGGAGGATCATGTCGCCGAGCAGATCGACGACGCCGCGCTGTCCGCTGCTGAACGTCAGCGGCCATGGCACCTTGGGTTCCATCAGGTTCGGGTCGCGGCCATACCCCTTTGCCGGTGCGGCGGCGGGGACGGACGGCCAGCCCGCGACCGTGTCGAACGCCACCGCGGTCCCGCTGCCCGCCGGCACCGCGTCCGCGGGCGACCAGCGCGCGAGCGGAAGCAGCGCCGCGGTCATCATCCACTGCATCGTGGTGCGTCTGGAAAGCGTCATGCGAACGCTCCTGTCTTGATACGCTTGGCCAATCGCTCCGACGCGCGCAGCGCCAGCGCGAGAATGGTCAGCGTCGGGTTCTTGTGTGCGCCGGATGCGAAGACCGCGCCGTCCATCAGCACCAGATTGTCGACTTCCCACGCGCGACCATAGCCGTCGACCACGGACGATCGCGGATCCGCTCCCATGCGCGCGGTCCCGAGCTCGTGGATGATCTCCCCGCCCGCGGTCATGATCTGTTCGGGCGGCAAATCGGGATCGAGGATCGTCGCGTTCATCCGCTTGAAGACGGCGTGCGCGGTGCGACGACCATGCGCGACCTGGTTGATCTCGTTCTGCGACCAGCGGAACGAAAAGCGCAGGACGGGGATGCCGAACCGATCCTTCGTGACCGGATCGATCTCGCAGAACGTGTCCTTGTTGGGGATCATCTCGCCGCGCAGCGTGAGGGCGATCGTCGAGCCGGATGTGTTGCGGACCGCCGTCTTGAGCGCCGCGCCCCATGCTCTCGGCAAGGCCTCGGCGGGCGGGACGCCGAACCGGCCGCCAATCTCGAAATGATAGCCACGCGCGAAGTCGAGCTCGCCACGCTTCTGCTGCTCGTACAGCCAGAACGGGATGTAGATATGCTGACCGCCAATCCCGTCCTCGTTGTAACGGGGGCGACCCGCGAGTGCGGGAACATAGGCGCGGAACGAGGCGCCGGTGGAATCAGTGAGGTTGCGCCCCAGCTCGCCCGACGCATTCGCCAGCCCGCGTCCGCGTTCGCCCGAATTGAGCAACAGGCGCGTCGTCTCACCGGTACCCGCGGCCAGCACCACGGCGCGCGCCTTGACCTGATGGCGCTGTCCGGTCTTGCGGTCGACATATTCGACGCCGGCGGCCTTGCCGGGCGTCGCCATCGTCACGCGCGATACCATCGCGTCGGTGATCGTCGTCAGCCGGCCGGTCGCCTTCGCCATCGGCAGGAAGGACGTCGTCGTCTGGAACATCGCGCCGATCGTGCAGCCGCGGGTGCACGGCGTGGCGTTAAAGCACGCTTTGCGCGGCGCGACGGGGTCGGGCATGTCGCGCGTCAGAACCGCGGTGTGCGCCGAACGTACGGGGATACCGAGGCTTTCCGCAGTCGCCTTGATCAGCATTTCGGGGACACGCGGCCGCGGTGGCGGCATTAGGCAGCCTGCGGGCGAATCCGGGTGGTTCTCGAGGTCGAGCCGGCCACCGTTGACGCCGATCATGCGCTCGACACGATCATAGAAGGGCGCGACGTCGTCGTAGCCGATCGGCCAGTCGACGCCGAGGCCGTCGCGCGAGAACGGCTTGAAATCATACGCGCCCCAGCGGGGAACGTGGCGGCCCCAATGGTTGGTGCGTCCCCCCAGCATCCGCGGGCGGTACCAGCGGAAATCGGAGCCTTCGCGCATCGTGTAGGGCTCGCCGTCGATCTGCCAGCCACCGCCGACGGTCGCGTCGAAATAGCCGAACGGCTTGTCGGGCGTCGACGCGCCGCGCAGCGGGGCATCGCTTTCGGGGGCGAACATGTTCACTTCGGCCTGCGGATCATAATCGCGCCCGGCCTCGAGCATCAGGCAGCGAAGCCCCGACTTGGTCAGGCTGAACGCGGCCATGCCGCCCGCCGCGCCAGAGCCGACGATGATCACGTCATAGGACGACTCGGTGGCGGCGGCAGCGAGGGGCATCATGATCAGCCTGCTTTCGCGCTGGGGCCGATGCGGCGGATCTTGATGTTGCGGAATGCGACCGGCTCGCCGTGGTCCTGCAACGCGATCACGCCGTCCCCGAATGTGCCGAAGAACGGCATCTTGGCGAATTTCGATGCGGCGACCCGCTGGCGCCAGGCTTCGTCGCCATAGGACGTGTCGGCGGTCGGCGTGCCGTTGAGCCATTGCCGGATACGACCCGGTTCGACGAGCAGGCGGGCGTGGTTCCACTGCCCGGCGGGGTGCGAGATGCCCGTTGGCGGGATCGTGATGTCATAGAGCGCGCCCGCATGATGCGACGGGATCTTGCCGTCGGGATGGCCGGCGTCGTCGAGGACCTGCATCTCGAGCCCCGTCTCGTAGACCTGCTTGGTTTCGGGCAGATTGCGCGCGAGATAGAGGACGCCGCTGTTGCCGCCGGCCTGGACCTTCCAGTCGAGCGTCAGTTCGAACGCACCGTATCGATCGGCGGTGACGAGATCGCCGCCGCTCATCTTGCCGCTGGTCGCGGTCAGTTCGAGCGCACCGTCGCGCACCTGCCATGCCGGCGACGGTGCGCCGCCCGAGAAGGAGCCCCAGCCGTCGAGGTTCCGACCGTCGAACAGCAGTTTCCACCCGGCCGACCGCTCGCGCGCGGTGAGCGTGTTCGCGGTGCCATCCTTCGCGACAGCGACCGTCGATCCGGTCAATGCCAACATGGCCAGGGCTATGCATGCCGTCTTACGCATGGGTCTCTCCAAAGGATTGGTCCGTCGCCTTTGGATGTTGGCGCGGTACGATCAGGGGCACATGTTCCACGATAATAGGTCAGTAGAAAAGCCCTAAACGCGTCCGGCTGCGTCCAATGGGTGCGTGGTGGCGACGTTGCGAACGCGAATGGCGAAGGTTTCGTCGGCGTGATCGTGGCAGAGCCAAGCCCGTCGGGCCGGTCAGATTTGCGAATAGGGCGTCGGAGCCAGGATCTGGTTTCCTATTCCCGTGGTGATTTCGGGGTCGGTAAGTCCCGGTGTCGCGATCAGCGTGCGCCAGGCCGGATCCGTGGCAAATGTCTTCCAGTTCCGCTCGCGCGTCGCAAGATCCGGGAAGGTCAGCATGTAGGTCAGGCTGGGAAGACGATGCCCCGTCAGGTCCTTGGCAAAGAAGACCGGCGTCAGGCCGGTACGGCGGAATATCGCAATCTCCCCGCCGGTGTCGAACATGTCAATCTTGGTGGCGCCCGACTTGTCGCTATGGCTGTAATACGTTCTCAACTCGAAGATGCGCGCCGCGTTGCCACTGGTGGCGTCCGGAATCTCGGGGTCCGGGACGTGCGGGAAGGCGCGCATCAACTTCACGTCCATCGAGGCGTAGGGCGGCGCCTCGGGCGTGGCGTTGGCAAACGGCTCGGCCGCCTTGGCATAGCGCGCGTCAGCGCCCATCCTGTCGGGCATGGCAAGGAAATCCGCCATCGAGGGATGCGTGACGAGGACGAGGACGCTCGGGCTGCCCTCACCGATGGCGACCGTGAATACCCCCACCGGACCGCACCCCGCGCGCCTTGCGGCGGGGATGAAGGCCTCGCGGAGATAGGCGTCGAGGCGTGCCCGCATCGGGCCGTTGACCAGATGATAGGTTCGAAGCTCGTAGATGACCTGTCGGGTGGCTGGCCCGGGGCGGGACTGCGCACGCGCGTCGGCGCTTGCGAGCGTCACGCCACCCAGCGCGGCACCGGCGAGCAGCGAACGTCGATCAACAGGATACGCCATAATGTCTGCTCCAAGCTCATTTTCCGCAACGAAGCGCATGCCGCCAGCATCGTCAATGGATGAGGGCAACGGTGAGCCTCTCCGCCTATAGGTTGACCCGTGCAGATGCTCACAGCCCGCCCTGGAACTGGAACGTGAACCGATAGGGCAGGGGCTTGTCGCGTCGCCCGCCCGATCGTTTGGGCGGCGTCGCGGTTACAAGCGTCAGACTGCCATCGGCGACAGTGACGGGATTGCCGAGCGTCAGATCGAGTTGCCTGGACCACCCACCGCCCAGAACGGTAACCCGCACCACGAGACGCCCGGCCCAGACACACTGGGTGTCGACCGGACAGCGACTGTCCTCGACCACCTTGTCGGCTCTCACGCGTGGTCCGTTGACGGCGGCGATCTGGCCCAGGCGCACCGGACCCTCGATGGGACGCTGCGCCGCGCAGCCTGCGAGCAGCGCCGCCACCGTCAGGAGCAGGCTTGACCTGACCATGTCCTTGCGTTCAGCCGCAGGTTGCGGAAACGATGCGGCCGTCGGCGATCGTGACGGTGACGCGCTCGATGCGGTAGTCCCTCGTCGTTGGATCGCCCGGCGCGATGCGGCGGACGATCGTGCCCCCCGTGCGCTTGAGGATGGCGGCGTCGTCCGGAGCGGCTTGCCCTGCCAGCGTCGCGGCGGCATCCGCCTTGCACGCCGCGGTTTGGCCAAGGTCCGCGGCTCCGGTAGCGGCACAGGCACCGAGCCCGAGCAATGCCACCAACGTGCCGGCCATAATCGTCTTCATCGCGTATCTCCCTCGAGGTCGCACCGTGGATAGCGGGGCCAAGCTGAACCAAAGACGACGCCGGTGAGGCCTGGCCTTGGTCGCCGCCGCAATTATCGCGCGGTGCGATCAGGCACGTCAGCGATTGCCGATCAACGCGGCGATCGGCAACGCCTGCGGCGCGGCCCGCAACGCGTCCGCCATCGCGCGGTGCGTCTCGCGGTCGCAGCCATAGTCGTACAGAAGGTGACCCGAGCGGCTGCCGTCGGTCCATCGCACGTCCGCGGACGGCAGATCCGACGCGTACATTCGACAGCGATCCGGCCCGGTCAGCAGCCGTTCGCCCTCTGGAAGATAGGGCTGCAACCGCGTGAAGAAATCGTCGACCTGCGCGGGTGTCGCCTTGAACCGGTGTTCGCCGAGCGTCGCCGTGTTGCTGGTGCCGGTAAAAACGCCGGCGCCATCGGCCGCGACCGTCACGGTATAGACCGGGCAGGTCCCGTGGCACGGTGTCATCGCGTAGGTCACGCTGCGGATTTGCGGTTTCGAGGGTACGCCGGCTTGCGGCCCCACGCCTGCACCGGTCGTGCATCCGCCGAGCGCGATGACCCCCGCTATCAATCCGATCGTACGCACCATCATAATCGTCCTTTTGTCATTGGCTGCCGGTCGATCCCGAGCCTCTCGGGTCACGCCGGCACGAGCTCGATGTTTCGATGATCTCCGATGATCTCGAGCACGATTTCGAAATAGGTCTGTCCCGTGCCGTGGCGCAGCGCGTCGAGCTGACGACCGATCACGGTCACGTTGAATATGTCGGGCCTCTGCATCTTCTCGGACAGGAAAGCCCGCGTCGCCTCGACGCCGAGCGCCGCGCGGCTTTGCGCCATGCCCTGCCAGACGATGCGGACCGGCTCGCGTCCCGTGATCGCGCCATAGCCACCATAGAGCAGGTCGTCCAACGCATCGAGGCTGTTGGCCAACTGCCAATCCTCTCCCGCCATGAAGACCCGGTTGATCTCGGCATAGAAGGTGGGGATATCGACGATATTCTCGCCACGGATCGTCAAGGTCTTCGTCACGGCTGATCTGCCTGCGTGATTTCTGGTGCCTGCAGCCGGATCTGCGCGAGCATGGCGAGTCTTGTACGCGCTTCCCGGTCGAAGAGCCCGCTGCGACGATAGACCGACAAGCATCCGCGCGCGTTCATAGCATCTCCAGCGGCACGGGGCCGCGCGGGGCAGGAAAGGCGTCATCCAGCCGGGCGACGATGTCGTCGGATAACGCGAGATCGGCGGCGTTCCGGTTTTCCCGCACGTGCCCGACCGTGGCTGCTTTCGGGATCGCGATGACGTTCGGGTGCCGGAGCGTCCAGGCTAGCGCGGTCTGCGCGGGCGTTGCCGCGATGTCGGCACCGATAAGCGCCAGATCCGCAGCGTCGATCAGCCTGCCTTGCTCGACCGGGCTATACGCCATCGCCGACATGCCATTGCCTGCAAGCCAGGGCAGCAGATCGCGTTCGGGGCCGCGGCGCGTGAGATTGTAGAGGATCTGATCGGTCACGCACGCGGCGCCGCCGGCATCGATCAGTTCATCCATGTCCTGCGTATCGAGATTGCTCACGCCCCAATGACGGATCTTTCCCGCCTTCGTCAGCGCCTGCATTCCCTCGATCGTCTCGGACAAGGGTATGCGGCCACGCCAGTGCAGCAAGTACAGGTCAAGTCGATCCGTCCCCAGGCGGCGAAGGCTCGCTTCGCACGCGCTCTGCAACCGATCGTGCGACGCGTTCTGTGGATACGCCTTGCTCACGAGGAACACATCGTCACGGACACGCCCCAGCGCCTCGCCGATCAGTTCCTCCGCGGCGCCGTCGCCGTACATCTCCGCCGTGTCGATGAGCGTCATGCCAAGCTCGACACCGGTCCGCAGCGCGGCGATCTCCTCCGCGCGCCGTGCAGGGTTCTCGCCCATGTTCCATGTCCCCTGTCCGAGGCAGGGCGCATGCGTGTCTTTCGCGATTTGGACGGTACGCATCTCGATCTCCTGCGGCGCAGTCGCCGCGTTCGCCTTCAGAACGCGCGGGCGTGCGATCGATCCCGCGCTTTGAATGAACAATAGGACCAATCGGCGCGTCCTGCTTGCGTCGGACGCACGTCTTGCGCGATCGGTGCGCAGCGAGTGACGCGACCACGGAAAGGGAATACGATGACCGAGGCGATCTGGGGTGACACGACCAAGACACCGGAGATCGACTGGCGCATGAGTGCGGCGCTGGAAAACGTGCCCCGGGGCGATGGCGACCTTCCCGAAGTCACCAACCTGGCCGGTGCGGTGCGGGCGTGGGTCGACCTCGATCCCGAGCACAAGGCGGCGGCGGTACTGACGACCGAACGCGCTGTCCTGATCGACGGCGTATCCTCGACGTCGTTCGCCGGGGATGGCATCGCGTCACTCGCCGAGCGTCTTCCTACAACGCCTTCCGCGATCGGAGGCTGACGGCGATGGCGCAGCCCAGCGTTCGTTTCGAAGGCGGTTCCGGCATATGGGTTGCGGAACGCGAAAGCGTCGGCTTTGTCGGCACGACCGATCTGGGTGAGGTCGAATTCCTGATCACCGCGGATGCGCTTGCCGAACTGATCGATCCCGCGCTCGACGGCATCGACCCCGAGACCGCGATGGAAGGGTTCGAGGAGCATGAGGATGAAATCCACCACATTGCCCGGCGCGAATTCGTCAAGCGCCTGGGGGGCGAGCCGCCTATATTGTTGACGTCCGCGGATCTGGACGATCAGTAGCTGACGCACATCGGCGTTGCGCTCGACCATGCGGCGAGGCTGGAGCTCGGCGCCGCGGCGCTCACCAACGAGGTGGCAAGGACGGAATGATCATGATGAAGGCGCAGACGATGCGGCAGTTGCGCCGGATCCACCATTATATCGGCGTGTTCTTCACGCCCGCGATCCTGCTATTCGCGCTCAGCGGCGCGCTGCAGACATTCCGGCTGCAGGAGGAAAAAGGCTATGGCGGTACGCCGCCGACCTGGATCGTATGGATGGCGAGCGTCCACAAGGATTCCGCAACGCCCCGCGATCGTGGCGCGGAACGCAAGGAGCAGCGGCCCGTCGCGAGCGTGGCAGAGCGGGCCCGACCGATCGCGAAGCCCACGCCCGCATTGAGCAGGCCGTCCCGCCTGCCGATGCAGGTCTTTGTCGCGTTGCTGTCGGTCGGCCTGATCGTCTCGTCGGTATTGGGGGTCATGATCGCGCTCAACAATGCGGCGACGCGGCGCGTCTCGATCCTGATGCTCGTGATTGGAACGGTACTGCCGCTGCTCCTCATGCTGTAACCGGCGTTGGCGAAAGCCGTGCGGCGTTCGGGAAATCGGGGATGGCCGCGCGCCCGCCTGCACTAACGCATTGTGATCCGCGGCGATGGCTTGCAGCCGTTCTCCTCGACCGACATGCTGCGCCGTATGATGATGACCCTGATCCTGAGCGTATTCGTGGTGCCGCCAGCCGCCGCAATCACGGCGTTGCTGGGTGTCGCCGTCAGACGAAGCCGCACCGCCCCGAATGCGTCTTTGCTCGCAGTCCTCCTCGTCGGCACCGTCGTGCCATTCGCCATGCTCGTCTACGGCCTGTACCTCTCCTGGCCATGGCCCTGGGCCCGGCCCGAGGCGCTTCACGACGGTCTTGGACAACCGGGCGCGATCCTGGTTGCGACCAGTGGGCCAGCATGGCTGGTCTGTCTCCTGGTCAGTCGGCGGATCCTGCGTCGCGAACGCACCCGGTGATCCGCCATCGGCTGGTCGTCAGACCCGCCGCGTTGTGACGATGATCGCGTCGGCCCTTGCACAATCATAACAAGAAAATGCTTTATCTTATTAATCACAGCGGCGAGAAGGGCGCCGAACACACGATCGATGTGTCGCCACGGGAAGGATGACGTTCGATGCCACGACCCCGACCGGCACGCCGTTCAAGAACGGACGTAATCCCTCCGACATTCGACGGTAGCCACGCGAGGTTCCGCGCGATGTGAGGACCGTCTCGCCCCGGCCCGCTTCCTGCGCCGCATCTGCCGCGCGAAAGCCTCGTGAAGGACTTCCCAGATGGCATTTCTCCGATCGATCGCCCGGCACCGGGTTGCTCTGTCCCTTCTCTGCGCGAGCGGCGCAGCGCAGCCGTTGGTCGCGCAGGAACCCGTGACGACGCGCACGCCCGCGACCCCGCTGATCGCGCATGATCCGTATTTCAGCGTCTGGAGTCTCGCCGACACGACGACGGAGCAATCGACCCGGCACTGGACGGGTACGGACCAGCAAATGACAGGATGGCTCCGTGTCGACGGCAAGCCGCTGCGCTTCATGGGGCGGGGCGGGGCCGGCGACGCGATGAAGCAGACGTCACGCGCGCTGACCCCGACGCGCACCAGCTACGAGTATGAAGGCGGGGGTGTCCGGTTGACCGCGACGTTCTTCACGCCCGCGCTGCCCGACGATCTCGATCTGCTCTCGCGGCCGGTGACGTATCTGAGCTGGACGGTGCGCGCGACCGACGCGCGCCGCCACGCCGTGCAGTTGTACTTCGACGCAAGCGCGCAGCTCGCGGTCGACAACGAACAGCAATCCGTCGTCTGGGGCACCAGCCGCGTCGGCGACATGGCCGTGATGCGGATCGGTACCAACACGCAGCAGGTGTTGGAGAAGGTCGGCGACAATCTGCGCATCGACTGGGGCTGGGCACAGCTCGCCGTGCCGCGACAGGCGGGGACCATGACCGCGACGATTGGCGAAAGCGGACGCGATCGATTCCTCAAGTCCGGCCGGATGCCCGACGCCGACGACATGGCGATGCCGCGGCTCGCGCATCAGGACCGGCCGGCGATGGCCATGCTGGTCGACTTCGGCGACGTCGGCGAGACCGCGGACACGCGGCGCGCGATGATCGCGTATGACGACATCGACGGAATCGAGTATTTCAAGCGGCGGCTGCCCGCCTATTGGCGGCGCGACGGCATGACGATGGCCGACGTCCTGCTCAAGGCGGAGGCGGAAGAACCCGCTCTGCGCAAACGCGGCGAGGCATTCGACCGCGAACTCACCGCCGACCTGGAACGCGTCGGCGGCCGTGCCTATGCGGAGATCGCGGTGGTGGCGTACCGGCAGACGCTGGCCGCGCACAAGCTCGTCGCCGACATCGACGGACGACCGCTGTATTTCTCCAAGGAGAATTTCAGCAATGGCTGCATCGCCACGGTCGACATCACCTATCCGACGTCGCCCTTCTTCCTGTTGCTCAATCCCGATCTGCTCGAGGCGCAGCTGCGCCCGATCCTCGACTATGCGCAGATGCCGCGCTGGCGCTTCCCCTTCGCGCCGCATGACATTGGCACCTATCCACAGGCGAACGGCCAGGTCTATGGCGGTGGCGAGCGCACCGAGAACGACCAGATGCCGGTCGAGGAAAGCGGCAACATGCTGCTGATGATCGGCGCGATCGCCAAGATTCGCGGCAATGCCGATTTCGCGGAACGCTATTGGCCGCTGCTGCAACGCTGGGCGGCCTATCTGCGCGACAAGGGCCTCGATCCCGAGAATCAGCTCAGCACCGACGATTTTGCCGGCCATCTCGCGCACAACACCAATCTGTCGATCAAGGCGATCAGTGCGCTCGACAGCTATGCCGAGATCGCCCGGCTGCTCGGCAAGAAGGCGGAAGCGACGCGCTATCATGCGCTGTCGCGGCAGATGGCCGCCAAGTGGCTCACGATGGCGCAGGACGGCGACCATACACGGCTGGCATTCGACCGCCCCGGTTCGTGGAGCCAGAAATACAATCTCGCTTGGGACAAGGTGCTGGGCCGCAACCTGTTCCCCGCATCGCTGTTGCGTCAGGAGGTCGGTTTCTACCTGAAGAACCAGCAGCCCTACGGCCTGCCGCTGGATAGCCGGAAGACCTATACCAAGCTCGACTGGATCGTCTGGAGCGCGACGCTGACCGACGACCGGGGGGAGTTCGAGCAGCTGATCGCGCCGGTGCACCGCTACATGCGCGAAACGCCCAGTCGCGTGCCGCTCAGCGACTGGTACGAGACGAAGGACGGGGCGCAGGTCGGGTTCCAGGCACGCGCCGTGGTCGGCGGTGTGTACATGAAAATGCTCACGGCGCCGGCGGTATGGAGCAAATGGGCCGGGCGCGCGCGAAAGCCGCAGTGACGCGGATCGCCGGGTCGAACCTGCAAGAGCGCGTTGCTGCAGCGCAGCAAAGCCGAAGCCCCTGCCAGCACAAGTTTTTCTAGCCAGCCTGCGTGGTCGGCTCGGTCTAGATCGGCGGCTCGCTCTCGCCTGTGCAAGCGCACGGGCGGGCGGCAGGATTCGACAGGGGTAATACGAAATGATGGTCACCGAGCTTCTGCTCACCGCCGCCGCACTCGCGACGGCCGCCGGACAGGCGTCCCCCGCTTCGGCGCAACGGCAGGCGCCACGTCCCGTCGGGGGCCAATCCGAAGAGGCGCAGGCGGCACCCGTCGCGGACGCTACATCGACGCCCGAGGAGGGTGACGACATCATCGTCACCGGCACGCGCGTCGAGGGACGAAGCCGTCTGGACAGCGCATCGCCGGTCGACGTGCTCAGCGGGGCCAGCCTGCAACGGCAGGGAACGACCGAGCTCGGCGCGGCGCTGTCGGCGATCGCGCCGTCGATCGACTTCCCGCGCCCCGCCGCCAACGACGGCACCGACGCAATCCGCCCGGCGACGCTTCGCGGCCTGTCGCCCGACCAGACACTGGTGCTGGTCAACGGCATTCGCGGGCATACCTCGGCGCTGCTGAATACCAACGGCACCGTCGGGCGCGGATCGGCGGCGGTCGATCTGAACACGATCCCGACCGTCGCGCTCGACCGGATCGAGGTGCTGCGCGACGGTGCATCGGCACAATATGGCTCGGACGCGATTGCGGGTGTCGTCAATCTCAGGCTGCGCCAGGCGCGCAGCGGCGGCGGCGCGCAGGTGACCTACGGCTTCTACAATACCGAGGTCGACACCGCGCGCGGCAGCCGCGACGTCACCGGCGAGCACGCGCTGACCGCATCGGTATGGCAGGGCATCGGGTTTGGCCGGGACGGCTATCTGACCGTGTCGGGCGAGTACACCAAGCGGTTGCCGACCAATCGTGCGGACTTCGATCCGCGCGTCAGCCCGACCCGTGTGACCGGCCGCTACGGCGATCCCGCGGTCGAGCAATATACCGGCTTCGTCAACGCGGGGACGTCGCTCACCGATCATCTGAGCGTCTATGCGTTCGGCGGCTATCAGGACCGCGACAGCCGCAGCGCGGCATTCCCGCGGATCGCGACGACCGCCGCGCAGCCGTTGCTCGATCGGGCGGGCTATTCCGCCGGCTTCCTGCCGATCATCAACACCAAGTCGAAGGACATCAACTCGGCGGTGGGGCTGCGTGGCGACGCCGCGGGGTTCGATATCGACCTGTCGCTCAGCTATGGCCGCAACACGATCGACTTCCGGACGCTCAACTCGGCAAACTACGCCTTCGGGACCGCGACCCCGCGCACGTTCGACGACGGGTCGCTCGCCTATGACCAATATGTCGCCGGGCTCGACGTCACGCGCAAGTTCGACGTGTTCCAGTCGCTCAACGTCGCCTTCGGGATCGAGGGACGGCGTGAGGGGTACAAGATCACCGCGGGGGAGCTTGCATCCTACGGCTATCCGGTGGCGGGGACGGTCACCGGTATTCCCGCCGGTACCAGCGTGGCGCCCGGCGCGCAGGGATTTGGCGGCTTCTCGCCGCTCAACGCGACCGAGCGGAGCCGGCGTAACGGCAGCATCTACCTCGATCTCGACGCGCAGGTGACCGACTCGCTGCTGCTCGGGATTGCGGGGCGCGCCGAGGACTATTCCGACTTCGGCACCACCGCGACGGGCAAGGTCTCGGCGCGCTACGATATCGCCGACTGGTTCGCGCTGCGCGGCACCGCCTCGACGGGCTTCCGCGCGCCATCGCTACAGCAGCAATATTTCACGCAGGTCGCGCAGGTCGTGACCAACGGCGTGCCGATCCAGACCGGCACCTACCCGTCGACCAGCGCGGTCGGTACCGCGCTCGGCGGGTTGCCGCTCGAGCCCGAAAAGTCGACCAACCTGTCGGTCGGTACGGTGATCCGCGCCGGCGGCTTCGACCTGACGGTGGACGCCTATCGCATCCATATCCGCGACCAGATCGGCCTGTCGGAGAACATCGCGGCGACGTTCAGCCCGCAGGTCGCGGGACTGCTGAACCCGTTCAACGTCTCGGCGGCGCGGTTCTTCATCAACGGGCTGGCCTCGACCACCAAGGGGATTGACGTGGTTGCGCACTACCGGCTGCGGACCGCGACCGCCGGGGCGTTCGACCTCACGCTGGCCGGCAACATCAACGACGTGAAGGTGACGCGCGTGCCCACCTCAACCGCGACGCTCAACCCTGCGCCGACCCTGTTCGCCCGCAGCCGCATCCTGACGCTCGAGGACGGGACACCGCAGCAAAAGGTGACCGGCACGCTCGACTGGTCGCTCGACGAGATCGGCGCGCTCGCCCGCGTGACCTATTATGGCGGCGTCAATCAGGCGGGAACGATCGCCAGCGCCGACGTCCATACCGGCAAGCACGCGATCACCGATCTCGAGCTGCGCTATGCCGCGGCGAAGGGCGCGCAGATCGGTCTGGGGGTGAGCAACGTGTTCGACGTCTATCCGGATCGGACGATCGCGGCGAACAACTCGACCGGGGTGCTGGGCTTCCCCTATTACTCGCCGTTCGGCTTCAACGGCCGCTACCTCTACGCGCGCCTCGGGGTGAACTGGTAAGCTGCTGTCATGGAAAGGCGGCGGTCCTCGCCGCCTCTCCTTCCTCGCTTGGCGACCCGCGGCCAGGCGCGATGACGAGCGGGCATCAGCCCCCCCGAGCAGCGCGCCGCCGCCGCAGCCAGTGGAGCAGGCCCGTCGCGAACAGCACCGCGGGAACGAAGCCCAGTCCGACTGCGAGAACACGCGTCGCCAAACCCCCGACCGTGCCATCGTGCAACGTACGGACCCAGCGCGCGACGGCCGAACCGGTGCCGCCTCGCCGGACATCATGCACTGCGAGCACCCGGCCTGAGGGCTGATCGAGAAAGACATAGCTGCCGGGGAACCGGGGGTGGGGGTCGCCGGGCATCTGGAGACGCACCCGGATCGGCGAAGCCGGGGCGGTCGGCATGTCGACGAAGACGATGCGACCGCCGGGCAACGCGCGCTGCGCCAGCCGGAACGCCTGCACGATCGTGGTCCGGCCTGCGCCACCGTCCGGTGGCTTCGGTGCGGGGATGGGGGCGGGGTGCAACAGCGTCTGCGTGACCGATGGCAGCGCGAGCAACACGCCGGTCGCGACCAACACGAACAGCAAGGGCATGCTCCAGAGCGCGGACAGCTTGTGCACGTCGCGCAGGCGGCGGATTGGGGCGGCGTCGCGCTTGAACGCGAGCGCCTTGCGCCAGCTCCCTCGCGGCCACCACGCGACGACGCCGCTGATCAGCAGCAGCAGCAGAGCTACACCCGACCATCCGACCACCTGACCGCCGACGTCACCGGCAAGCAACTGCATGTGAAGCTCGTAGAGCCAGGTCATGAGGTAGCCGCCCCATGGTTCGGCGCGGACGATATGTCTGCCGTCGCCCGAGAACCAGACCATCGTCCGGTCGGCGTGATGCCCGGGCGCCGGATAGTAGCGGGCCTGGATCGCGCCGCTCTCGCGCGTCACCTCGAACGTCCACTTGCCCTGCGTATCGTGCCACCGGGCGCGCCCGGTTGCCAGCGCGCGATCCCATACCGGAGAGGTCATGGCTGGCGCGGGATCGTTCTGCCGCGCCTGGATCGCTGGATGCAGCGCTGTGTCGATGCCGGTGTAGAAGACCAGCGCCGACCCCGTCAGCCCAAGCACGACGAACAGCAGGCCGAGGCTCAACCCCAGCCAGAGATGCACACGACGGACGAGGATGCGCGCGCGTGATGCGGCGGATCGGCGATGCCCCGCCATGCTTAAAACCGTGTCGCGAGTGCGACTTCGAACGATCGCGGCGCGCCGATATAGACGTTGGTCGTCGGGTAGCCGGAATACTCGCCGTAGAACGCGTCCGTCAGATTTCGCCCGCGCAGCGTCAGCGTCGCGTGCGGCGCGACCGGGAACGACACGCTGGCGTCCAGCACGCTATGCCCGGCCACCCGGATCGTGTTCGCGGTATCGGTGTAGAACGCACCGGCGTGACGCAGGAAACCGCCGAGCGTGACACTGCGCGCGATCGTGTAGAGCGCCGACGCGTTGACCGTGGTGGAAGGGATGTTGATCGGGCGGTTGCCGCGGCGGTCGATCCGCACGCCCGCCACCAGCTCGGACAATTCGTCATAACGGGCGTCGGTGTAGGACACGCCGCCCGACAGTCGCAGCGCCGGAACGGGCGCGACGACACCGGACAGCTCGACACCCTGAGAGGATTGCCGGCCACCCTGTACGGCGAGCGCCGGATTGCCGGGGTCGCGCGTGAGGATATCGCGTTGCGCGATACGGTAGGCTGCACCCGTGACGCTCGCCCGTCCGCCCCAGGTGCTCGCCTTGAACCCGGCCTCATAGGCGCGGCCCTTCGTCAGCCGGAACCGGCTGTTGGCGATCGACGCCAGCAGGATCGACGACACCGGCGATACGGCCGTCGTGTACTGCGCGTAGAGCGTCACCCCCGGGGTCACGTCCCACGTCGTTCCCGCCCGCCACGACACGGGGTCGAAGGTCGGGCTGTTTCGATCGACTGCGCCGGTCGCATTCTGTGTCGTCGCGCGATCGAGCGCCATGTGATCCCAGCGCAGCCCGCCGACCAGCAGCCATCTGGGCGTCAGGTTCAGCGCGTCCTCCACGAACACCGAGCTCTGCTTCAGCCCCGAGTCGAAGGTGACGTTGCCCGCGGTGAAGATCGCCGTTCCGCTGGGCAGGGGGACGATCGCCGGGTTGCGGACGTCCACCGCCGGCAGCGCTGTCGCCGCCGCGGTCTGTCGCAGGCTGACGAAATCGGTATCGTTATGTTCGATCCCGAGGCTGAAGCGGTTGCGCAGACCGGCGATACGGCTGTCGTTGCCCACGACCCCGCGCGCGTTCCAGAACTGGTGATCGTGCCGGAAGTCCTGATAGGTCTGACGGAAGCTGCCATGCGGGAACGCCGCGGTTGGCGCGACGAAGCTCTGGCTGTCCGCCAGCAGGAACGCACGGTCGGCGGTGTAGCCCGTCAGGTCGAGCGCAACGCTCCATCCGCCGTTGATCGTCCAGTCGAGGCGCGAGCGGATCGTCGTCTCGTTCGCACCTGAATAGGCGCCCTGAGGGTTATAGTTGCGCCGACGGAGCGCGCGATCTGCGACCAGCCCGCTTGCCGATGTGACGGCGTCGGTAGGGCGCAGGGCATATTGGCCCGGGATCAGCGGGAGGCCCTGATAGGTCGCGTCATAGCGATCCTCGAAATGATCGACCGCGACCAGCAGCGAAAGGCGGTCGCTCGGCCGCCACAAGGCGCTCGCGGTCAGTCCGGCCGAGAGCGTGTCGTTGTTGTCGACGTCATAGAGGCTGTCTGATCGCTGGTAGCTGGCGTCCGCGCGCACCGCGATCGTCGAGGATAGCGGCAGGTTGACCCCGCCCGCTGCAAAGACCGTGGCGAAGCTGCCGACCGAGAGCAGCGTATCGAGATGGCGTTCGCCCAGCACGGGCTTGCGCGTCACCTTGTTGACGACCCCGGCCAACGCGCCCTCGCCATAGAGGACGGATGCCGGCCCCTTCAGCACCTCGACCCGGCCATAATGCCAGGTGTTGCTGTCGCGCTGGACGACGGTCGACGCCGAAACCCGCACCCCGTCCTGAAGGATCGACACGGTGTTACCCGCAAATCCGCGCAGGCTGACGACCGCCGGATTGCCCGGCACGTTGCCGGCGATAGCACCCACCACGTCGTTGAACGCCTCGCGCGCGGTACGCAGACCGCGGATCTGCAGGTCGTCCTGTGTCAGCACCTCGACGCTCGCCGGTGTTTCGCGGATCGAGAGGCCGAGGCGACTGCCCGCCTGCGCCTGGTCGTCGAGCTTGAGGGGGTCGCGCTGGCCGGTGACGACGATCGTCGCGTCGGTGCGGTCGACGGCGATGTCGCGCCTCTGTGCGCTGGCCGGAACGGCGAGCAACAGACAGGGCACGGCCGCACCTGTCAGCAAATAGGATCGGAGCATGGGAATACCTCTGGCCGGCCCGGCGCCGACGATGGCGCAGGCCGCAATTCACGAACGCGCCGACGGGAACGGCGCGGGATGACGGGTCAGAGGTAAGCGGGGGGCGCGCGTAACGGCGGGCGTAGAAAGGCCGGCTTTGCGGGCGCGGGCACGCGCGTCGCAGTCACGCCGACGGCGAGGATGAAGGCGATCAGGCTGGCAAGCTGGACCGGGTCGATCGCGTTGGTCACGGCGGCCGAGAGGCCGGAGAAGGCGCACGGCATTTCGGCCTTGCCGTGATCGCCCGACTTGCCGTGATCGGGCATATCCCCGTGCATTCCGGGCATATCGCTCATCGTGACCGGTCCCGCGCCCGGACAGAGCGTGATGGCGATCCGGCCGTGATCGCTCGCGACCATGTAGCCGGTGGGTACCAGCACCTTGAGCAACAGCGTCGCCACGCACAGCAGCACGGCCAGATGGCGTTGCGCGAGAAGGTGGCGAATGGCCTGCACGCCGGGCAAATACCGGGGCGGGAGCGGCGTGTCACCCGGACATTCCGCCCTACCGCCCCGTCACCGGTGCGCGCCGCGTTCGGCGGATCGCCGCACCGGTCTGCCGATGCGTCAATTTCACGGCGTTCGGGTCATCCGGCGATCGTGAACACCGACCCGGAATCGACCCGTATGCCCGCGCCGTTGATGAAGCTGGCGCGCTCTGAACACAGGAACGCAACGGCGGCGGCTACCTCTTCAGCCCGGCCGCGGCGCTTGAGCACCATGCCGGGACGTTCTTCCTCGAGGAAGCTGTCGATCGCCGCATCGAAGCTTTCGCCTCGCTCGTCGGCGCGCTTGCGCATCATCTTGTCGGTCATCGGCGTTGCGATGAACGCAGGCGAGACGGTGTTCACGAGGACATTGTCGCCGCCATAGGCCTTGGACAGCCCTTTCGCGAGGCTGAGTATCCCGGCCTTGGACGCGCAATAGGCCAGTTCGTCGACATAGGGCTGAACCGCATCCTCGGAGGCGAACAGCACGATCCGGCCCCAGCCGCTGTCGCGCATCGCCGGGATCGCCTCGCGGCACATGCGCACCGCGCCCATCAGATTGATGTCGAGCGTCTGCTGCCAGCCGGCATCGTCGACATCGAGGAAATCGCCCGTGGCCCCCGTCACGCCCGCTGCGTTGACGTAGATATCGGGGTTGCCCAGCCGCTCGCGAACCTCCGCCCAGATCGCGCGGACATCGTCGATGCTGGTCACGTCGCCCGTCACCGCGACGACCTCGCCGAGCGGCGACAGTTCGGCCAGTGCATCGTCGAGCGTACCGCCCGGCTGATCGGTGATCGCGACGCGCACGCCCGCCTCGAGCAGCAGTCGTGCCGTCTCCTTGCCCATCCCCGAATCCGCGCCGCTGATCAGCGCGATACGACCCTTGATACCCAAATCCATGATGATCTCCTCAGAAACGCGATGCGAGAAAACGGTCGGCGGTGCGCAGCGACAACGCCATGATCGTCAGCGCGGGGTTGGCCGCCAGCGCGCTCGGGAAGACGGAGTTGTCGCATATCAGCAGATTGGGAACGTCGAAGCTGCGGCCGTCGGGATCGACCACTGCCGCGTCGCCGTCATGCCCCATGCGGCAGGTGCCGATGGTATGCGCCGAGCGATCGACCGCGAAGATATCCTGCGCACCTGCCGCGGCCCAGATGTCGGTGAGCGTGCGCCGCGCGTGGCGATCGATCGCCTGCTCGTTGGCATGATAGCTGAAGTCGATCCGCGCCTTGCGATGACCGAAGCCGTCGACCTCGTCGGCGAGCGTCAGCCGGTTGTCGGCATGCGGCAGGCACTCGCCGTTGATACCGATCCCGGCCATCCGGTTGTAGCCGCGGAGGATCGTCTGCAGCCGTTCGCCCCAGAGACCCGCGCCGCGTGCCAGCCCGGTGGCGAGATTGACGGGCAGCACGCCGAGGCTCTGGATCAGATAGCCCCCCGCGCAGCCGGCATCGCCGGGTCGCATCATGTCCTCGCTGATCAGCGAGGAGGGATAGCCGCGGTTCATCCGCATCTCCGCGTCGAACCGGCCCCAGACCTGCGTCGCGACATGCGCCATGAAGTTGCGCCCGACCTGACCACTCGAATTGGCGATGCCGAGGTTCAGCAACAGGCGCGGTGTCTCCACGCCGCCGGCACACAGGAAGACGGCGGAGCAGCGCTGGCGATGCTCCTGGCCATCCTGGCGATACACGACCGCGCTGATCCGGCCGCTGCCGTCGAATGCGAACGACACCACGCGCGCGCCGGCCCGGATCTCGGCCCCATGCGCCACCGCGACCGGCAGATAGGTCGTGTCCATGCTCGTCTTGGCGGCGTTGCGGCAGCCCTGGTGGCAGGCCCCGCAGTTGACGCAAGCTTGCCGCTGGCCCCAGTGCGGCTGATCCCGATCGCGCGAGACCAGCGCGGCGGGGGCATCGGTCGCGGTGATCCCGACCGCCGCGCAGCCGCGCGCCATCGCATCGGCCGACGCGTTGCGCGCGACGGGGGGATAGGCATAGCGGCGTGCGGCATCCCAGGGATAGTCGGCCGGCCCCGATACGCCGGTGTCCTGCTCCACCTCCTCGATGTAGCGGACGAGTTCGGCATGCGCGATCGGCCAGTCGGCGCCCTCGCCGGTCAGCGTCTTCAGCCGCAGGTCGCGCGCGTCGGGACGCGGGCAGAACGCCCCCCAGTGCAACGTCGAGCCACCGACGCCCATGCCCGAATTGTTCGATCCGAACGCGGTGGGCGTCGATCCGCCGCTCAGTCGTTCCTCCATCCAGTAGATGTCGGCCGCGACCTCGTCGGCGACATGCTCGTCGGGCTGGACCGCACGGCCGGCCTCCAGCGCCACGACCGACAGCCCCGCTTGTGCGAGACGCGCGGCGAGCGGCGCGCCTCCGGCGCCCGTGCCGATCACGACCGCATCGACGACATCCGTCGCGGCATGGCGCGGCGCCCTCAAGACCGACGCTCCGCCGAGGGCTGCCATGCTTCCCGATCACCGGCACTGGTGCGGGCATAGCCCTGCTTGCGCCGACCATCGCCGCCGACCGCGAAGCCGTCATAGCCGATCGCCGCCATCGTCGCGGGCAAAGACATCCAGACGCGGACCGTCTCCGCACGGACGTCTTCGAACCAGAGCGTCATCTGTGCGGGGGAAAGATGCGCTTCGTCATCCTCGATACCGACAGCGCCGCTGGCGATCCGGTCCAGCCATTCGCTCTGGGCCTGAGGCGCCAACGTGGAAAAGCCGCCCGTGGCTGCGTTCAGCGTCGCGAGCCCGCGTTCCCATGCCTCGGCATCGCGGGGCAAGGCGGCGAAGCGCCAGCCGTCGCCGGTGCCCTCGGCGATGCCGGCAAGGATCCGATCCGCCAGGTCGCGGTCGGTGCCGCAATCAGGCAGGATCTGCGCGACGAGCGACGCGACGGTCGTGCTGTGCTCGTCCGTCCAGATCGCAGCGCGCGGCGGCGGGGGACGCATCCGGTCGAGCATGACGCCGCGCGTCCGGTGGCTAACGCGATCGGACCCGAGCAGCCGGGCAAAATCCTGCGGCAACATCGCGTGCGCGACCGCGGTCGCGTGATCGCGGATCAGCGCGGCGAGACGCTGCGGCTGTTCGTAGGGGATGAGGTGCGCCGCCCCCTCGACCGTCTTCACCACGGCGGTGGCAAAATGCGGCAGGTTGAGCCGGCGCTGCGCGTCCTCACCGAGATCGCCGTCTTCGGCGCCCGCGAGGATCAGCGCGGGGATCGATATCCGCCCCGCATCGGCACTCCAGTCCTCGCGGCTGCCGCGTTCGAGCCAGCCGACCCAGGCGTCACGGCTCGAGTGCAGCACGTCGTCGATCGCCTGTTCGCGAAACGATCCCGTGAGCGGCGTCGCCGTGTTGGCATCGACGAAGGTCGCTGCGTCTTCGCCCGCAATCTGCCTGTCGGCGAACCATCCGATCATCTCCGCGCGGCGATCCTCATCCATCGGTTCGGGGGCAGGGGGTGATGCCGCAACCAGCACCACGCCGAGGACGCCCGACAAGCCGATCTCCCCCGCCGCGGCGCGCGCTGCCACGAGCGTGACGATTTTGCCGCCCATGCTATGTCCGACGAGCACGCATGCGGCGAGATCGCGCGAGCGGATCTCGTCTGCGAGCCAGTCCGTCAGTGTCTCTACGTCGGCGTAACCCGCATCCACCGCGTCGCCGAATCCCGGCAGGTCCAGGGCGACGCAGTCATTGTCGGGCAACGCGTCGACGACCTGCCGCCATTCCCGGGCGCTGGCGCCAAGCGCGTGTAGGAACACCAAAGTTGGTCCGGGCATGTAACCTCGCGATTCTATCCCCTGCCGGACGATGCAGACGCCGGTCCGTTCCTTGGCTCGAACCGGTCAGGGTGATCTGAATCAATTTACCGTCCGTTTGCCCGCGGCGATCGCAAACGCGGAAGCCCGTGCCGAGAGGCGCGGGGCTGCGACGGGACTACCAGCGTCCCTCAATCATTCGGCGCTGGCGTTCGGCTTCCGCCGCGCTGGTACTCGGATGCGGGTGGGGGCCGATCGCGACCGGCCCGGCCGGTGCCCAGCGCGTGACGATCACGCCCTTCGTGCCGATCTGCTGGTCGATAAGCCGCAGCGTCCCCGGTGGCGTGCCGTCGCCAAACAGCCGCTTGCCGGTGCCGAGCAGGACGGGGAAGGTCATCAGCACCAGTTCGTCGATCAGCCCGGCCGCCAGCAGCGGCGGGTACAGCGTCGATGATCCCTGGATCAGCAGATCGGGGCCGTCGCTTTGCTTCAGCGCGCCGATCGCGGCGATGCCGTCGAGACGATGGCTGTTCGCCCACTCGAGCGGCTGATCGCTGTCCGTCAGGACATGCTTGTCGGCCGCGGTGAACGCGTCCCCCATATCGGCCATCTCGCCCTCGACGAACGGCCAATAGGCCGCAAAGATGTCATAGGTCCGCCGGCCGAGGAGCAGCGCGTACGGCGGTTCGAACAGTCCGCCCAGCACCGGGTCGATCACGTCGTCGCCGACGCCGAACACCCAGCCGCCCTGGTTGAAACCGCCTGTCGGGTCTTCGGTCGGTCCTCCGGGTGCCTGCATCACGCCGTCAAGCGATACGAACGCCGCGCCGGTCAGCTTACGCATCGATCAGATCCTTTCGGTGGATGCCATGCTGCGTGACGTTTTCTGCGCGAAACCGTCGCGCCGCAAGCGCCGAATTGCCGTTAAGCAGGGCCTGAACCAGCGTGTCTTCGCGTAGCGAGTGTCCGCGCCACCGGCATGCTGGCTGTCATGGCTCAGATGCGGAGCAGACCCGCCATCGGGCGGTCGCGTGTCGCCTGCGCGAACAGGCCACGCCCGACCCGCTCGGGATCGAGCGCAAGGCTTTCCGCGGCGGCACCGGCGATCAGCGAGTCGAGCGCACCCGTCGGGCGCAGGTCGCGCGCTTCGTAGAGGTTCGCGGGCGCCAACCCGGGCCAGTCCGCAATCACGCGGCCGCCCTTGACCGCACCGCCGACGAGCATCGCCACCGATCCCGTGCCATGGTCCGTGCCGCCGGTCCCGTTGACCGCCACGGTGCGGCCGAACTCGGTCGCTACGAGCACCGTCGTATTCGCCCAGACCGGGCCTAACCCGTCGCGCAGCGCGGCGAGCATCGCGTCGAGGTTCCTGAGCTGGTTTGCCAGACGGCCTCTCTGCGCGGTGTGCGTGTCCCATCCGAGCGTTTCGAGCATCGCGATCCGGGGGCCGTTCGGCTTGGTCAGGAAACTGGCGGTAAGGCGGCCAAGGCTCGCGGGGTCCTGTCCGCTGTTCGCGCCGGTCGCTAAGCCCTTCGTCTCGAGCGCGGCGGCCCAGGCGGTGTGGAGTTGCGGATCCGCAGCGTAGAGCGCGGTCACGCGCGTCATGAGGTCGTCCGTCGCATGCGGCAGCGCGGACGGCGCGAACGACGCGACCTGGACGGAACCGCGCAGCGCGGTCGGCACCGTGGGCGCGATTGCGATCGCCTCGTCGCTCGAGCGCGGGAGCATCGTGACCAGCCGGTTGAGCCAGCCGTCACGCACGACATAGGGCTGAGCGCCACCCGTTTCGAGCACGTTCTGGCCATCGAAATGCGACCGGTCGCGGTAAGGCGAGGCAACCGCGTGGACGAACAGCGCCTGGCCCTGCCCATACATCCGGCCGACCTCGGCGAGCGCTGGATGTAGCGAGAACATGCTATCCAGCCTGGTTCCCGCGTCATCTCCGATCAGGTCCCCGCGAAGGCCTGCGAAGGCTGGATCGCCCGTCGGGCGGAGGATGTCGAGGCCGTCCGCCGCGCCGCGCTGGATGATGAAGACGAACCGGCGGTCGGTCGGCACGGTGGCGAGCGCGAGCCCGGGGGCGACGAACAGCGCGCCCGCGCCGATCGCGGCGGTGGACAGGAAACTGCGACGGGCGATCATCGGATCATCTCCTCAGAAAATCGGGTGAGACCAGCATCAGCGCCAGCGCGCTGGTCGGGCTTTCGGCACGTGCAATCTGTTCTGCGGTCGCGGCGCCCAGCGATGCGGGCATGATCCTGGGCGCCAGCGTGCGCGCATCGATCGTATCGCCGAACGGCGCCGCCAGACGCTGCGCGATCTCGACGCGGCGCAGCAGCGCGTCCGATCCGGCCCAGCTTGCGGCGACGTCGTCCCACCCGGCGGGCGTGCCGGGTTTCCAGACACGCTGGCCGAGCTGGATCTGCAGCGCGGCCATCTGCATCTGCCCAGCCTGCCGGCGACCGAGCCCGCGCAACGACGAGATCGTCCATTCCCACGGCGTCTTGAACTTGGTGGGGCGCGCGACCCACGCCTCGGGCGACGCGATCAGCGTGCGGTAGAGCGTCGGCAAATCGCCCTTGCTGCGCGTGAAACTTGCCGCGAGCCGCGCGATCATCGCGGGTGGTGGTGCGTCGCCGGCGAAATGGCGGGCGAGCTTGGTCGCGACGTGCGTCGCGGTCGCGGGGGTCCGCGCGAAGTCCGTCAGCGCCGCGCGCGCCTGCGCCTCGCCTTCCTGCGGATAGGCTTTGCCGAGGATCGTGCGCGTGCCCGGCTCATGCCGTGCGGGTTTGAACGCGAACTGGTTCGCGTCGCCGTCCGCATCGCGTCCCGCGCCCAGCCCGTCGACGGTCCAGCCCGTCAACGCGCGCGCGAATTCGGTGACGTCGCCCTGCGTATAGCCCGACCGGACGCCAAGCGTATGAAGCTCCATGATCTCGCGCGCCAGATTCTCGTTCAGGCCGCGCTTGCGGTCGGGGTTGCGTGCGGCGGCCGCGCTTTCGGGACCGATGGACTGGATCTGGTTCAGGTAGATGAGCATTGCCGGATGCCGTTCGGCGGCCAGCGCCATATCGGCGAAGCGGCCGAGCACGTGCGGCCGTATCGCGTCACGCTCGAATGCGGCGGCATAGGCGGTCGTCTGCGGATTGTCGGCCGAGATGCAGAAATGGTTCGACCAGAAATGCACCATGCGCTCGACGAACGGCGCGTCGGTCGCGAGCGCGCTGTCGGTCCGGGCCTGGACGCCCGCGCGATAGAGCGCCTGCATGTCCTGGCGAAAATCCTGACGCCCCGCCTTGAGATCGGGCTTCCGATCGACGCCTGTATCCTGCCGGGCGGCGCGGCGGATCGCCTGCTGCTCGGCCTGATAGCGCTGAACCGCTTTCCCGGCATCGTCGAGCGCGGCAAACCCCGCGGGGCGAACCTCGAACCGCTCGAACTGATCGATCAGCCAGCGGCTCGGATCGGCGGGCGGAAGGTCGCGCGCGCGCGCGCCCAGACCGAAGCGGTTCAGCGCGATCGCGGCGGGCGATCGGAAGGCGGTTTGGACAGGCAATGCTCGTACCTCGATGATGTACCAGTGACTTCAACGCGCGCGGCGGCGCTTTCCGGCGCTGCGTGAATCGCGCGACGTCAGTTGCGGGGCGGGGTCACGCGCCCGGCGCGGCGTTGCATCGCGTCGGCGAGCTTTGCGCGATCCGCGCGCGTCAGCGTCGCGGCGAAGGCGACCGCGCGACGCTCCACCGCCGCCCGCACCGCCATGTCGCCGGCCCGTGCGCGGTCGAGCGCGGCGACGACTGCCGCCTGATCGAGCACCGGCTGGCGCAGCAACAGCGCGGCCTCGGCCTTCGCGGTGCGCGCCTGCACGATCGTCGGCCGCATCGCGCGACGCGCCTCGCGCAACGCCATCCGGAATGGCCGGCGCTCGGATTCGGGCAATTCGGCGCCTGCGATCCTGAGCGACCCGGCGTTGATCATCCCGCCCGCCGTCCGCAGCGAGACGAAGCCCGCGACCAGCGCCGCCGCCAGGAACAGGTTGAGCACGACCGAGACGAGGATCGCGATACGAAGCGTGGTCATGGTCATCCTTCCTGTGGATCGACGGCACCGAACGACGTGACGTTTTCCTGCGGCGCATCGCCAGAAGACACCGTCGCGACCGCCGCGGTGCCCGACGCCGCACCCGCGAGCGCCGCTGCGATGCCAATCCCGGACCACCACCAGCGAACGCGTCCGGCGGGGCTCGGGTGCGGCACGGCCCGGTGGCCGGCGATCCGGTCGGACAGCGACGATGCCGGCGCGGGAACGCTCCACGCGTCGAGCATCGTATCCACCGCCGACGCCTCCTGCAGGATCGTCACCGCCTCGGGGTGCGCCGCGATCCGCATCGCGGCGTCCCGCTGATCCTCGGGCCAGCGCGCGACGACACCGCCATAGGCATCCGCGAGTGCGCGGAACCGATCGAGGGTCATTGGTTCACGCATGCCTCATCCTCTCGTGGCGCGGCGAGCCGCGCGCGCAGCGTCCGCCGGCCACGCGCCAGCAGCGATTCGAGCGCTTCGACGCTGATGTCGAGCGCCAGCGCGGCCTGCGCGCCGGACAGATCCTGATAGTGCACCAGCAGGATTGCCTCGCGCTGACGCTCGGGCAGCGCGGCGATTGCCGCGGCAACGTCCCGGCCACGCTCGGCAGCCAGCAACGACGCTTCGGCATCGGGGGCTGGATCGATCGTCTCCGGCAGCGCGTCGGTGGTGACCTCGCGGCGCCGCCGCAGCCGGTCGCGGCACAGGTTGAGCACGACGACATGAAGCCAGGTATCGAAGCGCGCCCGGCCCGGCTGCCACGCCCGCGCGTGTTTCCAGACGCGTACAAACGCCTCCTGCGCGACGTCCTCGGCCTCGGTCGTGTTGCGCAGCATGCGGGTGGCCAGCCCGAGGATGCGCGGCAGTTTTGCGGCAACCAGCATCCGCGCCGCTGCCGGTTCGCCGCGGCCGACGCGCTCGACGAGCGTCGTATCGGGATCCAGATCGCTCAACCGCGTACCGTCCTACGTCCATGCCGGTCGATCCCGCATCACGACGCGGTCGCGTCGCGTGCGGGTTTGCCCTTCCTCGCGCGTACCGCGGCGCGCTCTTCAGCGCTCAGTACAGTGTCACCGTTACCGTCCATCCGCGTGAACCGACGCGTCAGCATGGCATCGATTTCGGCGGTGTCGAGCAGGCCGTCGGCATTTTTGTCCAGTGTCGCAAAGCGTCTGGCGGTCCCCTGCTTGCCACCGGCAGCGAGGAACTCGGCCTGGCTCACCATCCCGTCGCCATCGGTATCGCGTGCCAGCAGCCGTTCCGCTTGGCGTTTCAGGAAGGCCTGTCGCGTGAGACCCGCCGGCGCGGTCTGTGCTGCGCGCGTCGCCGTGGCGGCCTGCTCGATGGGCTGTGCGCAGGCTTCGATAGTGGTGAGTGCAAGCGCCAGACCTGCGCCGCGCACCGTTATCCCAACGACGGTCTTCATGGTTGTTCCTATCGGGCATACGGTCTGGAGCGAATTCGTTCATCTGAGCCGGCAGGGACGGCGTTGGCGGCGTCCCTGCTCGACCTCCTCCTAGCGGTAGCGCCAGCCGCCGTGCCAGCGATAGCGTTGGCCCCAATAGCGGCGGCCATCCCAATAGCCGCGGCCGTGGTAATAGCGTCCGACCACCACGCGTGGCGCGACGACGACGCGACCGCGATTGGGCCGGCAATAGCCACCGGGGCCACGATGCGCACCAACGCCGCACCCCTGGCGCGCGTCGGCGGGTACCGGCACCGTCAAAGCCGCCCCGGCCGCGAGTACGGCAAGCAGGATCGTCCTCATCATGCTCCTCCTCAAGGATCCGTCGCACCGCCGGTTGCGGCTGCGAACTCCCTTTTGAACGCGACCCGGCACGGCTTCCGTCGCGGTCTCGGCGAAAAAGTTCGCTGGCGCGCAGGTGTCATCATGGTGAGGATCCGGTGGCCGGGTCCTGGTTTAGGGTCCCGGGCAAGGCTCAGAGCTGGTGCGATCAGCTGTGCAGTATTCCGGGATCGGACCGGCTCGCTCGCCCCGTCTCGATATGACCGGCCATTCGCCGCTGCCAGCGCGAACCGGCTTGCTCCACGACGAGATCATACCAGTGGTCGTTACCCGCGATCGGGTAGATGACGGTTTGCCGCGCGCCGGGCTCGAGCGTGCATATCGTTGCGGGCATGGGCGTATAGGCGTTTGCCCGCACCGTCAGTTCGCATCTGCCGGTACCATGATTGACCATCGTCAGCGCGATCGCGTCGCCCGTGCCGCGCCGTTCGAGGCGCAGCTCGGGTCCGGTCGGGTCGCGAAATTCGCGCAGGAAGCCGTTGGGGCCATGCACCGCGAGTGCCGACATGGTCGCAAAGCGCCCGGTGACGGTCTTGCCCGCGTCGATGGTATAGAACCACGGGCCGGCCCTGCCGTCGCTACTGTAAACGCTGAACACGGCGGCGGCGCTGCCCGCGTTGACGAACGCTAGAGTCCAGCCGGGCGTGCCGTCGTCGACGCCGTGGACCTCCAGCGCGTAGGGGAGGGGGCGTGCAGGACGCTGGCCCGGCTCCTGGCGGGGCAGAGCCTGGCGTGTGGGCACGGTCGGCGCGGGACGTTTCGCCGAGGCGGCAACGCGGACCGCGGCATCCGATGTGTCGGGAAACCCATGCATCGCCGACGCATCGGGATCCGCAAAGTCGAACATCGACGTCAGGTCGCCCGTCACGGCGCGACGCCAGGGCGAGATATTGGGTTCGGCAACGCCAAAGCGGCGCTCGAGAAAGCGGAGGACGGAGGTGTGGTCGAAGACCTGCGAATTGACCCAGCCGCCCCGCGTCCAGGGCGACACGATCAGCAACGGGACGCGCACGCCCAGCCCGACCGCCTGGCCCTGGTAGCTCTCGCCGCGCGTGTCGATGCTGCTGTGCCCCATCGTCGGCGAGATTGCCGGCAGTGGCGCGGGCATGTGATCGAAGAACCCGTCATTCTCGTCGTAATTGAGGATGAACGCGGTCTTGCCCCAGACCGCGGGATTGGCGGTCAGTGCGTCGAGCAGCCGTGACGTCAGCGACTCGCCGAACGCGGGCGGTGCCTCGGGATGTTCGGAATATTTGGCGGAGGCGACGATCCACGACACTTGGGGAAGCGTGCCCGCTGCGACGTCGGCGGCGAACGCGGCGACGAGATGGCGCATGTCGCCATCCTTGGAATTTGCCGCGGTGGAGCCCGGCACGATCGCACGACCGCGACGATGCAGCACGTCGTCCTGCGGCAATCCCCGGAACGCCTTGAAATAGGCGAGCGAGTTGTCGCCGAAATTATCGTGCTCCTGATAGAGCTTCCAGCTGACGCCCGCGCTTTGCAGGCGCTCGGCATAGGTCGTCCACGCCGCAGCGGCGAACCCGGGCTTGTCGCTGGCCGCGTCCCCCGTCCAGTTGCCGTCGTCCGCATTTTCGACCGCCTGCCTGCCCGCGTCGCCGACGCTCAGCCCGCTCGTGCCGGAGAACAGGAACATGCGGTTCGGGTTGGTCGGCCCGTGGATCGACGCGTAATATCCGTCGCCGATCGTAAAGGCGTCGGCCAGCGCGTGATAGAACGGGATATCCGACCGCGCGAAATAGCCCATCGTCAGCGGGGACTTGTGCTTGATCCAGCTGTCATAGCGGGCCCATTCGGCGGCATCGTCCTTCCAGCTGTGATCGAGGCTCTTGATCAGCGGACCGCTGGTCGTGACGCTGTCCATCGCGAAGGGTAGCACGGTCGCGTCGCCGTCGGGGGTCGGCTGGTGGAAGACACTCTTGCCCGACGGCAGCATGACGGGGCGTGGATCGCCGAAGCCGCGGACGCCGCGCAACGTGCCGAAATAATGGTCGAACGAGCGGTTCTCCTGCATCAGGATCACGACATGCTCGACGTCGGCGATCGACCCGGTGCGGCGGGTCGCGGGCAGCGCCAGCGCCTTGGCGATCGAGGCGGGCAAGGTGCCCGCCGCGGTCATCGCAGCGAGCGTTTTCAGAAAGGCGCGGCGATCGTTGGGCATGGATGTCCTGCTGCTGGCACGTATCGAGCGTCCTACGCCGCCGCGCCGGGGGCAAGCCCGGCGCGGCGACACGGAGCTCAGAACCCCTTCTTCACCGAGACGAAGACCTGACGCGGGGCGCCCGCGAGCAACGTCTGGTTGTCGCCGCTGGCCGTGAAACCGTTCGAGCCGATCGTCGAGACATAGGTCTTGTCGGTCAGGTTGGTGACGCTTCCCTCAATCGCGATGCCGTGGAGCGGGCCCTCGCCCTCGAACCGATAGCCGATGCTGGCATCGACGAGGACACGACCGGGCACCGACTGGTCGTTGAGATAGGTAAAGTATCGCTTGCTCATGTAGTCGGCGCCGGCGCGCGCGGTGAACCCGGCGTGTTCGAGCACGATCTCTCCCTTGAGCATGTGTTCGGGGCTGTCGACGGCCATCCTGCCATCGGTCGCGACGAGCACCGCGCCGTTCGCGGCGAGCACGTCGTCGGCATATTTCGACTTGTTGTAGGAATAGCTGGCGAACAGCGAGAGCGGCGTCACCACGCGGTAGTTCACCGCGACCTCCGCGCCATAGGTGCGCACGCTGCCGACATTGTTCAGCGTCGCCGGGTTGCCGATGATGCCCGCGCCGTTGGCGAAGCCGAGCAGGCGGTTGGAAAAGTCGATATAATAGCCGACCGCGGACGCCTGGATCGGACCCTGGCGGAAGCGAAGGCCTCCCTCCGCGGTCTTCGAACGCTCGGGCTTGAGCTGGTCGCGGATGGCGTTGAACCCAGCCTGCGTGGTCGAGAACGGCCCCGTCGTCGCCGACGAGACATAGGCGCGGACGTTTTCCTTATAGTCCGCGAACAGCTCGGCGCCTGGCGCAAGATTGAACAGGATGCCGGCCTGGGGCTGGAACCAGTCCTTCGCGTCGATCCGGCCGACCGCCAGCGGCGATGTCGTCGCCGGCAGCATGATCGCGCGGTTGATGACGTGGAACCCCTTCCACCCGGCGTTCAGTACGACGCGGCCGTCGGCGAGGCGCAGGGTATCGCCGACATGATACTGGATCGTGTCAGTCGTGTATTTGCCGTCCCACTGCGTCAGATAGGGGTTCTTCTGGTAGTCGAGCACGTCGCGATTGGGGGCCGCGCTGTCGGTCATGCCGTAGAATCGGCGCGACTGGGTGAAGATGTTGGTCTCGTACCAGCCGCCGAGTTCGAGCGTGTTCGCGCCCGTCTCATAGGCAAGGTTGCTGAGCGCGCCGCCGCGCTTGATCGCATATTCGGTCGTGCGGAAACCCAGCGGGCTGCGCGCCGTGATCGGACTGCCGTCGGCATTGGCGGCGCCTGCGGGCGTCGGCGAATAGGGCGTGATCCATGAGCCCTGGCCCGTGTTGTCATGATAATAGCCGGTCGTGGTGAGCGACAGTCCGGGCGTCAGGTGCGCGTCGAACGTGACGCCGCCAAGATAGTCGCGACGCAGCCCGCCGGCGTCGTAATAGGCATCGTCGACGGTGCCGAAGCCTGCGGGAAATGCCGTCCCGACGCCCGCCCAGGGCTGCGCGGCGCCCGCCGCGACCGCGGCCTGGTTCTGCGCGACCTTGGCGATCTGGAGCGCCAGCGGGTAATTGTCGGCGATGTTGTCGTTGCGCAGCCCGCGCCGGCGGATGATGTCCAGGCTGAGATCCTGGTAATCCTGTTCGCGGCGATCGGAGAAGTTCAGGAATGCCGACAGGCTGCCGAGTGTCCCCAGGTCCTTGACGATCTTGCCGTTCGCCTGGTGCTGGCGCTGGACGCCATCGCCCTTCCACTTGTCGGTCGTCAGATAGCCGTAGCTGAGATAGCCCTTGAGGCCGCCGCCGAGGTCGCCGCTGTCGATGCGGGCGAAGGCGCGATAGGTGTTGTCCGATCCATAGGTGCCGCCGCCCGTGACGTTGGCGGTGTCGCGGGGCCGGTCGCTGAAGAACTCGATCGTACCGCCCAGATTGCTCGTCGACGCGGTGCCGAGCGCGCCCGCACCCTGCGCGACGTCGGTGCGCGCGACGTTCTCGGAGATGATCGCGCGGCTGATGTGCAACCCGTTGACGTTGCCATAGCTCATGTCGCCGAGCGGCACGCCGTCAAGCGTGAAGCCAAGCTGGTTCTGGTTGAACCCGCGCAGCGAGATCCTCACCGCCCATTCATACGCGCCGAACGGATCGGCGGCCTGGAAATTTACGCCCGGCAGCTTTTCGATCGCCTTGAGCGGGCTCGTGCCCGGCGTCAGGCGGGCAAGGTCGCTCGCGTTGATGCTCTGGATCTGCCGGCTCTCACCGAAGCCGAGGACCACGATCTCACCGGTCGACGCGTCATCGGTGGTCGTGGTGACCAGGCCGGGGAGGGGGGCGGGGGACGCTGAGGACGGCGATGCGGGCTCGACCAGCGTCTGCGCAAGGACCGGCGAAGCGATGGCAAGTGCGGCAACACCCGCGAGCAGGCTGGAAAGACGGTTCATGGTGGTCCCCTTGGGCTGCTGTGATGCAGCTTCGGTTCGCGCCATTGCCGATCCGCGTTACCGCCCGGCGACTGTTCGGTGACGTTTTGGCTTTTGCCCGCCGCGGCGGCAGATTTTCGGGTGTGGAGACGGCGGGCCCGGTGTCCCCATCGGATGGCGGATGCACCGACGGCGTGTCACATCGTGTCGTCGATGCCGCCGGGTGTGCGCGAGAAGCGGGGGGCGGGCGCGGGCGTCCGGCTGCCGTCCGCTCCGAGGTAGGTTTTCCGGTCGAGAAGGTGTTGATCGCTCATCGCCTCGGCAAACGTCAGCACCGGGGTAACGCAGGCGTCCGAACCGGCGAACACCGCGCTCCATTCGTCGCGGGTTCTGTTGGCGAAGGTGCGTTCGAGAAGAAGCGTGGTCTCGCCCCATCGTGCCTCGTCCCGCATCGCTGCGGGATCGTTGGTTTCGATGCCCAGCAGGCGAAGCATCTCGATCCAGAATTGCGGCTCGATCGCGCCCACCGAAACCTCCCGGCCATCGGCGCACAGATAGGTTCGGTAATAGGGGGCGGTCCCGGCGAGCGGATTGCGCGACCTGTCGAGCGTTATCCGCCCCGAGGGAATAAGACCCGCAAATGTCGCCATCAGGCTGCTCACGCCATCGACGATTGCCGCATCGATAACCTGGCCCAGTCCCGATCGTTCGCGCTCCCACAGCGCGGCCATGATGCCGAACGCGAGGAACAGCGATCCGCCACCGAAATCGCCGACGAGGTTGAGCGGCGGCACCGACCGCTGCCCGGGTGCGCCGATCGCTGCCAGGGCGCCGGTCAGCGCGATATAGTTGATATCGTGGCCAGCGGTCGTCGCGCGCGGGCCGTCCTGTCCCCAGCCCGTCATGCGCCCGTAGACGAGGCGCGGGTTGCGCCCGAGCACGATATCCGGGCCGAGCCCCCGACGCTCCATCACGCCCGGTCGGAAGCCCTCGATCACCACGTCCGCGTCGTCGCACAGCGCAAGCGCCGCATCGCGCCCTTCGGCCGTACGAATGTCGAGGATCCGTGTCGTCCGGCCCCGGTCGACGACGGGGTTCGGCCATCCATTGCCCCCCTTGCGGTCGATCCGGACGACCTCCGCGCCAAGGTCGGCAAGCAGCATCGCGCAGTGCGGCCCCGGCCCGATGCCCGTGAATTCCACGACGCGCAGGCCGACCAGCGGGCCGGAGCGGGGCGCCACGGCCAGATCGCCCGTGCGCTGCATCATCAGAGCGCCTCGATGATCGTCACGTTGGCGATGCCACCACCCTCGCACATCGTCTGCAAGCCATAGCGTTTTCCGCGCGCGCGCAGCGCGTGGACGAGCGTCGCCATCAGCTTGGTCCCGCTGGCGCCGAGCGGGTGGCCAAGCGCGATCGCGCCGCCGTTGACGTTCAGCCTTGCGGGATCGGCGCCGACATGCCCGAGCCACGCGAGCGGAACCGGCGCGAACGCCTCGTTGACCTCGTAAAGGTCGATATCGTCGATCGACAGACCCGCCTTGCGCAGCGACTTGTCGGTCGCAAAGAGCGGTTCCTCGAGCATGATGACCGGGTCGCCTGCGGTCACGGTCATGTCGACGATCCGGGCCATGGGGGTGAGGCCATGCGCTTTCAGCGCGCGTTCGTTGACGACGAGGACAGCGCTCGCGCCGTCGCAGATCTGGCTGGCGTTGGCGGCAGAGATGACCCCGCCCTCCTGCAGAAGCCGCACCGCGCCGATCCCCTCCAGCGTGGCGTCGTACCGGATGCCTTCGTCGCGCAGATGCGGCTCGCCGTCGACGATGACCGCTGCGATCTCGTGCGTGAACGCGCCCGTCTCGGTGGCGGTAGCGGCACGGCGGTGGCTCTCGAGCGCATAGCGATCGAGCGTGTCGCGGTCGAAGCCGTGTTTTCGCGCGATCATCTCCGCACCGTGGAACTGGCTGAACTCGGCGACGCCGAACCGTGCGGCAATGCTCTCGCTAACCGGGCCGGTGCCGATGCCCGCCTGCCGGCGCAGCGACAGGTTGGTGAACATCGGCACGCGGCTCATGCTCTCGGCACCGGCGGCGATGACGACGTCCTGCGTGCCCGACATAACCGCCTGCGCGGCGAACTGGATCGCCTGCTGGGACGAGCCGCATTGCCGGTCGATCGTGACCGCGGGCACGCTGTCGGGCAATCTCGAGGCGAAGACGGCGTTGCGGCCGAACGCGAACGACTGTTCGCCCGCCTGCGTGACGCACCCCATGATGACGTCCTCGACCGCTGCGGGATCGATCCCGGTCCGATCGAGCAGCGCGTTGAGCACGATCGCGGCGAGATCGGCGGGGTGTACGCCGGCTAGGCGCCCGTTGCGGCGGCCTCCGGCGGTGCGGACTGCGTCGACGATATAGGCATCGGCCATGATCAGGCTCCCACAAAGTGCGGTTGACGGGACGCGGGACGGACCGTCATCGCGGCGCCATGCGGATCGCGCCGTCGAGCCGGATCGTCTCGCCGTTCAGCATCGGGTTCGTGACGATCGCCTCGACGAGCTGTGCATATTCATCCGGCTGGCCGAGACGCGAAGGGAACGGCACCTGCGCACCCAGGCTGTCCTGCGCGTCCTGCGGCAGCATCGCGAGGAGCGGCGTCCAGAAGATGCCCGGCGCGATCGTCATGACGCGGATGCCGTAGCGGGCGAGTTCGCGCGCGATCGGCAGGGTCATGCCGACGACACCGCCCTTGGACGCGGCATAGGCCGCCTGTCCGATCTGGCCGTCATAGGCGGCGACCGAGGCGGTATTGATGACGACGCCGCGCTCCTCGCCGATCGGATCGGCGGTGTGCAGCGCGGCGGCGAATTGCGAGAGGACGTTGAACGTGCCGATCAGGTTGATCGTGACGATCTTCGAGAAGGCGGCGAGCGGAAGCGGGTGGCCGTCGCGATCGATCACCTTTGCGGGCGGCCCGATCCCGGCGCAGTTCACGAGGATGCGGGCCTTGCCGTTCACCGCCTCCGCCTCTGCGATTGCGCCGGCGACCGCCTGCTCGTCGGTGACGTCGACCCGGATGAAATGCCCGCCGACCGCGGTCGCCAACGTCGTACCCAGCTCTTCGTTGAGGTCGAGGATCGTGACCTTCGCGCCGTGCCGCGCGAGCCGCTCGACCGTCCCGCCGCCAAGACCCGAAGCCCCGCCGGTCACGATCGCTGCGACGCCGTCTATCTTCATAGGTTCTGATCCCAATGGAAATTGCGAGGAGTTCCGGGACGCACCAAGGACTGTCGGCGGCGCATCCCGGTCGAGCCGCATGCACCGACAGCCGCCGCATCGGCTTCGGCAGGCGCCAGGGCACGATCGGCAGTGCGGATCACCGTCCGGTCTTCGTCGTGGATCAATCCACCTCTCCTCGGCCGGTTTGATGAATCCGGCTTCTGTGTCGGGGCAGGTTTGAACGCCCCATGCCGGTTTTGCGCTCGGGCAGCGTGGTTTTCAACATGTCTTGCGCTCGCGTCGTCGCGCGCGGTCCGACCCCGACCGCGGCGTCGGCATCCGGCTCGACGCGTTCATCCAAGGCTTTCGCGGTTTCGCTCCGTCTGGGGTGTCAGAAGACATCCAAAAGGGGACCTATCCGTGCACCGCTTGCTTCTCGCGTCATCCGCCACGCTTGCCATCGCCTCTGCCGCTTCCGCGCAGACGGTGGTCGATACGAAGCGCACGACCGTCGTGCGTACGTCCACGGTCAAGAACGGTGGTGCCGATAACGTCTCGATCGTCGCGGCGGGCAGCGTCGTGCCGACGGGCGGGACCGCGGTGACGATCGACAGCAACAACGCCGTCAGCAATGCAGGGACGATCCAGGTCACCGATTCGAACGGCGCGTCGGGCATTTCGGCGCAGGCGGGGGTGAGCGCTTCGATCACCAACACCGGCAAGATCATCATCGACGAGACCTATACCCCGATCGATGCCGACAAGGACGGCGACCTCGACGGACCGTTCGCGCAGGGCAGCGCGCGCACCGGGATCCGCACGGCGGGCGCGTTTACCGGCAATATCATCAACAGCGGTGAGATCACCGTCGAGGGGAACGACTCCGCGGGCGTCCATCTGGGCGGACCGCTGACCGGTGCATTTAGCCACAGCGGCAAGACCAACGTGCTGGGCGATCGATCGGTGGGCGTGCGGCTCGCGGCGGTGACGGGGAACGTCACGCTCGGCGGGACCATCACCGCGACCGGCCACGACGCGGTCGGCGCGCGTCTGGACGGCGATATCGGCGGCGCGCTGGTGATCGAGGGACAGATCGGGGTGACCGGCTATCGCTCGACCACGGCGCCGGCGGACCCGTCGAAGCTCGACGCCGACGATCTGCTGCAGGGCGGATCGGCGCTGGTCGTCGCGGGCAATGTAGCAGGCGGGATCACGCTGTCGGGTGCAACCGACAAGCTGGCGGATGTCGTGTCCTATGGCGCGGCGCCGGCGTTCCAGATCGGCGCGGCGGACCGGGCGGTGACGATCGGCGCGATCGCCGGCAGCACGCCGGCGGCAGGGCTGGCGATCAACGGTCGCGTGACGGGCAACGGCGTCTACAGCGGTATCGCAGCCACGGGACTCGCGATCGGCGGGCTGGGTGGTGCCGTCACGATCGCTGGCGGCGTCGCGGTGGCGGGATCGGTGCAGGCGAACGCCACCGGCGCGTCGGCGACGGGCATCCGGTTCGGCGCAGGCGCGACGACGCCCGAGTTGCGGCTTGGCGGAACCGTCGCTGTTACCGGTGGCGGTTCGACGACGACCCAGTCGGTCGCGGTGCTGGTCGACACGGGCGCCTCGGTACCGACGATCCGCAATACGGGCACCGTCCGTGCGGCGGCGACCGGTGCCAGCGCGGTCGCGATCCTCGACCGCACCGGCGGCGTGACCTTGGTCGAGAATAGCGGCGTGATCACTGCGGCGGGTGGTGACGCATCGCGGTCGGTGGCGATCGACCTGTCGGCAAACACCAGCGGCGCGGTGGTGCGCCAGACGGCTCCGACGACCGGTGCCGCGCCGAGCATCACGGGGGCGATCCGCTTCGGCACCGGCAGCGACCGGCTCGAACTCGCTGGAGGTTCGGTCAGCGGCGACGTCGCGTTCGGCGCGGGGAGCAACCGGCTCGAGATGAGCGGCGCGAGCAGCTTCGCCGGCACCGCCACCTTTGGCGATGGCGCGGACACGATTGCGATCGGCGACACGGCCCGTTTCAACGGCACGGCCGACTTCGCCGGCGGTGGCGCGGACACGCTGGCGATCAGCGGCAAGGGCGTCTTTGCCGGGCGACTGGTGAATGCCGGCAACGTTGCGGTGACGGTCGCATCCGGCGGCGGCACGCTTGCGGTGAGCGGCGGCGCGACGATCGGATCGCTCAACCTGGGGGACCAGTCGGTCCTGTCGGTCGCGCTGGACAAGGCCAATCCAGTCGCGAACCTGATCACCGTGACCGGCGCGTCGACGATCGGTACGGGCAGCAAGCTCGCGCTGCGCGTCGCCGGGGGCGCCGACATCGCCGGGCAATATGTCGTGTTGCGATCGGGCACGCTGACCGGCGCGCAGAACCTGACGCTGTCGGACGCGACGGTGCCGTTCCTCTACCGCGGGGCGATCGTCGCGGCCGCGCCGAACGAGATCGTCGTCGACGTGGTACGCAAGGCAAAGACCGAGCTCGGCCTCAACACCGCCGCAACGGGTGCGTTCGATGCGGTCGATAGCGCGATCGGCAGCGATGCGAAGCTCGCCGTGGCAATTCGCGGCCTTTATGACGGCGCAGCGTTCCGCGCGGCGATCGATCAGATGCTGCCGAACTATTCGGGCGGTCTGTTCGAAAGCGTCACGCTCGCCTCGCGCGCGGCGGCATCGCAGCTGCGCGAGCCTGCCGGCGCGTTTACCGAAGAGGGCGGCTGGGGGTTCTTTCTCAGCCCGGTCGGATGGGACGCGTCGAAGGCGGAACGCGGCACGACCGGGTACGATGTCCATGGCTGGGGTCTCAGCAGCGGGCTCGAACGCAAGACCAGCGCGGGCAATTTCGGCGTCTCGCTCGCCTATCTCAGCGGAACCGACAATGAGGGGCTGGCGGTCAACAAGATCAAGCATAGCCAGTATGAACTCGCAGGCTTCTGGCGCGGGCATTGGGGTGGCTTCGCGGCGCAGCTGCGCGGGTCGGCGGCGTTCGTCTCGTTCGACAGCGTCCGGCAGTTCGATGCCGAGCTCGAGACCGAAAACGTCCAGCGTCGCGCGGACGCCGACTGGAACGGCATGCTCTATTCCGGATCGGGTGCCGTATCGTACGAGCAGCCGATCGGGCAGTTCAGCCTGCGGCCGGTGCTGGCGATCGACTATTACCGGCTGAACGAGGATTCCTATCGCGAGACGGGCGGCGGCACGGGATATGACCTGACGGTGCGCAAGCGGAACAGCGACGAGCTCGCGGTCACCGCAAGTCTTGCCGCGGGAATCAATTTCGGCGGCGACAATCGCTACGACCAGTGGAGCCGAATCGAGGTCGAGGGCGGCCGGCGCGAGCGCATCGCGGGCGCGCTTGGTCGCACGACCGCCAGCTTCGGCAGCGGCGACGCCTTCACGCTCGATCCAGAGCGCCGTGACAGCGGCTGGACCGGCAAGGTGCGCGCGATCACGGGTACGACCGAGGTGCGCCTGAGCGGGGAAGTCGGCGCCGAACAACGGCTTGGCGACGTTGCGCTGTCAGCGCGCGCGGCCCTTCAGTTCGCCTTCTAGGCGAGGCAGGCATGCCCGGCCGCTGCATGCCTGCAAGGGCAGCGCTCCACCATCCCCCCGGGTGGAGCGCCTTCTCTCTTCCCGGTGGTTCGGCTAGACGGCTGCCTTCCCGCCCCTTCGAACCGGTCATCGTCATGCCGCCCCCCGGATCTCCCACAGGGATCGAGGCCGTCTTCCTCGCCAATCGCGACAAGCTGATCCGCTTTCTCGCCGCGCGTGGTGCTGCGGATGCGGCCGAGGATCTGGTCCACGATCTGTGGATCAAGGTGTCGGGGCGGGCGGACGGACCGATCGGCAATCCGGTCGCCTATCTGTTCCGCGCCGCGGACATGCTGATGATCGACCGGTATCGCGCGCACCGGCAGGCGACGCTGCGGGACCAGGACTGGAGCGAAGCGCAGGGAGATGCCGATCCGACCGCCGAACGCGTGATCGCTGCACGGCAGGAAGCGGCGCAGGTTGCCGCCACGCTCGCCGGACTGGAACCACGGACCGCCACGATCTTTCGCCGCGCGCGGATCGACGGCGTGCCGCAGCGGCAGATCGCGGCGGAACTGGGGATCAGTCTCAGCACGGTCGAGAGCAATCTCCGCGTCGCCGCTCGTGCGCTCGCGGACCTGAAGGAACGGATGCGATGACCGACGCGCATATCGACGACGAGGCGCTGGGCTGGGCGATCCGCATGGCGGAACCCGATGCCGACTGGGATGCGTTCCTCGCGTGGCTGGAGGCGGATACGACGCGCTCCGGCCGCTACGACCGCGCCGTGGCGATGCTCGACGACGCTGCGGTAGCGGCGGCAGCAGCAGGCGTTGGGGCAGGGGCGACGATGGCGCCGGCTCCGGTCGAGGTCGTTGCCCGACCCGCGCGACGCCGCTGGATCGGTGGCGCGATCGCCGCGACGCTCGCCGGTGCGATCGGGCTCGGCGTGTGGACACAGGCGCCGCAACCCTATGCGATCGCCACCGCGGCGGGCGAACAGCGCACCGTGCTCCTTGGCGACGGCAGCAGCATCGTGCTGGCGGGCGCATCGACCGTCCGGCTCGATCGCCGCAATGCGCGCGTTGCCACCGTCGAGCGCGGCGAGATGCTGTTTAGGGTCCGCCACGATGCCGCACGCCCGTTCGCGGTGCAGGTGGGGGCATTGCGGCTTGTCGACCTCGGCACCGTCTTCGACGTCAAGGCGGCGGGCACGCGCATCCATGTCGCGGTGGCCGAGGGCGCGGTGCTCGTCGATCCCGACGGTGCGGCGCTGCGCCTCGATCCGGGCCAGGCCATCTTCGCCGACGGCGCGACGCGGGTACGCCGCACCGTCGCGACGGCAGACGTCGGAAGCTGGCGCGAAGGGCGGCTCGCCTATGACGACGCGCCGCTGTCGGAGGTCGCCGCGGACCTGTCGAGGGAGACAGGGCGACGCGTGGTCGCCGCGCCCGGGCTGACGGCGCGGACATTCCGCGGCACGCTCGATGTCGAGACCGTCAGGACGCGCCCCGCGCTGCTGGGGACGCTGCTCGACGTGACGGTGCGCCAGGATGCGGAGGGCTGGACGCTGGAGCCGCGCGGGTGAAGATGCCGGGAGGCGCCCTCGCGGCACTCCTCGTGGCAGCGGCCCCCGCCGTTGCCGGAACGCTGACGGTCGCGCTGCCCGCGGGCAGTGTCGGGCAGCAGGTGATGGCGCTCGGCCGCGTCACGCGTATCAGCGTGGTGGTGCCCGATCCGCGGCTCTGGGCACGACGCGTACCAAGCCTGCCGGCGGGAATGCGCGTGGAGGCGGCGCTCGCGCTGATCGCCCGCCGCGCCGGTGCGCGGGTTGAGGCGATCGGGCCGAACAGCTGGCGGCTGGTGGCGCAGCCGACGACCGCGACGACCGCAAGGCCGCTGCGCCCGTTACGCGCGCGCCGATCGGACGGGCCTCCCGAAACGAACGCGGACATCGTCGTCACCGCCAGCAAGCGCGATACGACGCGGGACCATTTCGCCGGCCAATTCGCGCGCGTCGCGGGCCGCGATCTGGAGTTCGGCGGGGCGGGCGGGACGGAGCGGCTCGCCGACCGGCTGACCAGCGTCGCCTCGACCTATCTCGGCGCGGGTCGCAACAAGCTGTTCATCCGCGGCATCGCCGATTCGAGCTTCACGGGGCCGACCCAGGCTACGGTCGGCCAGTATTTCGGCGACCTGCGGTTGAGCTACAATGCGCCGGACCCCGACCTGCGGCTCGCGGACCTTGCCGCGGTCGAGGTGCTGGAGGGGCCACAGGGCACGCTCTACGGCGCGGGATCGCTTGGCGGGTTGATCCGGCTTGTGCCCAATGCCCCCGATCCCTCGCGGTTCAGCGGATCGGCGACGATCGGCGGGTCCGCGACGACGCATGGCGCACCGGGCGCGGACACGCAGCTGGTCGCGAACCTGCCCGTCGTCCTCGACCGGCTGGCGATCCGTGTCGTCGCCAACGCGTCGAGCGAGGGCGGCTATATCGACAAGCCGCTGCTCGGCCGCACCGACGTCAATCGCACCCGCATCGAAGGCGGGCGCGCCGCGGCGCATCTCGATATCACGGCGGGCTGGAGCGTCGACCTGATCGGTATTGGACAGCGCATCCGTGGCGCCGACAGCCAATATGCCGATCGCGACGGCCGCCCGCTCAGCCGGTCCGCGCCGGTTACCGAAGGCTTTTCGGCAGACTTCGGGCAGGGCCAGCTCGTCCTTTCCGGTTCCTTCGGCGACGTGCGCTTCCGCTCGACCAGCGGGATCACCGCGCACGACCTGATGGAGCGGTATGATGCGACCGCGCCCGGCGAGCCGGTACGGCTGTTCGCGCAGGCCAACCGCACCCGGATGCAGGCCAACGAGACACGGCTATGGTCGTCGCGCGCGGATGGGTCGGGCTGGCTCGCGGGGTTCAGCTATGTCCATAACCGCACGCGTCTGACCCGGCTCTACGGCGCGCCCGACGCGCTGCTGCCGACCACCGGGGTCGTCAACGGCATCGCCGAGACGACGGTGTACGGCGAAGGCAGCGTGCGTCTGCTACCCGGATTGCTGACCACCGGGGGATTGCGCGTGACCCGCTCGGTCCTCGACGGGGAGGGCGCCGACATCGCGCAGCGCGTCACGCTGGCGCAACTGGCGACGACCGCGCAGCGGGCGCAGACGATCATGCTGCCATCGGCATCGGCGCTGTTCGAGCTGACGCCGCAGGTCCAGATGTTCCTGCGGTACCAGCAGGGGTTCCGCCCCGGCGGGCTCGCGATCGAGGGCGACTTCGTACGCCGGTTCCGCAACGACCGCGTCGCCACGATCGAGACGGGGCTGCGCTCGGGCCGGCCGGGTGCGGACCGGTTCGATGCGGCGCTCACGCTCGCGCACACCTCGTGGCGCGACATCCAGGCGGATTTCATCGACGGATCGGGGTTGCCGAGCACCGCCAACATCGGCGACGGCGAACTCTGGACGATCGAGGCGACCGCGGGCGCGCGGATGACGAAGGCGCTGCGGATCGAGGGCGCGGTGTCGTTCAACGACAGTCGCATCGACGAACCCTCGAGCGCGCGGCTGTTCGACCTCGTCGGCACCCTCGCCGCCGATCCCGCGGTCACGCGCGCGCAGCTGGCGGCGCGACTGAGCCAGATCCCCAATATCGCGCGCATCACCGCGCGCGCAGGCGCGGTGTACACGCAGCAGCTCGCGGGTACGAAGGACATCAAGATCGACGGCTGGGTCCGGTACGTCGGGTCGTCACGGCTCGGCGTCGGCCCGGTGCTCGGCCAGAGCCAGGGCAGCTATCTCGACAGCGGCGTCACCGCCCGGCTGGGGCTCGGCGCGCTCGGCGTGACCGCGGGGATCACCAACCTCGCCGACATACGCGGCAATCGCTTCGCGCTCGGCACGCCGTTCACCACCGGTCGCGACCAGGTGACGCCGCTGCGCCCGCGAACGCTCCGGCTCGGGCTCGACGCGGCGTTCTGAGAGGCTGGCTGTCACGCTTCGACGTTAGCGGCGAACGCATTTCATTGTCCGCGCGTGGTCGAGATCGCCGCAGCGAACGGGGTTGCAGCACGCAAGCGCGCCGCCGGGCGGGGCGACGTGATAGGATGCCCCGCCCGTTTGTCAGGCGTCCGCGCGCAGCCGGTAGCCGACCCCCAGCTCATTGGCGATCACGCTGCCGACGGGTCCGGGATGTTCCAGTTTCTGGCGCAGGTTGCGGATGACGATGCGGAGATATTCGACGCGCGGATCCTCCTCCCCGCCCCACGCCGCCGCGAGCACGCGCTGGTGCGTCACGACCCGGCCGATATGCCGCGCGAGCACTGCGAGCACGTCATGCTCCTTGCGCGTCAGGTGCAGTTCCTCGTCACCGCGGAACACGACCCGGCGATCGAGATCGATGCTGACGTCGCCGGTGCGCACGATCTTGGGCGTGGTTTCGGACAGTCCGCGATGCCGCAGCGCCACGCGCAGGCGGGCGAGCAGTTCCTCGCTGTCGAACGGCTTGGTGATGAAATCGTCTGCCCCCAGATCGAGCGCGGTGACCTTCTCGTCGACCGCATCGCGCGCCGACACGACCAGGATCACCGCATCGCCGTGCGTCCGCAGCAGCGGGATCAGGCTCAACCCGTCGCGGTCGGGCAGACCGAGGTCGAGCAGCACCGCGCTCGGATGCTCGACCGCCGCCTGGTGCAGCGCCTGCCGCCCGTCCTCCGCCTCGACCACCGCATAGCCCGCGCGGGTCAGTGTGTTGCGGAGCAGGCGGCGGATCGCGGCTTCGTCGTCCACGACGAGGATTTTCGCAGGCATTCAGGCAAGGCTTTCCGGTTTGAGATCGCGGACGATGAGCGCGCGCGGGAAGATCAGCGCGAAGGCAGCGCCCGGACCGTCCTCGCGGTTCCCGGCCTCGACCGTCATGTCCATCGCCTCGGCGAACGCCTTGACGATCGCGAGGCCGAGCCCCGTTCCCCCGATCGCGCGATCGGACCCTTCGAGGCGGCGGAACGTCTCGAACACTTCGGTTTCCTTGCCGGGTGGCAGGCCGGGGCCGTGATCCTTCACCGCCAGCCGCAGCTCGCCGAAGCGGTGCCGCCCTTCGATCACGATCTCGGTGCCGGGATCGCCGTAGCGCCCCGCATTGTCGAGGAGGTTGAGCAGGCAATGGTGGAGCAGCTGCGGGTCGGTATAGACCAATGGCAGGTCGGGCGGGACGTCAAGCCGGACCGCATGGCCCTCCAGCGCGCGCCGCGCATCGTGCGCCGCGCCGGTCACCGCATCGCTGAGGTCGGTCGGCTCGACGTTGAGCTTGAGCGCCCCCGCCTCGACGCGCGCCATGTCGAGCAGATTGGCGACGAAGCGGTTGAGCCGCGCCGCCTCGGCCTTGATCGTCCCGATCAGCTCGGGCGTCGCGCCATGCTCGAGCTGGTCCGCCGCGGCGATGACCGCGGTGAGCGGGGTGCGCAGGTCGTGGCTGACCGAGGACAGCAGCGCCGCGCGCAACCGGTCGCGCGTCCGCACGGTCTCGACATCGCGCATCTCGACTTCGAGCCGTAACCGTTCGAGCACCAGCGCCGACTGGTCGAGCAGGCTGCTGAGCAGCGGCAGCTGGTCCGCGCGGACCGGGTCGGCGGTCGTTTCCTTTGCCACGCCGAGCACACCGAGCACGCGGCCACCGGCTTTCAGCGGCTGGAACAGCCATTCCGACGCCGCGAGCGTGCCCGAGCCTTTTCCGGCTGCCATCCCGGTGTCGAGCGCCCAGGTGGCGGCGGCGGTGTCCATCGTGTCGAGGTGATAGGCCGCATCGCTCGCCGCGAGGATCTCGAGGTTGATGCCCGTCCCGGCGACGAGCAGGATGACCTGTACGTCGAGCAGCCCGCCGACGTCGTCGCAGATCATCTGCGCGGCGACGTCGATGTCGTTGACGCTGGTGATCTGGCGCAGGAAACCCGCGAGCGTCGCGTTGGTCCGCGCGCTCGCGGCGGCGAGATCGGCCTGCGCCCGGACGCGCGAGGTCAGCTGGCTCGTCGCGATCGCGATGCCGAGCAGGACGACGACCGAGACCAGATTCTCGGGGTTGCTGATGCTGAGCGTGCCGACCGGCGGCAGGAAGAAATAGTTGTAGGCAAGGCTGGAGGCGATGCCGGCGTACAGCCCGGTGCGCAGGCCATAGAGGCTCGCCGCGGCCATCACCGGCAGCAGATACAGCAACGCGACATTGCCGAGATCGAGGATGTGGAGCAGCGCGCTGGCGATGCTGGTGATGCCCGCGATCATCGCGGTGGTCACCGCATAGCCAGCAGGCGTGCCCCAGCGCGCGGGACGGCGGCGGCCGCGTTCGCGTGCCCCCCCTTCGGCGACCATCGGCAGCACGTGGACCGTCACCCCCGGCGTATCGCGGATCACGCGGTCGACGACCGAGCCGTGCAGCCATTCGAACCAGCGCGATCGCCGCGACTTGCCCATGACCAGCTGCGTCGCGCGGGCGTCGATCAGGAAACTCTGGAGGCCCGAAACGACATCGGTCGCGGGGACGGTCGCGACGGCTGCACCGAGCTGCGTCGCGAGCGTCATCGCGGCGGCGACGCGCTGATGCTGCGCGTCGGTGAAATGCGCCGCGCGCGGGGTTTCGATGAACACTGCCGTCCACGGCCCGCGCAGGCCGTCCGCCACCCGCTTGCCCGCGCGCACCAGCGTGTCGGCACCGGGGAGTTCGTTGATCGCGACGACGATCCGGTCGCCGCCCGCCCAGGTGCCGCCGAGCCCCAGCGCGCGAACGTCGTCGAGCATCCGCGCGTCGACCGCCTGCGCCGCGCGCCGCAGCGCGAGTTCGCGCAACGCCGACAGGTTGGATTTGGAGAAGAAGTGCGACAGCGCGCGCGTCGCTTCCTGCGGCAGATAGACCTTGCCCGCCTTCAGCCGATCGATCAGCTCGTCCGGCGGGATGTCGACGACCTCGATCTCGGCCATTTCCAGCACGCTGTCGGGCACCGTTTCGCGGACACGGACGCGGGTGAAGCTGGCGACCACGTCGTTGAGGCTCTCGACGTGCTGGATATTGACGGTTGAATAGACGTCGATCCCCGCGGCGAGCAGCTCCTCGACGTCCTGATAGCGTTTGGGATGACGGCTGCCCGCTGCATTGGTGTGCGCGAGTTCGTCTACGAGGACGAGGCCCGGCGCGCGCGCAAGGATCGCGTCCAGATCCATCTCGTGCAGCGTGCGGCCTTCATAGGGGATCGGGCGGCGCGGCATGATCTCATACCCGCGGGTGAGCGCCTCGGTCTCCGCGCGACCGTGCGTTTCGACGACGCCGACGACGACATCGGCCCCGTCGCGTCGGCGCGCCGCGCCTTCGGACAGCATTTCGAAGGTCTTGCCGACTCCGGGCGCGGCACCGAGGAAGACCTTGAGACGCCCGCGGCCCTCCTGCGCGGCGGCGCGCAGGAGGGCGTCGGGATCAGGTCTGCCGTCGCCCGAGCCCGGCATCAGCGCGCGGGCGCGCCGGAGGCTGGCAAAGCGTCGAGCTCACGGTTGAGCGCCAGCACGTTGACGCGCGGCTCACCCAGAATGGACGCATCCGTCGCATCTGTGACCAGCGCGCGAACCCGCTCGACCGGCACGCCGCGAACGCGCGCGATGCGCGGTGCCTGCGCCAAAGCGGCGGCGGGCGACAGATCGGGATCGAGCCCCGAACCGCTGGCAGTGACCAGATCCGCGGGCAGCGGACCGGTCACGCCCTCGGCACGGCGCTTGGCGATGTCGGGTTTCACGCGATCGACCAGCGCCTGGCTCGCCGGGCCGAGGTTCGACCCCGACGACGCCAGACCGTCATAGCCCTTGCCGGCCGCCGATGGCCGCGTCTGGAAATAGCGGTCGGTCGTGAACGCCTGTCCCACCACGGTCGACCCGATGACGGTGCCGCGTGCGTCGCGTACCAGGCTGCCGTTCGCTTGGCTTGGGAACAGCGCCTGGCCGATCCCGGTCATGGCGAGCGGGTAGACGAGCCCGAGAAGGACCGCGAACAGGATCGTCATGACGATCGCCGGCCGCAGCGCGGAGGTGAAATCCTTGCCCATGTCTGTCTTTCCTTATGCGAGACCGAGGCCACCGACCACAAGGTCGATAAGCTTGATGCCGATGAACGGTGCGACGAGGCCACCCAGACCGTACACCGCGAGGTTGCGTGCAAGCAGCGGTCCGGCTGCCATCGGCCTGTAGGCGACGCCGCGCAGCGCCAGCGGGACGAGGCAGGGGATGATGACCGCGTTGAAGATGATCGCCGACAGGATCGCGCTTTCCGGTGACCCAAGGCGCATCACGTTCAGCACACCGAGCCCCGGATAGAGGACGACGAACATCGCCGGGATGATCGCGAAATACTTCGCCACGTCATTGGCGACCGAGAAGGTCGTCAGCGCCCCGCGCGTCATCAGCAGCTGCTTGCCGAGGCCGACGACCTCGATCAGCTTGGTCGGATCGCTGTCGAGATCGACCATGTTGCCCGCTTCGCGCGCCGCTTGTGTCCCGGTGTTCATTGCGACACCGACATCGGCCTGCGCGAGCGCGGGCGCGTCGTTGGTCCCGTCGCCGCACATCGCGACCAGCCGGCCGCCGGTCTGCTCCTTCCGGATCAGCTCCAGTTTGTCCTCGGGCGTCGCCTGGGCGAGGAAATCGTCGACCCCGGCTTCCGCCGCGATCGCCGCGGCGGTCAGCGGGTTGTCGCCGGTGATCATCACCGTGCGGATGCCCATGGCGCGCAGCTCGCCGAACCGCTCGCGGATCCCGGCCTTGACCACATCCTTGAGGAAGATCGCGCCGAGCAGACGCCCGTCCTGCGCGACCGCCAGCGGAGTCCCGCCCGCGCGGGCGATCTCGTCGGTGATCCGGCGGAGTTCGGTCGCCGCCGCGGTTTCGCCCGATCCGGCATTGGCGCGCAGGATCGAATCGACCGCGCCCTTCTGGATCAACGTGTCGCCGATCTGCACGCCCGAGATGCGGGTCTGCGCGGTGAACGGGATGATCTCGGCCCCCGTCGGAAGCTCGGTCGTCGCGACGCTGAACGCTTGCCGCGCGAGCACCACGATCGAGCGGCCTTCGGGGGTTTCATCGGCAAGGCTCGCGAGCAAGGCGGCCTCGGCGAGGCGCTGTGGACTGGTGCCGGAGACCGCGCGGAATTCGCTCGCCTGCCGGTCGCCGATCGTGATCGTGCCGGTCTTGTCGAGCAGCAGCACGTCGATGTCCCCCGCCGCCTCGACGGCGCGCCCCGACTTGGCGAGCACGTTGAAGCGCACCAGCCGGTCCATCCCAGCGATCCCGATCGCCGAAAGCAAGGCGGCGATCGTCGTCGGGATCAGCGTGATGAGCAACGCCGCGAGGATCGCCACCGGGATCGACCCGTGGGCGTAGGAGGCGAAGCCCGGGATCGTGCCGACCGCGATCAGGAAGATGATCGTCAGCCCGACCAGCAGCAGCGTCAGCGCGATCTCGTTGGGGGTCTTCTGGCGCTCGGCGCCTTCGACCAGCGCGATCATCCGGTCGAGGAAACCCTTGCCCGGCTCGACCGTCACCTTGACGCGGATCTCGTCCGAGATGACGCGCGTGCCCGCGGTCACCGCCGAGCGATCGCCGCCCGCCTCGCGGATCACCGGCGCGCTCTCGCCGGTGATCGCCGCCTCGTTGACCGAGGCGACCCCCGAAACGACGTCACCGTCGGACGGGATCAGGTCGTTGGTCTCGACCAGCACGATATCACCGACCTTGAGCTGGCTGGCGGGCACCGCATCGAACTGCCGCCCGTCGCCTTTCAGCCGCTTGGCGGTCAGTTCGGCCTTGGTCGCGCGCAACGACGCCGCCTGCGCCTTGCCGCGCCCCTCGGCGAGCGCTTCGGCAAAGGTGCCGAAGAGGACGGTCAGCCACAGCCAGATGGCGAGCTGGAGCTTGAAGCCGAGCGACAGATTGTCCTGCCCGACCACGAGCAGCACGGTCATCAACGCCGCGACCATGCCGGTGACGAACATCACCGGGTTGCGGATCAGTTCCTTGGGATTGAGCTTGAGGAACGAGGCCTTGATCGCAGGCACGACGAGGTCGGCCGTGAACAGGCTTTTTGTCTGGGTCTTTGCCATGGTGGCCCCCGATCAGGACAATGTGCCGCTGATCATCGCAAGATGATCGGCGATGGGACCGAGCGCGAGGCCCGGCAGGAAGGTGAGACCACCCAGGATCAGGATGATGCCGACCAGCAGCCCCACCCACAGCCCGCCCGTGGTCGGGAACGAACCCGCGCTTTCGGGCGTGTACTTTTTCGCCGCGAGACTCCCCGCGATGGCGAGCATCGGCACGATGATGAAGAACCGGCCCACCCACATCGCTACGCCCAGCAGCCCGTTGTAATAGGGCGTGTTGGCGGTCAGGCCGGCAAAGGCGGAGCCGTTGTTGGCGACCGCGCTGGTGAAGGCGTAGAGGATCTCCGAGAAGCCGTGCGGCCCCTTGTTGAGCGGCCCCGCCAACCCCTGTTGCAGCACCGACGACAGCGCGGTCAGCCCGAGGATCATCAACGGCAGCACCGCGATCGCCAGCACCGCGAGCTTGACCTCGCGGCTCTCGATCTTCTTGCCGACATATTCGGGCGTGCGCCCGACCATCAGCCCGGCGACGAACACCGCGAGGATCGCGAACAGCAGGAAGCCGTAGATGCCTGCGCCGACGCCGCCGATGACGACTTCGCCGAGCTGCATGTTGAACAAAGGAACCAGCCCGCCGAGCGCGGTGAAGCTGTCATGCATCGCGTTGACCGCGCCGCAGGATGCCGCGGTGGTGACGACCGAGAACAAGGCGGATGCGGCGATCCCGAAGCGAACCTCCTTGCCCTCCATATTGCCGCCCGCGACGCCGAGATGCTGGAGCACCGGGTTGCCCGCGGCTTCCTGCCAATAGGTGACGGTGACGCCCGCGAGGAACAGGATCAGCATCGCCGACAGGATCGCCCAGCCCTGCTTGGTGTTGCCCACCGCCTTGCCGAACGTCCAGGTCAGCCCGAACCCGATCAGGAAGATCGACAGCATCTGGATCAGGTTGACCAGCGCGGTCGGATTTTCGAACGGGTGCGCCGAGTTCGCGTTGAAGAAGCCGCCACCGTTGGTGCCGAGCATCTTGATCGCTTCCTGGCTCGCGACCGGGCCGAGCAGCAGCGACTGTTTCGCGCCTTCGAGCGTCCGGACGTCGACCACGCCCGCCATCGTCTGCGGCACGCCGCTGGCGATCAGGAACAAAGCGTAGACGATCGAGATCGGCAGCAGGATATAGAGCGTGACGCGTGTCACATCCGCCCAGAAATTGCCGATCGCCTTGGACTCGCGCCGCGCGAAGCCGCGGAACAGCGCGAACGCCAGCGCGATCCCGGTCGCCGCGGACAGGAAGTTGTGGATCGTCAGCCCCAGCATCTGGCTGAGGTTCGACATCGTCGATTCGCCGCCATAGCTCTGCCAGTTCGTGTTGGTGGTGAAGCTGATCGCGGTGTTGAACGCGAGGTTCGGGCTCAGCCCGGCCAGCCCCTGCGGATTGCCCGGCAGCACCCCCTGCAGCCGCAGGACGGCGTAGGTAAACGCCATCAACGCAACGTTGAACAGCAGCATATGCAGCGCATACCGCCGCCAGCCCTGCTCGGCGTCGGGGTCGATGCCGGCGAGCTTGTAGAAGCCGCGCTCGACCGGACCGAGCACGACATGGAGCGGCGTCCGCCGTCCTTCGTACAGCGTGAAAAGCCACACGCCGACCGGTTTGGTCAGCGCGAGCAGGATGGCGACGAAGCCGAGGATCAGGATCCAGCCCTGGAATGTCATGGTGTCCGCCTCCTTCAGAAGCGTTCGGGGCGGATCAGGACCGCCACCAGGTAGACGAGAAGGCCAAGCGCAGTCAGCGCCGCGAGCCAGAGATCGAGCGTCATGCGTGCGTCCTCATGCGTTGTCGCAGAGCCGGGCATAAGCGAGCGTCGCCGCCACCAGCCCGACCATGACGAGGATCCAGATCAGATCGTCCATCACCATCTCTCCTCAAAAGGCCGCGGTCAGCGACGCGACGATCGTGCCGCCGGCGATGTTGCCGGTGCCGTCCTGTCCCTTGCTGAAACTGGGGCGCAGATAGGTCGCCTCGGCGGCCGAAATGTCGGTGTCGATATAGCTGACGTTGAAGGTCAGGTTCCGGTAGGTCGCATCCGCACCGAGCGACCAATCCCAGTATGCGCCCGTCGGCGACACCGCGGTCGCATTGGGGCCGAGCCCGTCCTGCCCCCAGCTATGCCCGACATGCGCCTTGGCGGTGATCGGCGTGCCCGCCAGCGCCACCGCGCCGTCGCCCCACAGGTACAGATTGTCGTCCTTGCCGCCCGGGCTCGTATAGACGCCCGCCACCGCATCGGCGCCGGTCGCATACCATTTGCCGATCGCCTGCTGCTTGGGGGCATAGGCCGCGCCCGCGGTCAGCGTCGCCGGACCGGTCGTCCCGGTCAGCTTCACATAGGGCTCGGCGAAGTCGGTTTTATTGGCACCGCCCGGGTACATGTACCAGGTGAGCCCCACGTCGAGCGTGGCGTTGTCGGCAAGCTTCGCCTTGTAGCCGCCGATCAGGTCGAGCTCCATGTTGGCGCCGCCAAACGTGCCCCAGCCGGCAAGGTTCGATCCCCAGACGCCCGCGTACAGCCCGCTCTCGTGCGACAGCGTGATGCCGCCTTGGACGGCCATTTCCCGGTCGGACTGCGACACGCCGCGGAACCGATAGTCGGACGCGATCGCCGACGATCCGCTGATCGTCAGCGCCGGCGGCGGCGCGGTATCGCCGGTGGCCGCGCCCGGGTCGGTCGGGCTCGACTGCGCCTTCGCAGTGACGGGGAAAGCCAGGATCGCGACGACCGCGGCCGCATGACGGAACTTCATTTCTGCACCCCTTGAACGGCGCTCGTCACGTGACGATGCCTTCAGGGATGGGCGATTAGGCGCATCCGTCGTAGCAATTCGAGATCGATTCCCGGAAAAGGCATATAGCGCGCATATAGACGGCGCTTTTTTATGCCGTCCGGCGCGTGGGCCGTCTTACCAGGCTCTGGGGTTGCTGCCGGTGCGTGCCGCCACGGCGTTTTCGATGTCGTTGAGGTCAGCCTGCGACATGATCCCTGCCGCCATCATCTTTCGCATGAGTTCATCGACCAATGCGGCGAGGAAATGGATCTCCGCCCGTTCCGACTTCGTATCTTCGCCCTGGGCATTGACGTCCATATCGCTTGTCTCCGTTTAGCAGCGACGGTCATACAAGCGTTATCGGGCGCGCATAAGCCAATCGATTCAATAATCTCCGGGTCAGGGGTCGGGGGTGATCCGTGCCGAACGCACGGCCACGCTGGGGTCGCACGTGCGGTTGCGAGGGCGCGCACGGCGCCCGGGTCAGCGCCGTGGCCGTGCGTTCACGGTCTCGCTTCAGCCTCCCAGATAATGCGACTGCGCGGCATCGGTCGCGCTGATCGCGAGGATCGAGCGCGCAGTCGCAGGCGGGAGGGCTTGGCCGCGTCCATCCCCGCTGGCGGCAATGACGCGGTTGAGGAGGTCCTGGCCTTCGCGCCACCAGCCCACACCGCTTGCGGCGTTCAGATGGCCCTGCGGACCGGCATCGACGAAATGGCTGCCCCAGTCCGCCGCCATGCTGTGCGCACGCGCCGGCGTGACCCAGGGATCATCGCTGCTCGCGACGACGATCGACGGAAACGGCAGCGGTGTGTGCGGCGTGGGTGCGAAGCCCTTGAGTTCGGCCTGTGCGCCGTTGCGATCGACATCGGCGGGCGCGACGAGGAGTGCGCCCGCGACGGGCCAGCCATAGGGTTGCGGACTGAGTTCGGCCCACCACGCCACCGCCAGGCATCCCAGACTGTGCGCGGCGAGGATGACGGGGGCCTGGGCCCGCCGGATCGCCTCGTCGAGTCGCGTCACCCACGAGTTGCGGTGGGGCGTATTCCACATGCCAAGCTCGACGCGGACGGTGTCGGGGCGGGCATCCTCCCACAGCGTCTGCCAGTGCGAGGGACCCGAGCCGCCAAGCCCGGGGACGGTCAGAATGGTCGGCTGAACGCTATCATATGGTGCAAACGAACCCACGGCGCGTCTCCTTTTCCAGGACCCCGTTTTCGCGGGGGGCGGGATCATGACCGCAGGACGCTCTAGGGCACGCCATCCGGTCACGATCCCTGCAGCAAACATAATCCTACCAGACCGATAGGCAATAGATATTGCGGCAAAAGGAAGGCAGCTTGCGGTGATCGGATCTGGGCGCGATAGCGGCGTCATGGCGAAGATACGCGCAGACCAGATGCTGGTCGACAGGGGGCTGGTCGAGTCGCGGACGCGCGCGCAGGCGCTGATCATGGCTGGGCTGGTATTCGCGGGAACGCGCAAGATCGAAAAGCCCGGTCAGACACTCGCGGAGGATGTCGCGCTCGACGTTCGCGGTCGCGATCATCCCTGGGTTTCGCGCGGCGGCGTCAAGCTTGCGCATGGTCTGGCGCAGTTCGGCTGGGACGTCCGCGGGGCGGTGGCGATCGACGTCGGATCGTCGACCGGGGGGTTCACCGACGTCTTGCTGACCAAGGGTGCGACGCGCGTCTACGCGGTCGACAGCGGGACCAATCAGCTCGCGTGGAAATTGCGGCAGGACGAACGCGTCGTCGTCCATGAGCAGACCAGCGCGCGGATCCTGACCGCGGCGCACATTCCCGAGCCGGTCGACCTGATCGTCTGCGATGCGAGCTTCATCGGGCTTGCCAAGGTGCTCGAGCGGCCGATGCAGTTCGCCCGGCCCGGCGCGCGGCTGATGGCGCTGATCAAGCCGCAGTTCGAGGCGGGTCGCGACGAGGTCGGCAAGGGCGGGGTGGTGCGCGATCCGGCGATCCATGCCCGCGTCTGCGATGCGGTCGTCGCGTGGCTCGAGCAGCAGGGCTGGCAGGTCGACGGCGTGGTCGAGAGCCCGATCACCGGGCCCGAAGGCAATATCGAGTTTCTCGTTGCCGCGCGGACCGGAACAGTCGGCACGGCGGAGGAAGTATAACCGCCCGATCGCCGTACATCGTCATAGAATGAACCAGTTATCGCAGCGACGGCGAATGCTTTTGGTTTACGGCGTCGCTTTCGCGCGGCAGGACGGTGCCAATCAAGGGCGAAAGGATGTTTGTGGGCGGTATCGCGTCAAAGGGTCAGTTGCGGATGTCGTTCCTGCGCTGGGCGGTGGTGACCGTTCCGCTGATCGTGCTTCTCGGGTTCCTGTCGGGTCGATCGGTGCCGGTCGGGAGCGAGAGTGCGTGGTATCAGGCGCTCGCGAAGCCGGCGCTGACGCCACCGGGCTGGGCGTTTCCGGTCGCCTGGACGACGCTCTACATTCTGATCGGGCTGGCGCTCGCGATGATCCTCAACGCACGCGGAGCCGCAATGCGGGGAACGGCGATCGCGCTGTTCGTCGCGCAGTTCGCGCTCAATCTCGCATGGACCCCTGTCTTCTTCGGCCTGCACAAGATCGGGCTGTCGGTCATGATCATCGTCGCGATGCTGGCGTTGTCGATCGCCGCAACGGTCGTGTTCGCGCGGATCAGAAAGGCCGCGGCGTGGCTGATGGTCCCGTATATGGTGTGGATCAGCTTTGCCGGAATGCTTGCTTACGGTATAGGCGCGCTCAACCCCGATGCCGAAACCCTTGCGGCGCCCTCGCATACCTCCCAGATGTTGTGAGAGATGCGACCCGCAAGATACTAGCAGGATAAAGACAATGCAGTCCGAAAACCGGATGTTCGACGATTTCGTCAAGGTGCTCAACGGGGCGGCAGGGACGTTTGCGGGTGTTGGTCGCGAGGCACAGTCGGGCGTTCGCGAGCGCGCGCGCGAGTGGCTGGGCGGACTCGACTTCGTGAGCCGTGATGAATTCGATGCGGTCAAGGCGATGGCCGCTGCTGCGCGCGACGAAAACGACGTGCTCAAGGCCCGTCTCGATGCGCTCGAAGCCAAAACAAGGGCCGATATCTGACTTTTCCACAGGTTTCTGGACTTTCGGGACGATCGGGGTTGTCGGGGCATTTTTGCCTCGGCACCCTTTGTCGTGCGATAGGGAGTGCCAGGACTATATGATGCTCGATCACGCCGACCACGACCAGGAGGACGCCGCCCCCATCGATATGCTCGAGGCGTATTACGCCGCGCATGGCTGGGAGCATGAGCGTCACGACGACGAGATCGTCGCGACCGTCAAGGGCAGCTGGGCGACCTATGAGTTGCGCGCGTTGTGGCGCGAGGACGACAGCGTCCTGCAGTTCCTCGCGTTTCCCGACATCAAGGTTCCCGACGAGCGGCGACAGGCGGTCTACGAGACGATCGGCCTCGCCAACGAACAGCTCTGGATCGGGCATTTCGAATTGTGGTCGACCAGCGGCATCCTGTTGTTCCGGCATGCAGCGATGGTCGACGGCGGCGAGGACGGCACGATGTCGTTGTCGGCCGCCGAACTGCTCGTCGAATCGGCGATCGAGGAGTGCGAGCGTTTCTATCCGGTGTTCCAGTTCGTCCTGTGGGGCGGCAAGACGCCGCAGGACGCGCTCGCCGCGGCGCTGATCGAGACGCAGGGCGAAGCGTGACCGGCGGTTCGCACGGATGCAGGGGCGGCGGCGCATGACGGGGCGTGTCCTGCTGATCGGCTGCGGCAACATGGGCCGCGCGATGCTCGACCGCTGGCTCGCCAACGGGCTCGACCCGCGCGGCGTCACCGTCGTCAGCCCGAGCCTGCGCGCGATGCCCGAGGGTGTCAGCGTCGTCGCAGCGCTGCCGGCAGCCGCCGACGCGGCGTTTGACATCGTCATGCTCGCGCTGAAGCCGCAACAACTTGGCGCGCTGCGGGGCGCGGCGTTTGCCGCCTACGCGCCGCGGTTGTTGATCTCGATCCTCGCAGGCGTGGATCTCGCCGCACTCGGCACGCTGTCGCAGGCGCAGGCAGTGGTGCGGGCGATGCCGAACCTTCCGGTCGCGATAGGGCATGGTGTGGTTGCGCTGCACGGTGCCGACGGCGACGACGCGGCGCGGCAGGCGGCCGAGGCCATGATGCAGCCGCTTGGACTGGTCGAGTGGATCGCCGACGAGGCGCAGTTCGACGCGGTGACCGCGCTGGCGGGATGCGGGCCGGGGTTCGTGTTCCGTTTCGCCGATGCACTGGCCAGGGCGGGGGAGGCGCTGGGCCTGCCTGCGGATCAGGCGGCGCGGCTGGCGATCGCCACGCTCGACGGGGCAGGGCGGATGGCCGGTGCCTCGGACGTGTCGCCCGCGATGCTTGCCGATCGCGTCGCCAGTCCGGGCGGGTCGACGCGCGAGGGGCTGAACATCCTCGACGACGGCGATACGCTGGTGAAGCTCCTGTCGCGGACGCTCGCGGCGTCCGCGCGGCGTAATGCGGAAATGGCCGAGGCTGCGCGCACCGCCAGCTAGCGACGATGCTCTTGCAAATTGCGGCCGGCCACCGCGCCACGATCAGCCGCGCAGCTTGATCACCTGCTCGCGCTCGTCTTCGGGAATCAGTCCCTCGAGCACCGCCCAATAGCCGGCAACGGCACCATGCCCGGCATGATTATACGCCGCTGACATCTTCTGCCGCGCCGCCTCGAACAGGTCGCTCTCCATCTTGGTGCCGACGGGCGTCAGCCGCAGCAGGCGCTGGCGGCGGTCGCGTTCGCCGGGGCGCACCTCGATGAAGTCGCGGTCGGTCAGTTCGTTGAGGACCCGGCCAAGCGACTGCTTGGTGATTGCGAGCAGCGACAGGAGCTCGCTGACCGTCATGTCCGGCTTGCGCGCGATGAAATACAGCGCGCGGTGATGCGCACGACCCAGGCCTTGCTCGGCAAGCCCCGCATCGATCGACCGTACCAGATGGCTCTGGCCGAAATACAAGAGCTCCATGCCGCGCCGCAATTCGGGTTCGCGGAGAAACAGGGGTGATGCTTGGGACGCTGAGGCAGGCATGTTGACCGTTCTAGTCATCGGTCCTAGGCGACGGCAAGCCGTGGAAAGAGAGAAATTCGATGCATTCCCCATTGTCGCCGACCACTTCGTCGTCCTCGATGTCGCCGGAACCGGGCGCGACCTTCGCTTTTGAAAGCTGTGGCAATCCGGTCGCGGCGAACGAGCGGGCACAGCGACTGATCGATCCCGGCTTCGGGCGCGTCTTCACCGATCACATGGCGGTGATCCGCTTCAGCGATACCGAGGGCTGGCATGACGCGAAGATCACGACTCGCGCGCCGATCATGATGGATCCGGCGTCCTCCGTGCTGCATTATGCGCAGGAGATCTTCGAGGGGATGAAGGCGTACCGGCTCGCGGACGGCGGGACCGCGCTGTTCCGTCCCGAGGCCAATGCCCGCCGCTTCCAGGACTCGGCGCGCCGGCTGGCGATGCCCGAATTGCCCGAGGCGTTGTTCCTCGAATCGGTCGAGCGACTCGTGAAGGTCGATCAGGACTGGATTCCCGACAGCGACGGCGGCGCGCTGTACCTGCGCCCGTTCATGTTCGCGAGCGAGGTGTTCCTCGGCGTGAAACCGAGCGCGGAATATCTCTACATGGTCCTGGCCTCGTCGGTCGGCGCCTATTTCAAGGGTGGCGCGCGGGCGGTGTCAATCTGGGTCAGCCAGAACTACACGCGCGCCGCGCAGGGCGGTACGGGTGCGGCCAAGTGCGGCGGCAACTATGCTGCCAGCCTGCTCGCGCAGAAGGAGGCGATCAGCCAGGGGTGCGATCAGGTCGTCTTCCTCGACGCCGCCGAACGCCGCTGGGTCGAGGAACTGGGCGGCATGAACGTCTTCTTCGTGTTCGACGACGGCAGCCTGTCGACTCCCGCGCTGACCGGCACGATCCTGCCGGGGATCACGCGCGATTCGATCCTCACGCTGGCGCGTGCGCAGGGTATCACCGTGCGCGAGGAGCCCTATTCGATCGACCAGTGGCGCGCCGACGCGGCCAGCGGACGGCTTGTCGAGACGTTCGCCTGCGGCACCGCTGCGGTCGTCACGCCGATCGGCACGGTCGCCGCCCCCGAGGGCCGCTTCACGATCGGCGGCGGCGAACCGGGCCCGATGACGCTGCGAATCCGTGAATCGCTCGTCTCGATCCAGCGCGGTCTCGCGCCGGACGCGAACGGATGGCTGCATCGGCTCGATTAAGATGCGATAGGGCTTTTCACGTCGAGGCACGCCGCTATAAGGCCGCCTCTGTTGGGGCGTCGCCAAGTGGTAAGGCAGCGGCTTTTGATGCCGCCATGCGCAGGTTCGAACCCTGCCGCCCCAGCCAATATCTTGAATTGCGCTAATCGAGCCTCGCTGGACGGGGTTTAGAGACCCGCCGCGCTGCCTGCTCAGCCGGTGGTCCAGAGGATCGCACCAGGTCGGGAGCGCGCGCGTCTCTGGTTGGCCGCTTCCGCCCATCGCGTTTCCATCGAGATCGCCAATGTCGCACCGGGCAACTAAATTTTGCTCATGGCAAACTCGAACAGGCTGCCAATCCATACCAACTCGATAGATATTACGCCTCCGAGCGGAGGTGAGGATGCGGCGACCAACGATATTGACGACGATCGACGGGCCCACGGTCATCGTGGCGGCGGTAATTTACGGCGGGTGGCTCGCCGTCACCGCGTGGCATGCGGCGATCCCGTGGCCGGTGATGATGACGGCAGGCGGCGCCTTGCTCGCCTGGCACGGCTCGCTCCAGCACGAGACGATCCATGGTCACCCGACGCGCCATGCCGTCGTCAACGATGCGATCGGGGCCGTTCCGCTGTCGCTGTGGCTGCCCTATTCGCTGTATCGTCGAAGCCACCGCGCGCATCATGCGGCGCACGTCATCACCGATCCGCAGCATGATCCGGAGTCGCGGTATCGGGCAGCGGGCGGCGGCTTCACCGAGATGCTCGGACGGCTTCAGGCGACCCTGCTCGGCCAGATGGTCTTCGGACCACCGATCGCGGTCGCGCGCTTCCTGGTCGCGGAGATCCGTCGCGCAACGAGCGAGCCGACGCGGTTCTGTCGCGACTGGGTCGTGCATCTCGTGACGGTCGTGCCGGTGCTCTGGTGGCTCGACCATGTCGGCTTCGGGCTCCTGTCGTATGCGCTGACCGTCGTCTATCCCGGCATGGCGGTGACGATGCTCCGGTCCTATGCGGAGCATCGCGCCGACCTCGCCAGCCCGGGGCGTGCGGCCAGCGTCGAGCGCGGCGGCATATTCGGCGTGCTGTTCCTCAACAACAATCTCCACGCGGCGCACCATGAGCGACCGATGCTCGCCTGGTATGACCTGCCTGCCTATCACCGCGACAACCGCGCGCGACTGATCGGCGAGGGGATGCTGGTCTATCGCGGCTATGGCGAGATCGTCCGCCGCTTTGCCTTCACCGCGCATGACGACATGGTCCATCCGCGCCACCGGGGGTCGGGTTCGTGATCCGCGCGGTCGCGTCGCTCGGCATGTATGATCATCCCGCGCAGCAGCGGGCGAACGACCTGCTGTGGGCGGCGATCGCGCGCGCGCTCCGGGAAGACGGGGGCGACGGGATACCGGACACGCTCGACCGGACGCGCGACGTTCACGTGCTGTGGCGGGATCAAGGGCTGCTGTTCGGGCAGGCGTGCGGCTATCCACTGGTCAGCGAGCCGGACCTCGACCTCCGCATCCTCGCGCTGCCGGTCTACGCGGTGGCTGGCCGAGACGGGCCGACGCATCGCAGCGTGATCGTCTGCCGAAGCGACGACCCGCGCGGATCGCTCGCCGCGTTCCATCGGAGTCGCGCGGCGGTCAACGACCCGCGCTCGAACACCGGCATGAACCTGTTGCGCGCGACGATCGCCCGCGCGGCGTTGCCGACGCCGTTCTTCGACACCATCGTCCGGACCGGCTCGCACCGCGAGAGCGTGATCGCGGTCGGGACGGCGCGCGCCGACATCGCCGCGATCGACGAGGTGACCTATGCGGCGCTCGTGCGGTTCGAGCCCGATCTCGTGGCGCGATTGCGGATTATCGCGTCCAGCCCGGACTCGCCGACGCTGCCGTTCGTGACCGCCGCCACGACCAGCGACGACATGGTCCGCAAGCTCCGCACTGCGCTCGGCCGGGCGATCGCCGATCCTGCGCTGGCCGACGTGCGCGCCACGCTGTTCCTCGCCGGTGTCGTGCCTGCCGATGCCGACGCGCTGGCACCGATCGTCGCGCTGGAAACCGCGGCGGTCGGGGCCGGCCATGCCGCGCTTGCCTGAGTCACCATGAGGATATGTCGATGGCGTATACCGACCACCCGCTCGATATCGCACCGACGATCGCCGAGCTTCGTGCCGCGCGGACGGCATGGCGACGCGAGGCGAACGGACGTCACACCGTTGCCCGCTTCCCGTCGCAGGCGGATATCGCGCACGTGGTCGACGATCTGGTCGCCGCGCTGTTTCCCGGCCGGCTCGGCGCGTTTGCCGGCCCCGCGCACGGCGAGGATGCGTTCGTCGAGGCACGCCTTCGCCGCGCGTTGTCCGGCCTGCAGCGCCAGATCGAAAGCGAGTTCGCCTATTGGCAGGAGGAGGCGATCCTGTCGTTCGACGTCAGCCAGGCGGCGATGATCGTCGGGCTGTTCGCCGCCGAGCTCGGGCCGATCCGCACGCTGGTCGACGACGACGTCCGCGCCGCGTTCCTGGGGGATCCGGCCGCGCGGAGCGCCGACGAGATCCTGATCTGCTATCCGGGCATCGTCGCGATCCTCTACCACCGGATCGCGCACGCGCTGTACGGTCTTGGCGCCCCGATCGTCGCACGGATCATTTCCGAGCTCGCCAACAACCAAACCGGGATCGACATCCATCCCGGCGCGACGATCGGTCGACGCTTCTTCATCGACCATGGCACCGGCGTCGTGATCGGCGAGACCGCGATCATCGGCGACCGCGTCCAGCTGTACCAGCATGTCACGCTCGGCGCGCGCAGTCCGCTCGGCGTGATCGACGTGTCCGCGCGCGAGCGGCTGGCACGTCATCCGATCGTCGAGGACGATGTCGTGATCTATGCGGGGGCGACGATCCTCGGCCGCGTGACGATCGGGCAGGGCGCGACGATCGGCGGCAACGTCTGGCTGCTCGAGGACGTGCCGCCGGGTGGGGTGGTCGCACAGCCGACCGCGGTGATCCTCGCCGATGCGGCGGCGGACCATCTGCACGAGACGTTACGCGGTCGCGGTGCATGAGGCGCTTCGGCCGGTGTTGCGACGAGGGAGGACCGATCCGGCCGGTGATCGGCGTCCTGTGCTGTAACGAGGTCGCGCAACGCCCGATCCAGGCGGTCGCGACACGCTTCATCGAGCCGCTCGCGCGCTATGCCGGCGCGACGGTCCTGCTGGTCCCGGCGGTCGCCGACACGATCGACGCGCGCGCGCTGGCCGCGCGGCTCGACGGGCTGTTGCTGACCGGGTCGCGCTCGAACGTCGCCGGCGCGCGCTATGGCAAGCCGGATGCGGCGGCGGATGCGCTCGACCTGGACCGCGACGCGGTCGCGCTCGACCTTGCCGCGCGGATGATCGACGCGGCGCGGCCGGTCTTCGGCATCTGCCGGGGCCTGCAGGAGCTCAACGTGCTGTTCGGCGGAACGCTCACGGACGTCGTGCACGACAGCCACCACGGGGCGACCGACGACGCATCGGCGTACGAGACTTTGTTCGATCACGTCCACGACGTCGCGCTCAGCGCGGGCGGGCTGCTCGCGACGGCAACCGCACGATCGAGCATCGCGGTCACCTCGGTCCACCGCCAGGGCGTCGATCGGCTGGGGACCGGGCTGCGGATCGAGGCACGCGCCGTTGCCGATGGCCTGATCGAGGCGTTTTCGGCACGACCGTGCGGCGCCGACGTGCTCGCGGTGCAGTGGCACCCCGAATGGAACGTCGCGGCCAGCGCCGCCAACCGCGCGTTCTTCTCGCTGATCGGGCAATCGCTCGAGGCGGGCCGCGCGCGGTAGGGCGCGCGGGCCAGCCGTCAGCGGCGACGCGCGCTCTGCGTCCGGATCCACGCCGCCGTCTCGTCGGGCCGTGTGACCAGGATCATGTGGCCGCCGTCGATCAGCGTGAGGTCGGCGCCAGGCAGCGCGGCGGCAAGACCACGGCCATGGACGTCGGGATCAAGCACCTGATCGCCACGCCCGTACAGGATCGCAGTGGGGACCGACAGGCTGGGATAGGATGCCGCCATCGCCGGCAGATCGTCGTTCGCGGCAACGAGGTCCGCCGATGCGCTGCGGAAGCTCCTCGGGCGGGCGACCAGCGCGCCGCCGCCGCGCGTCACGAAGTCCGCGGGGACGGGTTCGGGTGCGAAGGCGGTTTCCGTCCCGCGCTGGCCGAGCAGAAGCGTGAGCGGCGTCGCGATCGTCCACGCGACCGCGGCGCGCGCCGCACCCGAGGTGATCGCCAGCCGGTCGAACGCGGGCGGTATCATCTCCTGCGGCTGTGTCAGCGGCGCGATCAGCGCGAGACCGCCGACCTGGTCGGGGTGATCGAGCGCGAGCGCCAGCGCAACCGCGCCGCCCAGCGAATGACCGACGATCAACGGCCGTTCGAGCCCGAGCTTGGCGATGAAGGCAGCAACCTGTGCCGCCTGCGCGCGGATATTCGCCGCCGCGCCGGGGGCCGAATAGCCCGAGCCGGGGCGGTCGATCACGATCACGCGGTGATCGCTCGCAAGCCGCTCGACCAGCGCATAGCTGAAGTTGCGCATCTGTCCGGCCAGACCGTGGATCATCACGATCGCCGGCCCGTCGCCGCGGTCCTGATAGTGCATGCGGCGGCCGTCGATATCGATGAACTGTCCGTCCGCGGGGATCAGACGCTCGACCCGGCGCTGCGTCAGCGCGGCGAACAGCGCGAGCCCACCCACGGCGGCAACGGCACCTGCCGCGACGATCGCGCCGGTGCGGACTGCGGGTGCGGGCTTCTCAGTTTCGTGCCGCGCCGCCACCGGCAAGTGACGCGTGTCGCCTGCCTTGTCGAACTTCATGGTGCCATCCTCCAGTTTTCCAAATTTCAACGCTGCCAGATCCAGCACGTAATTCTGGTGCACCTTCCACGGCGCCTTCGACCCCTGATGCGGCAGGATCGCGTTCGCCCGCTGTACATAGCCCGAGGTGAAGTTGAGCATCGGTTCGCGCGTGATCGACGCGTCGTCCGCCCGTGGCGTGCACGATCGATAGCCGTGGTCGTCCATGCGCCGGATCAACCGGCAGGCATAGCGCGCCGAGAGATCGCATTTCAGCGTCCACGACGCGTTGGTATAGCCGAAGGCAAGCGCGAGATTGGGCACGTCGCTCAGCATCATGCCCTTGTAGATCAGCCGGTCTGCGGGGTTCACGAGCGCGCCATCGACGCGCAGCGCGACGCCGCCCATCAGCCGCAGGACGAGGCCGGTCGCGGTCACGACGATGTCCGCGGGCAGTTCGCGGCCCGACTCCAGCGCGATCCCGCCCGGCGTGAACCGCGCAATCCGGTCGGTCACGATCGTCGCCTTGCCCTCGCGCATCGCCTCGAACAGGTCGGCGTCGGGCACGAGGCAGATTCGCTGGTCCCACGGCGCATAGCTCGGCTCGAAGTCGCGCTCGACCTCGTAATTGTCGGGCAGTTGCGCGCGGACGCGCTTGAGGATCAGTGCCTTGAGCGTCTCGGGCTTTCTGCGCGCATAGGTGTAGGTCGCGATCCCCAGCAGCACGCTCTTCCACTTCGTCGCGGTGTCGGCGATGCCGCCCGGCAGCCGCCGATGCGTCCAGCGCGCGAAGCCGTCCTCCAACGGCCGCGACACGATATAGGTCGGCGACCGCTGCAGCATCGTGACATGCGCCGCGGTCTTTGCCATCGATGGCACCAGCGTCACCGCGGTCGCGCCGCTGCCGATCACCACCACGCGCTTGCCCTCATAGTCGAGGTCGTCGGGCCAGTGCTGGGGATGCACGACGCGACCGGTGAAGTCGTCGATGCCATCGAACGCGGGCGTGAACCCCGCGGCATAATCATAATAGCCGCTGCCCATGTACAGGAAGTTGCAGGTCAGCGATGCGGGCGTGCGTTCCGGGCCGGTCTCGACGTCGAGCGTCCACTGCGCATCGGCGGACGACCAGGACGCGGCGAGGACGCGGACGCCGAAGCGGATGTGCCGATCGATCCCGAACGCGGCGGCGGTGTCGGCGATATAGTCGCGGATCGCCTCGCCCCCTGCGATCGCCTGCTCGCTCGACCAGGGTCGGAACGGGAAGCCGAGCGTGTACATGTCCGAGTCCGATCGGATCCCGGGATAGCGGAACAGGTCCCAGGTGCCGCCGATCGCGTCGCGCGCCTCGAGGATCGCATAGGTCTTTCCCGCGCACTCCGTCTGCACCCGGTAGGCCGCATCGATTCCCGACAACCCCGCCCCGACGATCAGAACGTCGTGATGCGTCTGCGCGGCGGTTGGGGACGATGCGTGCGGTGCTGCGGTTGCCACGTCAGGGTACTCCGATCATGAAGGCGGGACGACCAGCCGGCCCGCACCACATCTGGAAACGGACGTTATCACTTGGCAGCAGACGACGCAATTCCCGAGCATAACCAGCGGCGGTACCGCGGCCTGACCGCAGACGAGCGACGCGCCAATCGTCGCGAGCGGCTGATTGCGGCGGCGATCACGGCCTATGGCCAGCACGGGTACCGGCAGACCACGGTCAGCACGATCTGTCGCATCGCCGGGCTCACCCCGCGCTATTTCTACGAGGCGTTCGGGAACAGCGAGGCGCTGCTGGTCGCGGCGTTCACCACGGTGACCGACCTGGTAATGGCGCGCGTCGCCGAGGCCGGCAGGGTGGGGGACGGTGATCCCGGCACGCGTCTCGTATCGATGCTGACGACCTATTACGGGCTGCTCCGTGACGAACCGGACATGGCGCGGGTGTTCCTGCTCGAGATGTCGGGGATCGGCACCGATGTCGATGCGGTGTTTGATCGCGCGCTCCACGCCTTCGCCGACCTTGCCGCCGCGACGCTCGGTGCGGGACGCGCGGTGTCCGACGCGCCGAGACTCGCACGCACCGGTGCGATGTACGGCCTGCTCCATGTCGCGCGCGACTGGACCGCGCGGGGATATGTGGAGCCCGTCGACGCGGTGGTTGCCGCGGCCTTGCCGTTATGCCGGTTGCTGACCGGCGACGGCGCCGCGGTCAGGGGGCGTCGCTGACCAGCGCCGCGCCGCCCTTCGCGTCGAGGTCGAGCATCGCGGTCCGGGTCGCCGAATAGCGCGGCCAGTTCGGCAGTCTGGCGCCGTTCGGGTCGCCGCGCTTGACGAAATTGACCAGATACTCGCTCGCGGTCCGCGCCGCGGCACGGTCCGTCGTGCTGGTCTGCGCGCCGTATTTAACGTCGGCGGTGTCGAAGAAGAACGGGATGTCGGTCGCATGGCCAGCCCCGTCGGGCGAGGTGTCTCGCGCTGCGGTCGCGACATAGGAGAAGCGATAATAATAGGTCGGCACGCCCGCCTGCGACAGCGCCTGCGCGGCGCTGCGGGCGCCGACGATCATATAACCCTGCGGCCCGCCAATGTCGTTGCTCGTCGCGCCCACCATGACCGGGACCTTGGCGAACCGGCCGTCGCGGTACGCAGCCGCAGGATCGACGGCGATCCTGCCGTCGACGATGGGGCTGCTATAGGTCGGCGCGCTGCCGGGCGGGGTGCCCATCGACGCCAGGTTCAACCCGTCCACGACCTGCTCGGCGGGGAGCGCGCGCAACTTCGCCAGCGCGTCCGGCGCATCCGCGGCAATCGCCTTCGACCGGGCGAAACTGACGCCGATGGTCTCGGCATCCGCAAGGCTCGGCCCGGGCCCGGCGCGCCCCGACTGGATGACGGCCTTGTGGAACAGCCCGACCCCGAGCGGCGACGACAGCAATGTGTGCACCGACATGCCGCCCGCGCTCTCACCGATGATCGTGACATTGGTCGGGTCGCCGCCGAACGCAGCGATGTTGCGCTTCACCCAGCGCAGCGCCGCGAGCTGGTCCATGAAACCATAGTTCGCCAGCATCCCGCGATCGGGATCGGCCTTGGTCAGTTGCGGATGCGCGAACGTCCCGAACCGGCCGAGCCGATAGTTGAAGCTGACGACCATGATCCCCTTGGGGGCGAGCGGCGCACCCGAATAGGTCGGCGGCGACGAGCCGCCGTTGACGAACCCGCCGCCGTAGATCCACACCATCACCGGCAGTTTCGCCGTCGCCCCGGCAGGCTTCCAGACATTGGCGTACAGGCAATCCTCGGCGGGCGGGGTGCCGAGCGGCGCGGCATCGCTCGGGAAGGGCAGCTGCATGCAGTCATGGCCATACCGTGTTGCGTCGCGCTCACCGCGCCAGGCCGCGATCGGCTGCGGTGCGCGCCAGCGAAGCGCGCCGACCGGCGGCTGGGCAAAGGGGATGCCCTTGAACGCGACGACGCCGTCGCTTTCGCTGCCGCGCAGCGTACCGGTGTCGATCCGTACGCGCGGGGCGGGCTCACCCGTCTGAGCAGGTGCTGCGCTAGCCAGCATCGTGGCGGTCAGCATGATCAAGGCGCGCATGGGTATCCCTGGTATGACGACCATCACGGCCTCCGGAGACGAAGGTGTATTGGCGATTACGCGCCCTGCATAGTCCGCCCGGACCAGCCAGAGGGCAGATGGTAACGATTGACACTATCTAGGCGAACAGCGTAGCTAGTCTCATTCGTTACCACATCGGGAGCTGAGAGCATGGACCATATGGACGTCAATCCGATGGGTTTGGACGGGTTCGAGTTCTGCGAATTCACCTCGGCCGACCCGGACCGCATGGCGCAGCAGCTGGAGCAGTTCGGCTTCGTCGCCGCGTCGACGCACCCGACCAGGGCAGTGACACGCTACAAGCAGGGCCGGATCAACCTGCTCCTCAACCGCGAGCCCGACAGCCATGCGGCGTCGTTCCACGCCAGCCACGGCCCGTCGGCGAGCGCGATGGCGTTCCGCGTCAGCGATGCAAAGGCGGCCTATGCAAACGCGATCGCCGCCGGGGCAAAGCCTGCCCCCGCGGGTGCCGTGCTCGACGATATTCCCGCGGTCGAGGGCATTGGCGGGTCGATCCTGTATCTGGTCGACCGGCACGGTGCGGCGGGATCGCTCTACGACGACTGGACGCCCGTTCCCGGTGCCGCGGAGGCGGAGGCCGAGAACAATGTCGGGCTCGATCTGCTCGACCATCTGACGCACAATGTCCGTCGCGGGCAGATGCGGACCTGGGCCGAGTTCTACGGTCGGATCTTCGGCTTTGAGGAGCAGAAGTATTTCGACATCAAGGGCAAGGCGACCGGGCTGTTCAGCCAGGCGATGATCGCGCCCGACCGCGCGATCCGTATCCCGCTCAACGAGAGCCAGGACGACAAGAGCCAGATCGAGGAGTTCCTCAAGGACTATAACGGCGAGGGCATCCAGCATCTGGCGCTGACGACCGAAGACATCTTCGCGACCGTCGAGAAGCTGCGCGCGCGCGGCGTCAAGCTGCAGGACACGATCGAGACCTATTACGAACTGGTCGACAAGCGCGTGCCCAACCATGGCCACGACCTCGAGCGGCTTCGCAAGAACCGCATCCTGATCGACGGCAATGTCGGCGAGGAGGGCCTGTTGCTGCAGATCTTCACCGAAAACATGTTCGGGCCGATCTTCTTCGAGATCATCCAGCGCAAGGGCAATGAAGGCTTTGGCAACGGCAACTTCCAGGCGCTGTACGAAAGTATCGAGCTCGACCAGATCCGTCGCGGCGTCGTGACCGTCGACGCCTGAGCGTAGTTGCGGATCCCACCGGGCAGGACAGGAGCGCGTCGCGATGAACGGACAGGGCGAACGGACAGAGGCGGGTGAGGGCTATGTCACCGGTTTCGGCAATCACGTCGCGACGGAGGCGGTCCGCGGTGCGCTCCCGATCGGCCGCAACAGTCCGCAGCGTGCGCCGTTCGGGCTCTATGCGGAACAGCTGTCGGGGTCCGCGTTCACCGCGCCACGATCCGAGAACAAGCGGAGCTGGCTCTACCGGCTTCGCCCGACCGCGCAGCATCCGGCGTTCACGCCCTATGCCGGTGCCGTCCACCTGAAATCGGCACCGTTCGGCGACGCGCCGCCCAGCCCCAACCGGCTCCGCTGGGACCCGCTGCCCTGGCCGGCGGCGGGGACCGACTGGCTCGACGGGCTCGTGTCCTATGGCGGCACGGGGTCGGTCGCCGAGCAGACGGGCGTGGGTATCCATTGCTACGCCGCGACCGCGGACATGGAGCGCGCGTTCTTCTCGGCCGATGGCGAACTGCTCATCGTGCCGCAGGAAGGCGCGCTGTCGATCACCACCGAGTTCGGCCGGATCGACGTCGCACCGCTGTCGATCGCGCTCATCCCGCGCGGGGTGCGGTTTCGCGTCGCGCTGACCGACGGGCGGGCGCGGGGCTATGTCTGCGAGAATTACGGCGCGCCGTTCCGGCTGCCCGACCTTGGCCCGATCGGCGCCAATGGTCTCGCCAATCCCCGTGATTTCGAGACGCCCGTCGCGTGGTACGAGGATGTCGATGCGCCCTGTACCGTCGTGCAGAAATTCCAGGGCGGGTTGTGGACGACGACGCTCGACCATTCGCCGTTCGACGTGGTCGCCTGGCACGGCAATCTCGCGCCGTGTCGCTATGATTTGACGCGCTTCAACACGATCAACACCGTCAGTTTCGATCATCCCGACCCATCGATCTTCACCGTGCTGACCGCGCCGAGCGACACGCCGGGCACCGCCAATTGCGACTTCGTGATCTTCCCGCCACGCTGGATGGTGGCGGAGGGGACGTTTCGTCCGCCCTGGTTCCACCGCAACGTGATGAGCGAGTTCATGGGGCTGATCGCCGGCGAATATGACGCCAAGGAAGGCGGCGGTTTCGTCCCCGGTGGTGCCTCGCTGCACAACCAGATGAACGGCCATGGCCCCGATCAGGCGACCTATGACAAGGCGTCGACCGTGGACCTGAAGCCGCACAAGATCACCGGCACGATGGCGTTCATGTTCGAAACCCGCCACGTCGTCCGCACCACCGCCTGGGCCAGTGCGACCCCGACGATGCAGCTCGATTACGACGACGTCTGGAGTGGCTTTTCGAAGGCCAGGCTCTGATCGTCCCGCACGTCATCCGTGGGCGGGGGCGGGGGCGGGGGCGGGCATAACGTCTCGATCGCCGCGCGCAGGTCGATGATCGGATACGTCGCGCCGCGCGTGGTGATCGTCGCGGCGATGCGGGCCATCGCCCTGTCGCCGCCGGTATCGCTGAGCAGCTGGACCGACGAGCGTTCGACCGCACAGAGCTCGTCGACCATGAAGCCCGCCTGATTGCCGTCCGCGGAGGCGAGCACGGTGAACGGCGCACCGTTCCCGTTATCGGCAATTCCGAGGACGCGGTGGAGATCGATCAGCGGGACGCCGCGGCCGCGGTGGATGATGTAATCGTCGATCCCCTGCGTCCGATCGGTCAGCCCGAGACCCGACGTCCTGGTCGCGATGATCTCCTCGACCTGCGACAGCGGGATCGCGAAGCGCCGGTCGGCGAGCCGCACGAGCAGGAATGCGCGCAGGGCGTTGGTCCGCTCACGCTCGACGTCCGCGGCCGCCCTCGACCCGGTCCCGGCCTCCGTCTTGTCGCAGATCCGCCCGACCGTACCGAGTTGCGCATCGGCCTGCATCGCGTCGGGATCGAGCAACAGGCTCGGCGCATCGGTGCCGTACAGCCCGTTGAACAGGCTGCGGTTGCCAACCACGAATTGCTGCAGCGGCTTGATCTCGTCCGACGCGATCCGCAGCATGTCGTTCACCGCGTCGATCTGAAGCCCGACCAGATGCCCCGACGGCAGTCGCAAGATCACCGCCGCGGTACGCTGCGTCCGGCGGCATTCGCCGAGCCGCAACAGCCGCAGCGTATCGACGACCGGGACACGCCGGCCGTTATGCGTCAGCCAGCCGACCCAGAGATCGTCCTCGACCGGACTCGGCGCGATCGTCTGTTCGGGCACCGATGCCTCGATCACGCGCGCGGCAAGACCGAGACGCGCTGCGCCCACCGTGAACAGCAGCGTCGGCACGCCGGTGGTGACGCTGCCCGGGCGGATCGTCGCCGTCGACCGCTCGATCGCGAGCGGCATCGCGTCGAGCGCGGCAAGCGCGGCGATGTCGAGCACCAGGCCGCGCGTGTCGCCGTGGACGAACGCGGCACGGATCAGTGCCGCGCGGCTCGCCCGCGCGCCGCCGGGCTGTCCGAACGTATCGGTTTCGTCGCGCAGGTCGAGCTGCGTCATGTCGGCGGCGTCGAGCGGCAGCACGCCGGCGATGGACTCGATCGCCAGCCCGATGACGCGGTTCGCGTCGCGCAGGATGAGGATGACGGGGCAGCGCTCCGGTGACGGCACGCCGAGCAGCGCGACCGGGTCCAGGACGGGGACGATCGCACCGCGCAGGTCGATCGCGCCGATGACCTCGTCCCGCACCGCCGGAAAGGGGAGCAACGCCGCCGGGCGGGGGACGACCTCGCGGATCGCCTCGATCGGCACGGCGAGCGTCAGGCCGCCGACGACCACCGCGCCGTGCAGCCCCGCGGGTGCGCCACGTGGCGGGCGGGCGGATGCAGGCGTGGCAGGAGCGGGGCGGAGCGTCGGCGTCCGTCGCACGACCGCCACCCGGCGCGGCTCAGGCTGCCGCACGTTCGGTGGCGTTCGACAAGGTGCGGATAAGGTCGACGACCTTGGCGGAGGCCTCGTCCTGGACCGAGGTCGACTTGGCGATCGCGTCGATCGCATCGCCCGTCTTGTGGACCGCATCGACGATCCCCGCGAACGCGTTGGTCGCCTCCTTCGAGCGCTCGGTACCGCGGGCGATGCGTTCGAGCGACTCGTCGACCAGCCGGTTGATCTCGCGCGCCGCGGTCGAGCTGCGTTCCGCGAGCTTGCGGACCTCGCCCGCGACCACCGAGAAGCCGACGCCGTGCTCGCCCGCGCGCGCCGCCTCGATCTCGGCGTTAAAGGCGAGGAGGTTGGTCTGGCCCGCGATCTCGCCGATCACCGACACGATCTCCGCGATTCCCGCCGCCGATTTCTGGATCAGGTCGATCGACTCGATCGCACCACCCAGCGCAGTGCGGCCTTCCTCGGCTTCGCTGCGCGTCCGCCCCGCGAGGTCGGTCGCGGTGTCGGTCGCGCCGGTGATCGCGGTGATCGACTGCGTCAGCGCGCCGACATGGTCTGCCATCGACACCGAGCATGACGTGATCTGCTGCTCGAGCAGCACCTGGTCGGTCACGTCGGTCGCGTATTTGATGACGCGCAACGGGTTGCCCTTGAGATCGAGCACGGGGTTGTAGGTGGCCTGGATCCAGACGTCGCGGCCATATTTGCCGATCCGGTGGAAGCGTCCGGAATGCACCTCGCCCTTGTTCAGTTTCAGCCAGAAGTCGCGATATTCCAGGCTGCGGATATAGTCGGGCGAACAGAACATCGAATGGTGCTGGCCGACCACCTCGCGCAGCGAGTAACCCGTCGTTCGCAGGAAATTCTCGTTCGCCGACAGGACGTTGCCCTCGAGGTCGAACTCGATCACCGCCTGCGCGCGGTTGATCGCGTCGACCTTTGCCTGGTGATCGTTCGCCGCGAGCTTCTGTGCGGTGACGTCGACCGCGAACTTCACGACCTTGACGGGCTTGCCGTTGAGATCGAGGATCGGGTTGTACGTCGCCTGGATCCAGACCTCGGCACCACCCTTTTTGAGGCGCTTGTATTCGCCCGCGTCATATTCGCCGCGGCCGAGCTTTTCCCAGAACACGGCATAGGCGTCCGACTGCGACGTGCCCGCATCGCAGAAGACACGGTGATGCCGACCGCGGATCTCGTCGAGCGTATAGCCCGTCAGCGCGAGGAAATTCTCGTTCGCGTCGAGGATCGTGCCGTCCATCGCGAATTCGATCACCCCCTGTGCGCGATCGATCGCGCGCGCACGGCCCTCGAACTCGACGTCGCGGCGCTTCTGATCGGTGATGTCATGCGCGAACTTGACGACCTTGCGCGGCTTGCCCTCGATATCGAGGATTGGGTTGTAGGTCGCGCGGATCCAGACTTCGCGTCCACCGCTCGCGATCCGCTTGAAGACGCCGGAGACGAATTCGCCCGCGCGCAGCCGGTTCCAGAGATCGGCATAGTCGGGCGATGCGGCATAGCCGGCGTCGCAGAAGGTGCGGTGATGATGGCCGACCACGGCGTCGCGCGCATAGCCCATCAGCTCGAGGAAATTGCCGTTGGCGTCGAGCACGGTGCCCGCGAGGTCGAACTCGATGACCGCCTGCGCGCGGTCGATCGCCGCGGCGCGGCCCGCCGCCTCGACCATCGCAAGGCGCTGCGCGGTGACGTCCATCGCGACCTTGACCACGCCCGTCGGAATGCCGTCATAATCGAACAGCGGGTTGTACGACGCCTGGATCCAGACTTCGCTGCCGTCCTTGCGGATCCGCTTATATTCGCCCTGGTCGAGCTCGCCCTTGCCCAGCCGTTGCCAGAACTGGCGATAGGCCGGGCTCTGCGCATAGTCCGCGTCGCAGAAGATCCGGTGGTTCTCGCCCGTGATCTCATCGAGCTCATACCCCATCAGCGACAGGAAATTGGCGTTCGCGGTGATCACGCGCCCCGACAGGTCGAACTCGATCAGCGCGAACGCCCGGTCGATCGCGGTGATGCGGCCCTGATTGTCGACCGTCGCCTGATGCTGCGCGCTGATGTCATAGGCATAGCTCAGCACCGAGACGAGCTGGCAGTTCTTGTCGAACGTCGGCACGAAGATCTCGCGCACCCAGACATTCTGCCCCGGGCACGGGGTATAACGCCGGATGACCGTGTCGGACTCGCCGCGCTCGAACCGGCTCCAATAGGTGTCGGCGTCGTTCGCCTGGCGCTCCGCCGCGGTCCAGAACATGTCGAACCGGCCGCCGGTCATCGCCTCGCGGGCAAGCCCGGTCAGTTCGAAGAACTTGGCATTGCCGTCGATCAGGTGGCCGTCGGGCGAATATTGGCAGATCGCGAGCGCACCGTTGATCGCATCGAAGCGGTGCACGATGAGCGCGGTGTCGTGCAGGCTGCCGGGCGTCACCGCGCCCATGAAGACCAGCTTGCCCCCGGCCCCGGACAGCGCCCCCATCAGGCCCTGGACATGCATGCAATGGCCCTGCGTATTCGCGAGCAGCCCCTCGACCGCGACCGTCGTCGCGTCACCCGTCGCCAGTCGCGCGATCGCGTCGGGGTAGTTCGGGAACAGCGTCGCGAAGGTCGCGATCGCGTCGACCGACGCGAGGATCGTCCGCGCGGCCTCATTCGTCTCGATCAGCGCGCCATCGGCGCTGAACGCGAGAACGATCATCTCGTCTGCCAGCGCGGCGGCGGCGCGCGCGCTCAGGTCGACAACAACACCTTCCAACGACATATGATGCTCCAGCCATCTTTCGCCTCATTATAGGATCGGCGCGACCGCCCCGGACCGAGGCGCGGATTTTGGCGAGGCGATCGTCGCGGCGATTGCGCTTTGCACCGGGCATCGCAGCGCCTAAGGCGCGCCTTCCCCGGGGGGCCGCTGACGCGCGGCTGAGAATTGGGCTGCAGCCCATGACCCGCTGAACCTGATCCGGCTGATACCGGCGTAGGGAGGGCCAACGGTTTTTCCGTCGTCCCTCCGCTTGGAGTGGACGTGCGCACATTCGATCGTGGCTTTTCGACATCTTCGGTTCGGCTGCAGGGCCGGCGGCCTGCGTGCGCGGCGATCGCGCTGGCGGCATCGCTTGCAGCGGCGCCTGCGACGGCTCAGACCGATTCCCGCCCCGACACGCCGTCTGCGGACCCCGGTGAGATCCGCGTCGCCGGCCAGCCCGATCCCGCAGGCCTGCTGCCCGACCAGCGCGTGCCCCGCGCGCAAAGCGCGATCTCGGCCGAATTCATCGCCAAGCAGGCGCCGACCCTGAACGCGTTCCAGCTCGTCACGCTGCTGCCCGGCGCCAACGTCGCATCGAGCGATCCCTATGGTCTCTCGACGAGCTCGAGCCTCACGCTGCGCGGGCTGGGTCAGGACCAGATCGGCGTGCTGATGGAAGGCGCCCCGCAGAACGACATCGGCTATTACTTTGCCTATCCGTCGCAGTTCGCCGACCCGGAGAACCTCAGGCAGATCGCGCTGGCGCAGGGGTCGGTCGACATCGACTCGCCGACGGTCGGTGGTGCAGGCGGGCTGTTGTCGCTGAAACTCGACGATCCGGGCGCGCGACCCGGGGCGGTGGTGGACCTGTCGCTCGGTAGCTACGCCGCGCGGCGGGCCTTTGTCCGGATCGATACGGGAACGCTCGGCACCAGCGGGATCAAGGCGTTCCTGTCCTATTCCAATACCCGCGCGAACAACTGGCGCGGTCCCGGCTACGACACCCGCCAGCATATCGACGCCAAGCTGCTCCGCGAATGGGGCGCGGGCAATCGCGCCAGCCTCGCCGTGTCGTACAACGACGCCAACACGTCGAGCTACCCCAGCCCGACGCTTGCCGAATGGCAGGCGCAGGGGCGCGACTTCAACTTCGCGCGCGCGTATCGGGCGGGGTCGACCGACTATTGGCGGCTCTACCGCGCGCCGTTCCGCAACCTCTATGCGGCCGCGCCGGTGCACATCGTGCTCGGCGACCGCCTGACGCTCGATACGACCAGCTATCTCCAGTTCGGCTACGGCAACGCGCCCTATGGCACGCAGCTCGCCACGACGGGCAATTTCCTCGGCAACGAGGCGCTTGCCGATCCGATCGCGTTGCCGGGGGCGATCGACGGGGTGGCGACCGTGCTCGGCAACTATACCGGTGACCAGGTCCGTGGCGGCAGCGTCGGCAAGCTGACGTTGCAGGCGGGCATCCACCGCATCACCGCGGGGCTCTGGTTCGACTATGGCACCGACCGCGTGACGCAATCCTATACGCGCGTCGATGCCGACGGCGATCCTGCGGACCGGTGGGGATATCGCGCAAAGGCGATCCGTACCGCCGATGGCCGTCTGCTCGCCTATGAGAACCAGCGGACCGTCACCGTCACCAAGGCGGGCTTCATCGCCGACAGCATCGCGGTCACGCCGCGGCTGACGATCGATATCGGCTTCAAGGGCGTCAACCTGCTCCGCAACGGCCGCAACTATCTGCCCGGCCCGCAGCGCGAGGTGCGGCGGAGCAGCTTCGCGGCATTGCCCCGCGCGGCGATCCACTACCGCCTCGACGATCGGCAACAGCTGTTTGCCAACGTCACCACCAACTTCCGCGCGCCGAACGAATTCGCGCTCTACGATTATTATTATGGCGGCGAGGTCGTGGTGCAGGGCACGAACGCGCTGAAGAACGAATATTCGGTGTCGCAGGAGATCGGGTACCGCTTCATCGGCGAAAGCCTGTCCGCATCGGTCACGGGCTTCCATTACGCCTTCAGCAACCGACAGCTCGCGACGGTGATCGATCGCGGCGGTGCTCAGGTCAACGGGACGCTCAATGTCGGCGGGCAGACCTCCTATGGCGTCGATGCGGAGATCGACTATCGGCCGGTCGCCGGGGTCAGCCTGTATCTGTCGGGCGAATATCTGCGCGCGCGGATCGACGACGATCTGCCGATCGGCTCGGACTTCCTGCCGACCCGCGGCAAGCGGGCGGTGTCGAGCCCGACCGTCCAGTTCGGCGCCGGCGGCCTCTACGACGATGGCCGGTTCTTTGGCAGCATCGCGTCGAAATATGTCGGTCGCCAATATTCGACCTTCATCAACGACGAGAGCATCAAGGGCTATGCGACGCTCGACCTGTCGATCGGCGTGCATCTCGCCGAGTGGCTCGACGGCAAACGTACCGACCTGCGCATCAACGCGATCAACGTGACCGACCCGCACGTGCTCGCGGGCGTTCAGGCGGTCAGCACCAATGCGCGCGACGTGGCGGGGCGGGGCGGGACGATCATCACGGGCAATGCGCCGGCCTATTATGTCGGCAGCGGTGCGGCGGTGATGGGCACGCTGTCGCGCGCGTTCTGACATGACGACGCCGCCGTCCGCTGCCGGCCACCGCGTTCACGGCATGGGCACCGCGCTCGAGGCGCCGACCTGGCCTGCCATCACGCCCGACGAAGCCGCGGCAATCCTCGCGCGCTTTCCCGCGGCGGGGCGGATGACCGCGCTCGAATGGCATTCGCCGCGCCCCTTTTCGGCGGCGACGCTCGTTCGGACGACGACGGGCGCGTTCGTCGTGAAGCGGCATCATCACCGGCTCCGCTCGCCCGCCGGTCTGGCCGAGGAACACGCGTTCATCGCGCATCTCGCCGCCCGCGGCGTCAGCGTCGCGGATGTCCTGCGAACCGCATCGGGGGAAAGTGCGGTCACCGCGGACGGATGGACCTACGAGGTACATCGCCAGGCGCCCGGCGCGGACCTCTACCGCAATCGCCAGTCATGGACGCCCTTCCTGTCGGGCGCGCACGCCGGGGCAGCGGGCGCTGCGCTGGCGCGGCTCCACCACGCGGCGGCCGGTTTCGATGCGCCTGCGCGCGCGGTCCAGCCGCTCGTCACCAGCCTTGCGATCCTGTCGGCCGCGGACCCGATCGTCGCGGTCGAGGCCTATGTCGCGGCGCGCCCCGCGCTCGCCGGCTATCTCGCAACCAGACCATGGCGCCGCGAGCTGGCGGCGCTGTTCGCAAGCCTGGGGCAGGGGCTCGCGCCACGTCTTGCCGTCCAGCCGCCGCTGTGGACTCACAATGACTGGCATCCGTCGAACCTGTTGTGGGCGACGGACGGCAGCGTGGCGGCCACGTTCGACTTCGGGCTAGCCGACCGTACCAGCGCGGTCCACGATATCGCCACGGCGATCGAACGCACGGCAGTCCGCTGGCTCGATCTGGGGCAGGGGGCGGATGACAGCATTGCCGATCCCGACGCAGCGGTCGCACTGCTGGACGGCTATGCCACCGTCCGGCCGCTGAGCAGCGCCGACCTCGCCACGATCACCGCGCTGTTGCCACTGGTGCATGTCGAGTTCGCGCTGTCGGAGATCGACTATTTCGCGGGAATCGCAGGCGATCCGGACGCGGCGACGCTGGCATGGGATGGATACCTGCTCGCGCACGCCGAATGGTTTCGCGCAGGCACCGGACGCGCGCTGCTGCGTGCGATCACACAGATGGAGAGCCAACGATGACACCGCTCGAGATCGCCGCGGTGCTCGTCAGCTTCACCGGTATCTGGCTGACCGCGAAACGGCGCATGCTGTGCTGGCCCGTCAACCTCATGGCCTGCGCGCTCTATTTCAAGCTGTTCCTCGACGTGCGGCTCTATGCCGACATGGTGCTTCAGGCGCTGTTCGGCGTTGCGATCGTCTATGGCTGGATTTCGTGGCAGCGCGGCGCGCGCGATGATGGTGCGATCGTCGTCGAGCGCCTGCCCGCCAGGGCCGTCGTGACCGGCCTCGCCATCGGGGCGGTGGGGGCGGTCGCCGTCGGCTGGTTCACCAGCCGGTTCACCGACGCGGCGCTCCCCTGGATGGACTCGGCGTTGACGAGCTTCAGTCTGGTCGCGCAATATTGGACCGCACGCCGGCATGCCGAAAGCTGGCTGCTGTGGATCGCGGTCGACATCCTGTATGTCGGCATGTTCGTCGTGAAGGGGCTGATGCCCACCGCGGGGCTCTATGCCGCAATGGTGGTGCTCGCGGCGATCGGATATCGGCGCTGGCGGCAGACGGTGCCCGGCTTGCGCGGCTGAGCCGGGCGCTGCGTCATCCCTCGAACTCGCGTTCGACGAACCGCATCCGCCTGACGATCGCGACGAAGAAGGCGGTCGACCATCCCAGCAGGATGATGCCGTTCGCCCCCTCGATCGCGCCGACGATCCGCCAGTCGACTCCGAGCAGGACGTCGCCATAGCCGATCGTCGTATAGGTGGTGGTCGAGAAGTAGAGCGCGCTGCCGAGGTCGGCGAGCGCGCCCGTCAACAGGTAAAGCGCGGCATAGGCCCAGATCTCGATCCCGTGCAGCACGAACAGCGCGATCGCTGCGCCGACGATCCCGACCACGTCGCGCCAGCGCCGACGCGGACTGAGCGCCTCGTCGCGCCGGCGGATCACCATCAACAGCCCCGCAAGCCCGGCAAGATGAACCAGCGTCGTCAGCAGGACCATGGCGGTCGACGTCGCCAGTTGCGTAAAGAGGGTCACGGGCGACCCCCGCATCCGGGCCCGGCGCCAGCGGCACATACGGCACCGCCGCGGCCAGCTATCGCGCCGTCATCGCAACTCCGGCAATGCCGCGCGATCAACGCAGTCCACGCAGATCCGTATGGACCGGGCCGTCGGACCCGGCCGGATAGCCGTGACGGCGCGCCTCGCGATCCTCTTGCGCGATCGCCCGGCACAGCGGTGCCGCCTCGCAATGCGCACAATCGTGTTCGGGATCGGCGACCGCGCGGCATTGGTCGACATAGGCGGACAGCATGCCGTGATGCGCGATCTGCGCCTCGCCCGACGCCGCACCCTGCATCCGCTTCGCTTCGCGAAGGACCCGCGTACGGAAGAAGCTTGGGTCGCGCGGCATCATGACGGACTCCTGTGGCGGTCGTGACAGTGTGAGCCCCGGCCGCCTGCGCGTCACTACGCAATTCTACGTAGTGCGCGATCCCGATACCGTCGCGCGGTCCCGCATCTCGCGACGGCGCGCGGGGAGTCCCCACCACGGCGTACCGGGCGAGAGGTGATGCTCGTGATGATAGCCGCCGAAATGGAAACAGGTGAGCAGCGACAGAAATTGCGGGATCTTCGCGCTGTGCGCGCGATGGTCGTCGAGGAAGGGTTCCTCGCGCTCGCGGTGCGGCAGCCAGGTTCCGAACACGAACAGCTGCAGCACTGCCCCGAGCGCGGGCACCGCCCAGAACACGACGATATTGCCGAGCGGCGCGCCGAGGGCGAGCGTGTAGACGAGCGCGACCGCGGTGATCCGCACGATCTGCCCATGCGAGTAATAGGTGCGGAAAAACTGTCCGAACCAGCCGAGCAGGCTCGGATCGCCGCCATGGAAATCGGGGTCGCCCGCACGCCCGGCATGCTTGTGATGGCGGTGATGCTGCGGCAGCAGTGTCGCATAGGAAAGGCAGGCGTAGAGCGAGAGGCAGAGCGCACCGACCACGGCGTTCAGCCGCGGCTGGCCGGGGGCGAGCGCGCCGTGCATCGAGTCATGCGCGATGATGAACAGCCCGGTGCTCAGCCATGTCTGGACCAGCACCATGACCAGCGCGACCGGCACGAGGCCGGGCGTCCAGCGCCACAGGAATATTCCGGTGATATGGATTGCGAGCCATGCCGTGACGATGACCGCGGCGAGCGCGAGTCCGATCTTCGATTGGCGACGTGCAGCCGTTCCGGTCATGCCGAAACGCCGCTCATCGGCGGGACACGGGGGACGCGGGCAACGGCTCGGAGGCAGGGACGGCCTCGCTTGCCCGGTCCCGCTCGTCGACGCCCCGCGGCGTGCGGCGCTGCGGGTCGGCATTCGCGCGCAGCTGCGCCTTAAGCACCGCCGGCTTGCGCGCGAACAGGAACCCGTGGCTGACCGTACCATGCTTGCCCTCGACCGCATGATGCAGACGATGCGCCTGGAGCAGACGCTTGAAATAGCCCTGTTTGGGGACCCAGCGAAACCGCCCGCGCTGATGCACGAGCATGTCGTGCACGAACGCATAGATGCCGCCATAGACCGTTATGCCAAGCGCGGCCCACCAGAGCGGTTCCCAGCGCAGTCCGACGACAAACAGGATGATCGGCACGATCGCGAAGACGATGGCGTAGAGGTCGTTCTTCTCGAACCACCCCTCGGTTTCCTCGTGGTGCGACTTGTGCCAGCCCCAGCCCCAGCCGTGCATGACATATTTATGGGCTGCCCATGCAAAGCACTCCATGAAGAGCACCATGAAGACGACGATGCCGAGCTTTTCGATCCAGGACATCAGCGTCCGATCCAAAGCCCGGCGCAAGGTCCGGCGGGAGAGTTCTGCGATGCGCTCGACATGGTCAACATATACGCGCGGTACGGGGCATATGCGAGACGGAACGCCGAAATAAGAGCTCCGTGTTACCCTGTCGCAGGCTGCTGCGGGGGAACCTCGGAGGTGATGGGGCGACGGGCAGACCCGTCGCCCCGTGAAATCAGGCGATGCTGTGCTTCAGCGCGCTCATCTTGTCATGGCCTTCGCGAACCGATGCGAAGCCGTCCTTGATGATCGCCTGCGTTGCCGGCGACACGTCGGTATCCTTCATGGCGTCTTCGTACTTCGCCTTGATATGGTCCTCGCCGCGCTCGACCTCGTTGATGATCGCCTTGTCATCCTTGCCGGTGATCGCCTGCTTCAGATCCATGAACGTGCGGTGCGCCGCTGCGAGCATACTTGAGTCCAGCTCAGGCTCGCCGCCGAGCGTACGGACCTGGTTCTGCAGCTTGGTCGCGACCTGTGCGCGGTCACGCGCGAAATCGGCGAACATCGTTGCGAACTGCGTCGACTCCGCGTCCTTCGCCGCGTCCTCATAGCCCTTCATGCTGTCGAGGGTCGTCTTGATCAGGCCGTTCAGGACGGAAATATCGGTGTCGCTCATGGGGTAACTCCGTTGGGGGAACCCGCACAACGATCAGCGGCCAATAAGGTCCCGACCGAAAACCGCGCAGCGCTTACTCGTCCTGGGGTTCGAAACCGATGAAGACCGCCGCCTCGTCGACCGTGCGGCGTTCGGACACGACGGCGTTCGCGGGGAACTGCGCGTCGGGCCAGCCGAGTGCGATGCTCTTCATGATCACCTGGTCGTCCGGGATCGCTGCATGTTCCCGGACGACGGGGGACTGCATGATGCCCTGGCTGTTGATCACCGTGCCAAGCCCGCGCGACCACGCCGCGTTGACGAGCAAGGTGGCGACCGCGCCGCAGTCGAACACGGTGTCGTCGCTGTCGGCCAGATCGCGGTCGAACGTGATGATGACGCAAACCGGCGCATCGAACTGCCGGAACCCGCGCATCACCCAGTCCTGACGGGCGTCGGCGTCGTCGCGCGCGATCCCCATCGCGGTGAAGAGCTGCTTGGCGACGCCGACCTGCCGGTCGCGGTGCGCGCCGGCAAACGCGGTGCCGGTGCGGAATTCGCGCGACTGCGGCACCCCGCCCAGCATGCGTTCGGTGTTGCCCGCACGGATCGCATCGAGCGCCGCGCCGCCGACGACGTGGAAATGATAGGGCTGCGTGTTCATCGACGACGGCGCGCGCATCGCCAGCGTCAGCACCTCCTCGATCAGCGCACGCGGCACCGGCTCGGCCGTATAGCCGCGCACGCTGCGCCGCCCGAGGATTACGTCGTCGAAGTGCATGGCTCGCCCGGTCCCTTGCCCCGTCATGATCAATGACGCCTTCGATACCGCAATATCACGCCGCGCACAGCCAGCCCCGTCGCTTCGCACGGAGCATGCGATGCCGCGTCGCAACAAACCGAGGCGTCCATCGTTCGTCCGGCATTCCCCGTAACCACTGTAAAGGCCGAGCATGTTCGGATTCACCAAGAAGATTCGCTATGCCGTCGTCGGCGGCGGCCAGATCTCGCAGCAGGCGTTCATGCCGGGCGTCGGGCGTACCAACAATTCCGAGATGACCGCGCTCGTGACGGGCGATCCCGTCAAGGCGGACAAGCTCGCCAAGCTCTACAAGATCAAGGCCTGGTCGTACGACCAGTATGACGAGCTTCTGAAGTCGGGCGAGATCGACGCGGTCTATATCGCCACGCCCAACTTCCTCCATCTCCAATATGCCGTCCCCGCGCTCGAGGCCGGGATCCACGTCCTGCTCGAAAAGCCGATGGCATCGAGCGTTGCCGAGGCCGAGCAGATCCTGGCCGCGCAGCAGAAGAGCGGCGCCAAGCTGATGATCGCCTACCGCCTCCACAACGAGCCCGGCACCGTCGAGATGATCACGCGTGCGCGTGGCAACGAGTTCGGCGACCTGCGCAGCTTCGTCTCGACATTCGCGCAGAATGTCGCGGAGGCCAATTCGCGCGGCCATAACGGCTATTGGGGCGGCCCCGTGCCCGACATGGGAACCTATCCGCTCAATGCCGTGCGCAACCTGTTCGGACAGGAGCCGATCTCGGTCCACGCGGTCGGGACCAAGACCCCGAACCGCGGCTTCAACTTCCATGACACCGTGGCGGTCACGCTGCGCTTCAGCGGCGAGCGCGTCGCGCAGTTCACCGTCAGCTATGCGACCGCACCGTCGGAATTCTTCGAGCTGATCGGGACGAAGGCGAGCATCCATGCGTCGCCATGTTTCATGTTCGGCGCGACGACGGGCATCGCCTATGTCGAAAAGACCAAGGAGGGCAGCAAGACGCACGACTTCGCGCCGGTCGAGCAGTTCGGCAACGAGACGCAGTATTTCTCCGACTGCATTCTCAACGACCTTCACCCCGAGGCGGACGGCGAGGAGGGGCTGCTCGACATGCGCGTGCTCGCGGCGATCGAACGCTCGCTCGAGACCGGGGAGACGGTCACGCTCGACCCGGCGACCCGCAGCCGCCACGTAGCGCCTGATCAGGCGCTCGAACTCAAGCCATCGAAGGCGCCGAGCGAGGACGAAATGATCAGCATCATCCCACAATCCGCCTGATCGAAAAGCCAGGGCCGGTCGGGATCACGCTCGACTGGCCCTGGACCAGACCCGGAAAGCCCGGCGCAAGCGGCTGTGCGAGTCGAATCCAGCAACGGCGATGCAGGCCAATGGCAGGCCGCCGAACGAACTGAATTAAATCCACTTTGGTTGAAGATTTTGCGAGTATCCATCGTATCTGTGATGATGAACGACGGCAGTAACTTGGAATGTCTATCATGCGACAGCCTATCAAATGTATAAATCATTTCGTAACGCAATAGACGACATGCTGTCGGGATGGGCGCGTATTTGAATATCAAATCTGAGAGCGAGGCGGGCGCTCCCACCGAGACCTTGCTCGGGCTGCAGAACGCGATCCTCGAGATGATCGCGCGCGGCGAGACGCTCGAGGCCACGTGCATACGTCTGTGTCTGGATGTCGAGGCGCTGGTGCCGTCGGTCACCTGCTCGGTGCTGACGGTCGACGTCGAGGGGCGGCTGCATCCGCTTGCGGGGCCCAGCCTCCCCCCCTCCTATTCGGCCGCGCTCGATGGCGTGCCGATCGGCCCCTATGCCGGGTCGTGCGGGACGGCGGCGTATTTCGGCATCGATATCGCGGTCACCGATATCCGGTCGGACCTGCGCTGGGCGGATCACCGGCATCTCGTCGAACCGCACGGGTTGCGCGCGTGCTGGTCGATGCCGATCGTCAACGCGCGCGGTCAGACCGTGGCGACCTTTGCCTTTTATTACCGCGAGACGCGCGGGCCGACGTCGTTCGAACGCGACCTCGTGCGGAGCTGCGTCCATCTCTGCATGATCGCGATCGACCGCCACCAGCGTGTCGTCGAGCATGAACGCCGGGCGTTCACAGACGCACTGACCAATCTTCCCAATCGGGCCGGGTTCAATGCCGCGCTCGCCCGGCTCGACTGTACCGCGTCGGGGCGGTGGGCGCTCATGGTGCTCGACCTCGACAATCTGAAGATCGTCAACGACACGTTCGGGCATCACGCGGGGGATCGCCTGCTGCGCGTCGCGGGGGAGCGGATCTCGGAGATCGTCGGCAGGAACAGCGCGTTCCGGATCGGCGGCGACGAATTCGGGCTGATCCTGGCGGACGCCGACGTGCTCAAGGACCTCGACAAGACCGCGGCGCGGATCCTGCGCGCGCTGGCGGCGCCTGCGGATATCGGCGGGCAGATCATCGTGCCGCGCGCGACGATCGGCGGCGCGGTGCTGTCCAGCGAGCCATCCGCGGACCGCGTCCGTCAGAACGCCGACTTCGCGCTCTATCATGCCAAGGAGACGGGGCGCGGCGGTTTCGTCCGCTACTGGCCCGGTCTCGGCTCGACGATGACGCGGCGGCTGGACGCCATTCGCGACGTGACCGCGGCGCTCCGCGAACATCGCATCGACGCCTATTATCAACCCATCTTCCGGCTCAACACGCGCGAGATTGTCGGGCTCGAGGCATTATGCCGGATGCGCGTCGGGAACGAGATCGTCCCCGCCGCGGCGTTCCACGAGGCGACCACCGATGCGCATGTCGCGACCGCGCTGACCGCGCGGATGATGGCGCTGGTCGCCGCCGATATGCGCGTGTGGCTCGACATGGGGCTTGCGGTCCAGCATGTCGGCATCAACGTGTCGTCGGCGGATCTCAGCGGTGGAACCGTCGGCCGGGTCCTGACCGAGGCATTCGAGCGCGAGCGTGTGCCGCTCGAGCACGTCATTCTCGAGGTTACCGAGACCGTGTATATGGGGGACGGCGACCAGGCCGTGCAGACCGCGATCCGCGCGTTGCGCGCGAAGGGGATCAAGCTCGCGCTCGACGATTTCGGGACCGGCTTTGCCTCGCTGACGCACCTCCTGACCGTCCCGGTCGACATCATCAAGATCGACAAGACGTTCATCGACCATCTCGCGCCCGACAATGTCAGCATGACGATCGTCGAGGGGCTGATCCGAATCGCCGAACGGATGAACATCCGGATCGTCGCAGAGGGCGTCGAGACCGAGGTTCAGGCGGGTCTGCTCGATGGTGCCGGCTGCGTGCTGGGGCAGGGCTATCTCTATTCGCCCGCGGTCGATCGCAAACGCACGACGGCGCTGCTCCGCGATCGGGCACAAGGTGTATCGTCGCTTCGGGCCGCGAACGGCTGACCCGGCCTGGTCCAGGCCCGGCGCAGGATCCGATCGTCCGGGCCGAAGCGGGGCGCCGCGATGACGCGACGCCCCCTGATCGGCTCAGAAGTTGACGGCCGCCCGCGCGTACAGGAACCTGCCGTTGAACCCGAACGGCGAGAACCCGCTATAGGGCAGGAACTGGTAGGTCGCGGGATAGCTGCCGCCGACGGCGGCCGGACGCGGACCGAACGGGCGACGATCGGGGTAGACGTCGAACGCGTTGTCGACGCCCAGCGTGAGCTGGATCCCCTGCAGCTCATAACTGAGCGAGAAGTCGGTGATCCATTTCGGGCGCAGCTTCTGATCGTCGGGGCCGAGCGCGGTGAGGCTTGCCGCATCCGCGCCCAGCGGTGCGGTCGTCTCGGGCGAGATCACGGACCCATAGCGCGTCGTGCGCGCCGAAATGCCGACACCCGCGATCTTGCCGTCGGTGGCGAGTACCGCCTTGCTGCGTGGCTGGCCGCGCTCGAAGCGGATGCCCTCGACGCGGCCGAACAGGACCAGCCCGGGGATCTGCGCGAGCGAGCCCAGATTGTTGAGCCGCTTGTCGATCTCGTTCTTGGTGTAGTTGTACGCCGCGGAGAAATTCCACGCGCCGAGCCCGCCGAGATTGGCGCGGTAGGTCGCGACCGCGTCGACACCCTGCGTCGTCGTGTCGAGCCCGTTGATGAAGAACCGCGCGGCGCCGACATTGGCAAAGCCGTTGGCGGCGAGCACCGCCTGGACCGCGGCGTTCTGCGCGGCCGTGCCGACGCCCGCCGCACCGAGATTTTCCGACAGGACGACGCGGTCGCGGATCTTGATGTGGAAGAAGTCGACCGTCACGTTGAAGCTTCTGAACGGGTTGAGGGTGGCACCCGCGGACAGGTTGAGCGACTTCTCCGGGTCGAGCGGCTGCGATCCGAGCGCGCGCGCGACGGGGCTGCTGACCGGCACCGTCGAGACGTCGACGGGCACGCCTGCGAGGAAGTTGGTCGAGGTCGTGGTGAAGAACTGTTGGTGCAGCGACGGCGCACGAAAGCCGTTCGACACCGAGCCGCGCAACGCGAACCCGTCGACGAACTCGTAGCGCAGCGCGAGTTTGCCATTCACCGTGTCGCCGAAATCGCTGTAATGTTCATAGCGTCCGGCCGCGGTCGCGGTCAGGCCCGTGAACAGGTCCGCGTCGAACTCGACATAACCGGCAAAGCTGTCGCGGTCGACGTTCGTGCGCGCCGATGCGGGCAGTCCGCCAAAGCCCTGCGCCCCTGCCGCCGCGGCACGGCCCGGGAACGAGCAGATGCCCGTGCCCCCTGCAAACACGCCGCCGAGCACGGTGCAGTTCGCCGCCGTCGTCGCGCGTGCGGGGGTGAAGAACGGTCCGGTCTGATAGGATTGCGGATCGCCCGGACGGATCTGATAGATCTCGTGGCGATATTCGCCGCCGAATGCGAACGACAGCGGAGTCGCAAGACCAAGGTCGAACTGCCGCGACAGGTCGGCATTGGCGAGGATCTGCGAGAAGGCGAGCCCGCCGGCGTCGAACGACCGCTGGCTCTGCGGCCCGAACGAGACGTTGATGCTGTCCTCGGTCCGATAGTTGAGTTCGTTGCGCCCGAACCCGAGCGAGAAATCGCCCTTGAAGCCGGCGATCTCGGCACGGATGCCGCTGGTCGCCGACATGTCGTCGATGTTCGACTGGATCTTCGGCAGATACCCGTCCGGCGTCAGCCCGACGAAATTGGCGTTGGTCGGCGTCGTGCCCGGGCTGATCGCGGAGAAGTCGCGGTTGGTCGCCGCCGATTGCTGCCGGAAATTTGCCGCGGACAGGCCGTCGCGGTGACCATAGGTGAAGAAGCCGTAGAACTCGGCATTGCCCAGCGGCATGCCGGTGTTGATGAGGAAGTTGAAATCCTCGGTCTTGGCATCGCCGAAGCGGAAGTCGAGCCGATTGAACGAGGCCTCGCGCGCGTCGAAGGTCGTCGACGTCGGGCGGATGTAATTGGGCCTGAGGTCGTAGCCCTGGCGGTTGGTGTAGTTGCGGTCACGATATTCGCCGGTGAAGTTGAAGAAGCCGCCATCGCCGATCGGCACACCCATATTGACGCCGAACGTCGTGTAGATCCCGTCGCGCGCCTTGCGCTCGCCCGCCCCGTTCGCCTGCAGATACCGCGTATCGTTGGGATCGAGCGCGGGCTGGCCGTTTGCGGTGACCAGCCCGTCGAACGCCGACACGCCGTCGAGCGTGGTGATGTACTTGCCATAGCTGACCTGCGCACGGCCGCCCGAGCTCGCGGTCTTGAGCTGGACGTTGATGACGCCCGCGATCGCGTCCGAGCCATATTGCGACGAGGCACCGTCGCGCAGCACCTCGATCCGCTCGATCGCCAGCGCGGGAATCATGTTCATGTCGACTGCCGCGGCACCGCGTCCGACGGTCCCGTTGATGTTGAGCAGCGCCGAGACATGCCGGCGCTTGCCGTTGAGCAGCACGAGCGTCTGGTCGGGGTTGAGCCCGCGCAACGTCGCGGGGCGGGTCACGTCGGAGCCGTCGGCGATCGACGGCTGCGGAAAGTTGAACGACGGCACGAGCTGGTTGAGCGTCTTGTTCAGCTCGCCCGTACCCGATGCCTGCAGCGCGCTGCTCGAGATCACGTCGATCGGGACGGGGCTGTCGGACACCGTACGGTTCGGTGCGCGGCTGCCGATGACGACGATCTGGTTGCGGACATCGTCCTCTTCGGTCGTGGCCTGTGTCTCCGCCGTCGTTTCCTGGCTAGGCGACGTCTGCACCGTCTGTGCCGCGACCGGCGCGGCGAACGCCATCACCGATGCGGACGCGCACAGCGCCGAAAGCATCTTTCTGTCCGTCATCATAACCCCCTGTAGCGAACGGCTTCCCCACCGCTCTTGTGCGCGACACTTTATGTCGTCCGGGGATAGCGGCAAGCTACGCGTGCGGGCGCGAGGCTGATTGATCCAGCTGTGTTGCCCTGCGGCAACAGCGTTGGGCGACGTTGCGCGCCAACACGGGTTGCCGCGCCGTCCCGAGCGCCTTAAGCCCACTTGTAATACCATTATAGTACCTGAAGGGACGGCCATGATCCGACAGTTTGGCAGGCAGCAGATCTCGGCGATGATGTTGACGACCGCCGCGATGCTGGCATTCGCCGGTCCATCGTCTGCGTCCACCGGTGCGACGACGCTCCCCGCGATCTTCCCGACGCCGGTGTCGATGACGTCGGGGCAGGGGACGATCACGCTTGGCCGTTCGGTCGTGCTCGTCGCCGCGCCGGGCACCGATCCTGCGACGACGGAACTGGTCCGGACCATCCTGACGTCGGCCGGCGTCGAGACGATCGCGACCGCGCGGCGCGTGCCCGCCGCGCCGGACCGCCCGCATATCGTCATCGGCGGCGGCGACAGCGCGCTCGTTCGCAATGCGCTCGCACTCGGCAAGGCCGTGCCCGACACGCAGGCCGAGGGCTATACGATCGCGAGCGTCGCGATTGGCGACAGCGGCGTCATCACGCTCGCCGGGCATGACGCCGACGGGCTGTTCCACGCCGCACAGACCTTCCGCCAGCTGCTCAAGCGCGCCGCCGTACCCGCGCTCGTCATCCGGGATCACCCCGCGATGCCGATCCGCGGCACGATCGAGGGCTTCTACGGCGCGCCCTGGACGATGACCGACCGGACACGGCACCTCGATTTCCTCGGCAGCATGAAGGCCAACACCTATGTCTACAGCCCGAAGGACGATCCGTTCGCGCGCGACCGCTGGCGCGAAGCCTATCCTGCGGCGACTTTGAGCTCGCTCGGGACGCTGGTCGCGACGGCCCGACGCAATCACATCGACTTCGTCTATGCGGTCTCGCCCGGCCCCTCGGTCTGCTTTTCCGATCCCGCCGATGCCCAAGCGCTCGAACGCAAGTTCGAGGCGCTGCGCTCGATCGGCGTGCGCAGCTTCTACGTCGCGCTTGACGACATCGAATATGCCAAGTGGAACTGCGACAAGGACAAGGCGGCGTTCGGCGCGTCCGGCCCCGAGGCGGCCGGCGTCGCGCAGGCCAGGCTGCTCAATGCGGTCCAGACCTATCTCCTCGCGGAGGATCCGAAGTCGCGCCCGCTGATCATGGTGCCGACCGAATATTACGACGCCAAGGAAACGCCGTACAAGGCTGCGCTCCGCAAGCACCTCGACCCGCGCGTCGTCGTGCAATGGACGGGCACGGACGTCGTCCCGCCCGCGATCTCGATCCCCGATGCAAAGACCGCGACCAAGGCGTTCGGACGCAAGACGCTGTTGTGGGACAATTATCCGGTCAACGACTATGCGACGACGACGGGGCGGCTGCTGCTCGCGCCCTATGCCAAGCGTGAGGCTGGGCTGTCGGGTGAACTGACGGGCATCCTGTCCAATCCGATGAACCAGGAGGCGCCGAGCCGGCCCGCGGTCGCAGGCGTGATCGCGTTCGCATGGAACGACACGGGCTATGACGCGGAGCGGACGTGGCACGCGGCAGCCGCGGACCTCGCCGACGGGGATCCGCGCGCGACCGATGCGCTGCTGACCTTCTTCGATACGCAGCATATGGCGCCGACCTTTGGCAGCCAGCCCTGGCAGGAGCAGGCCCCGCGGCTGAAGGCGACGCTGGACAGCGTCCGAGAAGCGATTGCGGGCGAGGATCCGTCGGCGCGGGCAGCCGCGATCGCCGAGCTGGCAGAGCGCGCCGACGCGTTCGCCGGCGCACCCGACGTCATCCGGTCGGGCACGGTCGATCCGGGGTTTGCGGCACAGTCGCGTCCGTGGCTCGATGCGATGCAGCTCTGGGGTCGCGCGCTGCAACTGACGGCGGCGGGGCTCGACGCCGCCAATACGGGCAGTGCTGCAGCGACGCGGTATTTTGCGGAGGCCAGGCGTCTCGCCGGCCAGGCCGCAGCGATCCAGTCGATCCCCGGCGCGACGCGCTTCGAGGGGCCGATCAAGATTGCCGACGGGGTGCTCGACCGGTTCGTTGCAGACGCGCCGACATTGTTCGCCGCCCAGCGCTGAGAACCTGTGGTCGGGCAGGGGGGCGGGGGTCTTCCCCGCCCCCGAAGGCTCAGGCGCCGCCGGCGACCGGGGCGATCGTCTGCTGGTGCTGCACCACGCGCCATTCCTCATGCTCGAGCCGCCGCATCGTCGTCGTGCAATAGGCGGTGTAGCCATCGGCCCCGTCACGGCGCGCCTCGGCCTTGTACGCGATCGCGATCAGCCCCTCCTGCGGGCGCATCACCTGCTGCTCGCTGAACCGGACCTCGCTCCAGCGCGGCGTGTCGGCGACTGCCTCGATCGCCTGCTTGCCCGTCAGCACGAAGGGCTGCTCGGGCAGCACCATGACGCATTCGTCGTCGATCAGCGCGCGGTAATGCTCGGCGTCGCCCGTCCACAGGCTTTCTTCGAATTCCCAGATACGATTGTCGTCCATCATCATTCTCCCAATGGTCGATAAGCGCAGCGCCGGGCGACGACGAACGTTCCGCCTCCTGGTTGAAAACCATGATAATTCAGGGGCGCAGGCAACGTCTGGCCGATCCACCAGCCGCCCTGCCGCAACGCCGCCGCGACCCGTATAATCGCGCTTGGCACCCGCTACCGACACCGTCTATACCGCTCGGTACTGAATAGGCCCTCATCGATGCGGGCCCGTCGGAATTGCAGGAGATGGCATGTCGATACTGATCAACGGCTCCCCGGTACCCCTGCCCGATGACCCCCGCGTCTCGCTCCTCGACCTGCTGCGCGAAGGGCTTAAGCTCGCCGGTACGAAGAAGGGCTGCAACCAGGGTGCGTGCGGCGCCTGTACCGTGCTGGTCGATGGCGAGCGGATCCTGTCCTGCCTCGCGCTCGCGGTGCAATATGACGGCCGGCAGGTGACGACGATCGAAGGGCTCGCCGAAGGCGACGCGCTTCACCCGCTGCAACAGGCGTTCGTCACGCACGACGGCTTCCAGTGTGGCTATTGCACGCCGGGGCAGATCTGCTCGGCGATCGGCATGGCCGCAGAGGCGCGACGCGGCGTGCCGAGCCATGTCAGCGCGGATATCACCGCCGACGTGACGCTGACCCGCGAGGAGCTGCAGGAGCGGATGAGCGGCAATCTGTGTCGCTGTGGCGCGCATAACGGGATCATCGACGCGATCCGCGAAACCGTCGCGGCGGAGATGGCGGCATGACCCCCTTCATTTATGCCCGCGCGCAGGACCGGGACGAGGCGCTCCGTCTCGGGCAGGGTCGGACGACCGCCTATCTTGGCGGTGGCACCAATCTGGTCGATCTGATCCGCGAGACCGTCGCGACACCCGACACGCTTGTCGATGTTACCGGCCTGTCGAGCGCGATCGAGGAAACCGAAATTGGCGGGCTCATCATCGGCGCCGCCGCGCGCAACACCGCGCTCGCCGAACACCGGATCGTCCGCGCCCGCTATCCGATGCTTGCCCGCGCCATCCTCGCCGGCGCATCGGCACAGATCCGCAACATGGCGACCGTCGGCGGCAATTTGCTCCAGCGGACGCGTTGCACCTATTTCTACGACACCGCCGGATCGCACTGCAACAAGCGCGTGCCGGGGTCGGGATGCGACGCGATCGGCGGTTTCGACCGCGGGCACGCGATCCTCGGCGCATCCGCCGCCTGCGTGGCGACGCACCCGTCGGACATGTGCGTCGCGCTCGCCGCGCTCGATGCGATCGTGCATGTCGAGGGGGCGGGCGGCGCCCGGACGATTCCCTTCACCGCGTTTCACCGGCTGCCGGGCGATCGGCCCGAGCAGGACACGCTGCTCGAACCCGGCGAGCTGATCACCGCGATCGAATTGCCGCCGCTGTCGTTCGGACAGACGTCGACCTATCGCAAGGTCCGCGACCGCGCGAGCTACGCCTTTGCGCTCGTCTCGGTCGCCGCCGCGCTCGAGGTCGAGGACGGCCGTGTCACTGATGTCCGGATCGCACTTGGCGGCGTCGCGCACAAGCCGTGGCGCGCGACGAAGGCGGAAGCGGCACTGCGCGGCGGCCCCGCCACCGCAGCCGCGTTCCGCGCCGCGGCGATTGCCGAGCTCGGCGATGCAAAAGCCTTGCGCGACAACGGCTTCAAGATCGAACTTGTCAATCGGACTCTGGTCGCAGTTCTCAGCGACCTTGCGCCGGTCGTCGACCATGGCGACCGTAACGGAGCAGCAGCATGAGCATCGTCGATACGATCAAGAACGCGGGCCAGGCCGCGGTTCAGGGCGCGATGGCCAAGCTGGTGCCGCTGGCGCCCGACAGCTGGATTCCCGGCGGCGTCCCCGATCCGCTGATCCGACAGCAACACGGCGTGATCGGCACGTCGGTGTCGCGGCTCGACGGGACGTTCAAGGTGCAGGGCACCGCACGGTTCGCGGCGGAATTCGCTATCCCCGGCATGACCTACGCCGCGCTCGCCTATTCGACGATCGCGCGCGGCCGGATCACCGCGATCGCGACGCAGGCGGCAGAGGCGGCGCCGGGCGTGGTGCTGGTGATGACGCACCGCAATGCGCCGAGGATGAATGCGCCGGCGGTATTCGGCTCGTCACCGACCGCGGTCGGGCCGTCGGACCTGCCGATCATGCAGGACGACCGCGTCCACTGGAACGGGCAGCCGATCGCGCTGGTGCTCGCCGAGACGCAGGAGCAGGCCGATCATGCGGTCTCGCTGCTCGTCACCACCTATGCCGAAGAGCCCTCGATCACGTCGTTCGCCGCAGCGAAGGCGGAGGGCCCGAAGCCCGGCCTGTTCATGGGCCAACCGCTCGTCAACGCGATCGGCGACGCGGACGCGATGCTCGAGGCGGCGCCGCACCGCGTCGACCATGTCTATCGGACGCCCTGGCACAATCACAATGCGATCGAGCCGCACGCCGCCACGATCGTGTGGGAGGATGATCGGCTGATCCTTCACGACGCCAGCCAGATGGTCGCCGCGCAGGCGCAGACGATCGCCGACGTGTTCGACCTCAAGACGGATCAGGTCCGGCTGACCTCGCCCTATGTCGGCGGCGGGTTCGGCGGCAAGGGGCTGTGGGATCACCAGATCCTCGGCGCCGCGGCGGCACGGCTGGCGGGCCGCGCGGTCCGCATCACGCTGTCGCGCGAGGGCGTGTACCGGATCGTCGGCGGCCGGTCGCTCACCGAGCAGCGCGTGGCGATCGGCGCGGACGCGGACGGGCGGTTCAAGGCGCTGCTCCACACCGGCGTCGCGGCGATGACGCCGCACAACAACATGCCCGAACCCTTCATCCTCGGCACGCGCGCGGGCTATGCCGCGGACAGCATCAGGCTGTCGGTCGAGACGGTGAAGATGAACATGCTCGCTAACACCTTCATGCGTGCACCCGGGGAGTCGGTTGGCACCTTCGCGCTCGAATCGGCGATCGACGAGCTCGCGGTCGCACTCGACATGGATCCGATCGCGCTGCGGCTGCGCAACGAGCCCGACAAGGATCCGACATCGGGGCTGCCCTTCTCGTCGCGCCATATCACCGAGGCGTGGCGTACGGGCGCGGAACGCTTCGGCTGGGCTGGGCGCAGCAGCGTGCCGGGAACGCGGCGCGAGGGTGAATGGCTGGTCGGCATGGGCTGCGCGACGGGAACCTATCCCTATTACCGGATGCCGGGCGCGGTCGCGCGGATCACGCTGGGCGCCGACGGCCATGCACTCGTCGAGGTCTCAGCGCACGAGATGGGGATGGGCACGTCGACGACGACCGCGATGGTCGCCGCCGACCGGCTCGGCCTCCCGCTCGATCATGTCTCGGTCGCCTATGGCGACACACTGATCCCGGGCGCGATCATGGCGGGCGGGTCGCAGCAGACCGCGGCGATCGGCGCGGCGGTGATCGCCGCGCACAACGCGCTGGTCGCCGACCTTCTCAAGCTCGCGGGCAACGACTCGCCGCTGGCGGGGCTGTCGGCGAAGGACGTCGGCAGCGAGGACGGCGGTCTTGCCAGCCTCGAGGATCCGACGCGGCGCGAAAGCTATGTCTCGATCCTCGCGCGCGCGCAGCGCGATGCCGTGATGGTGACCGAGGCGGGGTCGCCCCCGCTCGAACTGATGCACTGGTCGATGCATTCGCACAGCGCGATCTTCTGCGAGGTCCGCGTCAACGCGGTCACCGGCGAGACGCGCGTCGCCCGCGTCCTCGGGTCGTTCGACTGCGGTCGCATCCTCAATCCCAAGACCGCGCGCAGCCAGTTCCGTGGCGGCATCATCATGGGGCTCGGCATGGCGTTGATGGAGGAGACGCAGTTCGACGAGCGCAAGGGCCGCATCATGAACCCCAGCCTCGCCGAATATCACGTCCCCGTGCATCTCGACGTCCCCGAGATCGACGTGATCTGGACCGATATCCCGGATCCGCACACGCCGATGGGCGCGCACGGGATCGGCGAGATCGGCATCACCGGCGTTGCCGCCGCCGTTGCCAACGCGGTCTACAACGCCACCGGCAAGCGCGTCCGCGATCTGCCGCTGACGCTCGACAAGCTGCTCGACTGAGCGCTCCGTCCGTCGGGTGCGATCGTTCGATCGCAGCCGGCGGACGGTGTCAGCCGACCGCGCGGCGCGGCGGCAGCGTGACGCGCGCCGTGGCGATCGCGCCCAGCACCATCAGCGCGCCCGCCAGATACAGGATGTTGCGCGGCTCGCCGTTCAGCAGCGAGTGGTAGAAGAGCGGCACGGTCAGGCTCTCGATGATCATCGGGATGACGATGAACATGTTGAAGATCCCCATATAGACGCCGTTGCGCTCGGGCGGGATCATGTCGATCAGCATGATGTACGGATTGCCCATCATGCTCGCCCAGCCGATGCCGATGCCGAGCATCGCCACGAACAGCCCGGCCTCGTCGCGGATACCGGGGATCGCGAGCATCGCCGCACCCGATGCGAGCAGGCACGCGGCATGCGCACGCTTTGCCCCCCAGCGCCGCGCGAGCGGGACGAGCGCGATCGCCGCGACGAACGCCACCGCATTGTAGAACGCGCCGAGCTGTCCGACCGTCAGCACGGTATCGCGGAAAGCCACGCTCTTCGCGTCCGACGTCCCGTGCAACGAGCGCGCGACCGCGAAGGTGATGAACTGCCAATAGGCGAACATCGCATACCATTGGCACAGCATCGCCAGCGCCAGCTGCCGCATCGGTCGCGGCATCTCGACCAGCGCCGCACGCAGATCGCGCAGCGTACCGGCGAGGGTCAGCGGTTCGGCCGCAAGCCGCGTCTTCTCCTCCGGCGGCAGGGGCAGCTCGGGGACGCGCACGACTGACCAGACGATCGTCGTCAGCGACAGGACCGCACCGATCAGGAACGCGATCCGCGTGATGTCGGGGATGCCGTTGCCATCGATCGCGTCCTTGTTGAACCCGATCCAGACGAGCAGCGACGGCGCGAGATAGGACAAGGTCTGCGCGAGGCCCGTGAACGCCGACTGCGTCAGGAACCCCGCCGCACGCTGGTCGTCGGGCAGCCGGTCGCCGACATAGGCGCGGTACGGCTCCATCGTCACGTTGTTGGCGGCATCGAGCACCCACAACAGGCTGGCCGCGACCCACAAGGTCGGGCTGTACGGCATCGCCAGCAGGCACAGGCTGCACAGCACCGCGCCGACGAGGAAATAGGGGGTGCGCCGGCCGATCCGCGTTGAGGTCCGGTCGCTCATCGCGCCGATCAGCGGCTGAACCAGCAGCCCGGTCATCGGTCCCGCCAGCCACAGCAGCGGAAGGCTGGCTTCGTCCGCCCCCAGATAGCCGTAGATCGGTGCCATGTTGGCCTGTTGCAGCCCGAACGAGAATTGCAGCCCGAGGAAGCCGAGGTTCATCTCGATCAGCCGCGCCAGCGACAGCCGTGGCTTGGTCGGCAATCGTGATGCGGTCATCGCCGTGCCCTTTGTGAGAGTGCCAGCGCGCCGAGCAGGCCGGCACGGTCGTCGAGCCCCGGCGACGTGATCAGCGTGGCATAATCCGGCGTTCCGAAATAGCCATTGGCCAGCCGGGCGGCCTCGATACGGACGCGATCGATCAGGCCCGGCGTGCCGAGCACACCGCCGCCCAGCACGATCCGGCGCGGCGAGAGCAATGCCTGCTGCGCAACGACGAGCTGCGCGAGATAATGCGCGACGATGTCATGCGCGAGGTGGTCCGCGGCGAGCTCCGACAGCGACGCCCCCCAGCGCGCCGCGATCGCCGGCCCGCTGGCGAGGCCTTCGAGACAGTCGCCGTGGAACGGGCAGATGCCCGCAAAGTCGCGGTCGTCGGGGTGACGGCGCGGCAGGATATGCCCCATTTCGGGGTGGCGGCTGCCGTGCACGGGGCGTTCCTCGACCAGCGCGCCGCCGCCGATCCCCGTGCCGACGGTGACGTACACCGCGATGTCCGCGCCAACCGCTGCACCCCACAGGCTTTCCGCAAGGATCGCGCCGTTGACGTCGGTATCGAACCCGACCGGGCAGGCGAGCGCGCGCGCAAACGGTCCGACCAGGTCCGTGCCGCTCCAGCCGGGCTTGGGCGTGTCGACGATCCGGCCCCAGCCGGGCGAGGTGCGATCGAGATCGACCGGACCGAACGAGGCGATGCCGAGCGCGTCGAAATCGCCCCATTCGCCCTGCGCCGCGGTGAAGAAGTCGAGCGCGGCGGCGATCGTCTCCTGTGGACTGGTGGTGGCGATGCGCGTCGTCCGCAGGATCGTGTCGGGATCGCGCGCGACGCCGAGCACGAACTTGGTACCCCCCGCCTCGATGCAGCCGTACAACGGCCTCGCGGCGGTCACGCCGCGGGGCCCGCCCACAGCACGCTCCACGGACCGGTCATCGCATCGTCGCCGATCGCGCTGTCCGCGACCCGGTCGTGCCAGCCGGCGAGATTGCCCACCCGGACCGCATGGGGGGAGAAATTCAGGAAGACACGGTCGCTGCCGCACGCGATGCCGAGCAGCGCCGGTGTCTGCGTGGCGAGTGTCGCGGGTGCGCCCGCGCCGCCGCTGGCGATGCGCGCCGCACGCAACGCCCTGATATCCCCGGCGATCCGCCGTGCGGCCTTGCCGTCGAGCGCCGCCCAATCCATCGCCGGACGGTGCAGCCAGCGCCCTTCGTGCGCCCGCTCGGGATCGTCGCGATAGTCGGTGTCGTTGAGCAGCCCGGCCTCGTCGCCCATATAGACCGTCGCCAGCCCGCCACTCGCGATCGACAACGCGTTGAGCAGCGTGATCCGGCTAAATGCCATCTCGCGTTCGGGTTCGGTCCGTGCGGCTTCCAGACCCGCGAGCGAGGCCATCGTGCCGTTCGAGCCGTGCAGGACCGAGCCGTCCGACTGGAACGGTTCGCCACGTGCCCAGCTGTCGTCTGCGCCATCGATGAACCGCGCCGCCGCCTTCAGCCGCGCGACCGGATCGGCGTCGATCCCCGCCAGGTCGCCGATCACCGCGCCCCAGCCGATATCGTCGTGACAGCGCGCATAGCTCAGCCAGTTCGCACCACGCGGCAGCCCGCCGCTCGCCGCGACGATCGCCGCGGGGAGTGCCGCCGATTGCTCGGCGAGCGCGACCCAGCCCGCCACCATCAGCGAGTTGTTGTAGACCAGGTGGCATTCGGGCTCGAACCCGCCATTCCAGTCATCGCCCTCGTCCGCGCCGAAATAGGGCGGGACCAGCGCAGTCGGCACGATCGCCTCCGCTTTCAGCAACGTCGCGGGCGCGACGATGGCGAGCGCGGCGCGCAGCGCGCGGACGATATAGTGCGCCTCGGGCCGGTTGCGGCAATCGGTGCCCATCTGCTTCCACAGGAACGCGATCGAATCGAGCCGGAATGCCTCGAAGCCATGATTGGCAAGCCGCAGCATCGTGTCGACGATCGCCAGCATGACCTCGGGGTTCGCCCAGTTCAGGTCCCACTGGAACGGGTAGAAGGTTGTCCACACCGACCCGCCCATCTCGGGCACGGCGGTAAAATTGCCCGGCGCGGTGGTCGGGAACACCTGCAGCAGATCCGCCTCATAGGCCTCGGCCTCGGCGGGATCGACGACGTGATAGAAGGCACGATAGTGCGGATCGCCCGCGCGCGCGGCCTGCGCCCATGCATGGTCGTCGGCGGTGTGGTTGAGCGCGAGGTCGACGCACAGGCTGATCCGCCCTTCGCGCAGCCGGGCGGCGAGCCGCTCGACATCGGCCATCGTCCCCAGCCGCGGCTCGACCGCCAGATAGTCCGCCACCGCGAACCCGCCGTCGCTGTCACCCGCGCGCGCCTTGAGCAGTGCGAGCAGGTGCAGATAGCGGACGCCGAGCGATTCGAGATGGTCGACCTTGTCGATCAGCCCGTCGACCGTCCCGGCGAACCGGTCGACATAGGTCGAATAGCCGAGCATGTCGGGGGCGACGAACCAGTCGGGATCGGCGAGCCGTGCCTCGTCGAGCGCGACCATCGCGGCCGGTCGCTCGGCTGCCCGCTCGCGCAGGATCGCTTCGAGCCGGGGCCAGAGCGCCAGCCCGGTGCTGCCATAGAGGCGTTCGAGCTGGCGTCGGAGGCGGGGGCCGAGTGCCAGCAGGCGGCACTCGGTGCGGGAGGGGAGGTGCACGCCGGGCCGCCTGGTCAGAAGCCGAAGCGGACGGCGGCGGAGATCGTCCGACCCGTGATCGACCGCGCGCGGACGATGCCGTTGGTCGGGATCGCACCCTCCTCGGACTCGGTGATCCCGGTCACGTCGAACAGGTTGTTGCCGTTCAGCGATACCGTGACATTGTCCGCCGGGCGGATCGAGACGAACGCGTTGACCTGCGTATAGCCCGGCATCTTGAGGACGTTGTTGTCCTGCGCATAGCTGTCGGTGGTGCCGATCACGTTCGCGCCGATCGTCACGCGGTCGAAATCGACCTGCGGCGTCGCCTGATAGATGAACTTCGCCTGGCGCCGCGGGCGGTTGCCCTCGACCCCGGGGTTGAGCACGTCGCGCGTGATCTCGGCATCGGTATAGGTGCCGCCCGCCGAGAGCGAAAACGGCCCGCGTGCGATCCGGCCCTCGAGCTCGACACCCTTGGCATCATATTCGCGGTTGAAGAAACGCTGCGTCGTCGCCTCGAAATTCTGTTCCTCCGTGCGCGCCCAGAAGCCGGTGGCATAGAGCGAGACGCCGCCCTGGCGGAACTTGAACCCGCCTTCGAGCTGGCGGACGAAATCGACCGCTGCGCCCTGGTCGGTCAGCCCGCCCGTCGCGGTGTTGATCGAGGGGCCGAACAACAGGCGATCGGCATTGGCGCGACCGCCGCGGCTGTAGCGACCGAACAGCGCGGTGCTGTCGGTCAGGCGGAAGTTCACGCCACCCGAATAGGACAGGTAATCATAGTTGTAATCGAGCGGCGAGCGGGCATTGGGGATCACCGCGACCTGACGCTCGGGCGCCGAGATCACGCCGTTGCCATTGATGTCCACCGTCGTGATGCCGGTGCCGAACGCGGCGCCGAGGTCGGACCCGGCGACGCTGCCGCGCGCGCGGCCGAAGTCGTAGCGCAGCGAACCGTCGATGTTGAACCGGCCGAGCTCGAGTCCGAGCTGCGCGAACGGCGCATAGGTCGTGTAGTCGAGATCATAGGAGCGGCGGCAGCAATTGCCGAAGAAGCTCGCCGAATAGCCGGGGACGCCGTTCTGCGTGACGGGCACGCCCGCCGCGGTGCGGACGTCGACCAGCTCGGAGCGGCCATTGTCCGCGACGGTCTGGACTGACGACGTCCAGAGCCAGTCGCTCTTGATGTCCTGACGCGAGGCATAGAAGCCGCCGGTGACCGCGAGCGACCCGCCGGCGAACGGGACAGAACCGTTGAGGCGGATGTCGTTGGTGATGTTGTTGAGGCTCTTCAGGTCGACGTCGAACAGCACGATGTTGGCGAGCAGGCCGTTGCCGTTGAGCGACGCGGGGTTGGCGATCCGCTGGCCCGCCTGCGCACCGCTGGCGTAGAAGAGCTGCGCGCCCGCGCCGCCGATGCCGTTCGCGACCGACTGCGCCGAATCGACGCTGGCGGGGAAGGGCGAGGTAAAGCCGCCCGAGATGTCGGCGTAGCGGAACCGCTCGACGATGTTCCAGTCGTCCGCGAGCGGGATCTGCGTCTCGAGACCCGCCGAATAGACCACCGGGTGCTGGCCGTCGCGGATCGACCGCGTGGTCAGCCGGTTGTTGCCGTCGAGCGTCTGCGCGGTACGGATGTTGGCGCTGTGCAGCGTACCGTTGTTGATCGAGAAATTGGCGATGCTGCTGTAATCGGGGTCGCTGTTGCTGCCCGTGACGCGGACCGGGTTGGGAAGATAGCCGATCGCGCGATCGTCGAGATATTTGCCGTACAGCCGGACATAGCCGCCATTACCGAACGACTTGGTGATGTTCGCCTTGATCTGGCCGCCCTTGACGCCGTCGAAGCCGACCTCGCGCTGGCCGTCGCCGATCCGGTAGAAACCGCCGAGATGATAGGTGACGCTGTCCGAGAGCTTGCCGCCCTGGTCGAAGTCGACGCGGAATTCGCGGTAGTCGAGCCCGCTCGACAGCTGGAACGCGCCGCCTTCCTGCTCGCCGGTCTTCGAGATGAAGTTGATCACGCCGCCCGGCGAGTTGGACGCGAACGTCGAGGCGGAGCCGCCGCGGACCGACTCAACTGTACGGACGTTGAAATCGGCGCGCAGGAAGATGTCGGCATTGCCGAAGGTGATGTCGCCGAATTCGAGGATCGGGAGACCGTCTTCCTGCAGCTGAAGGAACTTCGAGCCGCCCGACGCGACCGGCAGGCCGCGGACCGAGATGTTCGCGTTGCCGTCGCCGCCCGATGCCTCGACGCGGATACCCGGGAGGTTGCGCAGCAGTTCCCCCGACGTACGCGGCGCAAGCTGGATCAGCGCGTCGGACCCGATCGAGCTGGTCGTGATCGAGGTGTTGAGGCGGTTCGTCCCGCGCGCGACCGCGGTGACGACGATGTCCTCCTGGCCGTCGATCGTCGGGGAGGCGGCGGTGGTGTCGGCCTGCGTCGTGCTCGCCTGCGACTCGGCGGCCGCGGGTGCCATCGTCTGGGCAGCGGCCATCGTCGTTAACGACGTAGCGGCGATACCGGCCAGCAGAATGTGACGTGATTTCATTGCGATCCTCCCCGTGCGTGGCCTTCTCTGAAGCCCGGAGCCGCCAAATAGCGCCGTCACAATCGATTGCAACCGCTTTCGCAATCGATTGTGAAAAACTACCGCCCGGGTGGCTCCGTCGCCGTCAGGCCGATTGTCGGATGATCAGTTCCGGGACAACGATCGCCGATCCGTCCGCGTCCGACCGGCCGGGCTCGCCCTCGATCCGCTTCATCAGGCGATCGACCATCAGCGCCGCGCCTTCCGCGAGATCCTGCCGCACCGTCGTCAGTGGCGGCGAGGTATGCGCGGCGAGCGTCACGTCGTCGTAACCGATCACCGCGGTCGTCCCCGGGACGTCGATCCCCGCCTCGGCAAGCGCGCGCAGCACGCTCATCGCCGCGACATCCGACGCCGCGAACACCGCGTCCGGCGGCGGCGCTTCGGACAGCCGATCCGCCATCGCGACATGCACCGACTCGGGCGTCATCGCGGTCGCCAGCACGTCGCAGGTCAGTCCCGCATCCGCGGCGACCTCGGTAAATCCGGCGAGCCGGTCGGCGAATTCGGGGGGCAGCGGATCGCCGACGAACAGCAGCCGCGTCCGGCCCTGGCCGATCAGGTGACGCGCCGCCATCCGCCCGCCTTCGACATTGTCCGACCCGATCGTCAGATGCGCCTGCCCTGTGCGGTTCGCGCCCCAGACGACGAGCGGGCGATAGCGTTGCGACACCCGCTCGATCACCGCGAACTGGTCCGACTGGCCGACCAGCAACAGCCCGTCGATCCGTCCGCTGTCGACAAGCCGGTCGAGCCAATCCTCGCCATCCGGGATCACGCGCGACAACAGGATGTCATAGCCGCGCTCGACCAGCAGATCGGCGAGCAGCCCGAGCAAAGTCAGGAAGAACGGGTCGGTCAGATGCTGCGTCCGCGCATGGCCCAGCGGCAGGACGAGACCGATCGCGCCCGTGCTTTTCAGCCGCAGATTGCGCGCAAGCTGGTTTGGCCGCACGTCATGTTCGCGCGCCAGTGCCTTGATGCGGTCGCGGGTCTGCGCGTTGACCGACGAATGCCCCGACAGTGCGCGCGATACGGTCGCGGTCGACACGCCGGCGAGTGTGGCCAGATCGGCGAGTTTCATTGCGATGGCATTTCCTAGGTTTAACCCTCGACGTCGCGTGTCGTACGCGCAGCGACCGCCGCTCGCAATCTCCCGGTCCGTCCGACCATCGCGGCTGCTGCGTCGTCGATCAATTCTTACGCCGAATCTGCAAGATAGCGATACCACACGCGACCTCGCCTAATTTCCCTCAACAATTGATTTGACAATTTGCTTTAGCAATCGGCAAATGACGTCAACAAGACGCCGCGCTGTGACGATCCGTACAACGGACACACCACCCGCATGGGTGGGCAGCGCGATTTCATAGGGGCGCGTGGGCGGACTTCGGTTCTCTCACCGGGAGGAGGAAGTCTGATGATTACTGGCCAGATCGTTCGTTCGAACGTGGGACATTCGAGGTTTGCCGGGTGCCGTCGCACGATGGCGATGCTGCTGGCGGGCGCGAGCCTGACCGCGTCGTTCGTCTCGGCCGCGCAGGCGCAACAGGCGCCGCCGCTGGCTGGTGCGCCGACCCAGACTCCGGCGCAGACCACGCCGCCGGGCCCGGCCTCGACCGCGACCGCCGAATCGGGTCAGGTCACCGCGGCTCCCGCTGATGCTACCGCGCAGAATGCCGCCGCCCAGGACCCCGCCGGCGAGGACATCGTCGTCACCGGCTATCGTCGCTCGATCGAGCAGAGCCTGACGCAGAAGCGCGAAGCCAATGCGTTCGTCGACGTCATCACTGCCGAAGACATCGGCAAGTTTCCCGACAAGAACGTCGCCGACGCGCTGCAGCGCGTCCCGGGCGTCGTCATCACGCGCGACGGCGGCGAGGGCAGCCGGGTCAGCATCCGCGGGCTCCAGTCCGACCTGACGCTGACGCTGCTCAACGGCAACTTCCTTGCCGGTGCTGACAGCGGCGATCCGCAGCGGTCGTTCAACTATGTCCTGCTGCCGTCCAATTTCATCGCCAGCACCGAAGTCTACAAGTCGCCCGAGGCGCGGCTCGAGGAAGGCGGTGTCGGCGGCACGATCATCCTCAACACGCGCAAGCCGTTCGACGTCCCCGCCTGGTCGGGGTTCGTCTCGACCGAGGGCACCTATTCGGACACGACCGAGAAGTTCGAGCCGCAGCTCGGCGGACAGCTGTCTTGGAAGAATGACGACGAGACGTTCGGCCTGCTGGTCGGCGGCGTGTGGCAGAAGCGCACGAACCGCGAACTGCGCAGCAGCTCGGAAAGCTGGCTCTGGTGGAGCGACCGCGACGCGCAGGGCAACGTGCTGACCCCCGCGACCGACGTCAACGGCAAGCCGTTCGCGAACGACGATGCGATCTCCTACTGGCCGGGGCAGGGCACCACCGCGCGCGACGGCACGCATTATTCGGGCTATTGGGCGCCGCAGTCGGTCAATGCCGAGGTGTTCGACCAGGAGCGCGAGCGTTACGGCATCCAGGCGACCGCGCAGTTCCGTCCGTTCGACAACGTCACGGTCACCTCGAACTATTTCCGCTTCGGCTACAGCAGCGACTTTACCTCGAACGTCCTGAAGATCCCCGAATGGGGCTATAACGACTTCTTCACCGGAGCGACGCTCGACAAGAGCGGCACGATCTTCCAGTCGGCGAACTTCGCGGTTCCGGCGGCGGGGACGGGGTGCCTTGCACGCGCGACGCCGTGCACGATGGAAACGCCGCAGATTGCAGGCACCTACAGCCGCGAAAAGCAGGTTTCGAACACCTTCGAGACCGAGGTCAAGTACAGCCAGGACCGGTTCGACGCGGTGCTGAAACTCGGCAAGACCAAGTCGAGCGGGGGCCCTTCGACGCGATTCAGCGTCGCCGCCAAGCCACGCCTGACGATCCCGGGCCGCGAGCAGAACGGCAACCTCGTCAGCAACTGGGATATCTCGAACGGTATCGCCGACTTCGAGTTCTCGCCCGAAATCCAGCAGAACATCCGCAACGGCATCGCCCAGATCGACGTCGGCTCGACCGGGTCGAGCTTCGTCAACAGCGACGTGGGACAGCGGTATCTCCAGCTCGACCTGACGCGCCGCTTCGACGGGTTCCTGAAGTCGGTGCAGATCGGCGGCAAATGGCGCGACCTGAGCATCCACCGCGAGACCGGACGCAACGAATGGTACGCCGATGCGGCCAACGAGATCCGCTATCAGGATACCGCGGCCGGTGCGGTCGCGCGGCCCGAATTCTTCTACGAAAACCCGATCGGCAACATCAGTGGCGGGTTTAATGCCAACGTCGTTCCCGGGATCAATTTCGACAAATATCTGAGCTACCTGAACGCCACCTACGGCAACGCGGTCCGCGTCGACGAAAAGGACTTCGTGTATGATCTCGGCGAGCGCGTGTTCGCGGGGTATGCGCAGGCGAACTTCGGTGCCGGCGGCCTTCGCGGCAATATCGGTCTGCGCATGGCCAATACGCGTCAGTCGGGCAACACGTCCGACCGGCTCCAGTATCTGAACGACTATTGCGTCAACGGGCCGAACGGGTCGTTCGATCCGAACCGGCCGCTGGGCGCGGACGGCAATTGCCAAGTCCTGCCGCTGAGCGTCCGCGAGACGATCATCAATACGCGGACCGACCAGACCAAGACCTACACGGACTGGCTGCCGAGCTTCAACATCTCGTACGAGATCACGTCAGACCTGCTCGTTCGCGGCGCGGTCGCCAAGGTGATCTCGCGGCCGTCGTTCGCCAATCTCGGATCGGAACGGTCGCTGACCTATCGCTCGCCCGAATATGCATTCGATCGCGGCCAGTTCGGCGAATTCGAGGGCTGGTCGGGCAGCGGCGGCAATGCCGAACTCAACCCGTTCTCGGCCTGGCAGTATGACGCCGGCATCGAATGGTATTTCCACCGCGGCTCGGTGCTGGGCGCGACCGCGTTCCGCAAGGACGTGTCGGACTTCGTCGTGCCGCTCGTGCTCAACGTCACGCGCGACGTCGCGGGCGAGCAGGTGCTGATCCAGCCCTATTCGACCGTCGCGAACGGCTCGAACGCGCGCTCGCAGGGTGTCGAGCTCTACGCACAGCACACGCTGTCCTTCGGTCTGGGTGCGCAGGTCAACTTCACCTACAACGACACGTCGGTCGCCGATGTGACGCTCGACGGCCAGACGGTCGGCTCGTCCGCGCTCGTCGGCAGCGCCAAGACGCAGATGAACGCCTCCCTGTTCTACGAGCATGGCAAGGTGCTGGTCCGCGCATCGTACAATCGTCGCGGCGAGGTCGTCGGCGGGCTCCAGTCGGGGCTCAACGTCTATACCGACCCCTATGAACAGGTCGATCTCAATGCCGCCTATGCGCTGACCGACCGGCTTAACATCACCGCCTCGATCATCAACCTGACCAAGTCGGAAGAGAGCCGCCATCTCGGCAACGATACCAAGGATCGCTTCACCTATCGGAATTACTTCGGGCGCCGCGCCTATGTCGGCGTGTCGTTCAACTTCTGATGGCGGGTTTCACGACGTCCTCTCCCCTGGTGGCTCCCTCGCGGAGCCACCTTTTTTTCAATAGAATCCTCAGACCTTGGCGCGCTATCCCGGTCACGCGACGTGCAGCACGTCGCATACTGACGATTGCGGGTCTGCTCGCATGCGGTGCAGCGACGGCGTCGAACCCGATCGTACCCGGCTGGTATGCAGACCCCGAGATCCGCGTGTTTGCCGGGCAATACTGGATCTACCCGACCTATTCCGACCATGTTGGAAAGCCGGTTGCGGCGAGCCGCTTTTCCCCTGCGCAAAAGCTCGCCCGACAGCGCAAGACGGTCCGTCCCTCCTACGGGATGCAGACCTTCTTCGACGCATTCTCCTCGCCTGACCTCGTTCACTGGACCAAGCACCGCCGCGCGTTCGACGTTCAGAATGCGGGCTGGGCAGCCTATGCGATCTGGGCGCCGTCGGTGATCGAGGCGAACGGACGCTATTACATGTTCTTCAGCGCGAACGACATCCAGAGCGATGCCGAGCTTGGCGGGATCGGTCTCGCGGTCAGCGCGACGCCCGGGGGGCCGTTCAAGGACGCGCTCGGCAAGCCGCTGGTCGGTGCGTTCCACAATGGTGCGCAACCGATCGACCCGTTCGCGTTCCGGGATCGCGACGGGCAGGTCTATCTCTTCTATGGCGGCTGGAAGCATTGCAACGTCGTCCGGCTGAGCCCCGACCTCAAGCGCGTCCTGCCGTTCGCGGACGGGACGATGTTCAAGGAGATCACGCCGCCCGGCTATGTCGAGGGCTCGTTCATGATCGAACGCCGCGGCGTCTATTACCTGATGTGGTCGGAGGGCGGGTGGACCGGTCCGGATTACAGCGTCGCCTATGCGACCGCGCCGAGCCCGACCGGGCCGTTCACGCCGAAGGGCAAGATCCTGGCGCAGGACCTGCGGATCGCGCGCGGTGCGGGGCATCATTCGGTCGTCAACGTGCCCGGCACCGACGACTGGTACATCGCCTATCACCGCCGGCCGCTCGACACCGATCGCGGCGAACACCGCCAGATCGCGATCGACCGCATGGTCTTTGCCGCCGACGGCACGATCAAGCCTGTGGTAATGACCAACACCGGCGTCGCGCCGCGGCCGATCCGTGGTCGGACAGCCCCCGGGCCAACCGCTTCAGGGCGCGACGAACATTCATCTGGGAGAGCGATGTGAGACACAGGGTAATTGCCGCATTGCGCGGTACGGTGGCGGCGGTCGCGTCGATCGCGCTCGTCGCACCGGTGCCGCTGTCGGCACAGGCTGCCGCCAAGGCCGAAGCGCACGCGCCGCCCTCGATCGATCTCGTCAACCCGCTGATGGGCACCGACTCCGACTATACGCTCTCGTACGGCAACACCTATCCCGCGGTCGCGGTGCCATGGGGGATGAACTTCTGGACCCCGGTGACGGGGAAGCCCGGCAGCGGCTGGGGCTACACCTATGACGGCAACAAGATCAACGGCATCAAGCAGACGCACCAGCCCAGCCCGTGGATGAACGATTATGCCGCGTTCGCGCTGATGGCGACGACCGGCGCGCTCAAGGTCAAGGCGGACGAACGCGCCTCCTGGTACAGCCACAAGGCGGAGGAAAGCCGGCCGTATAGCTACAAGGTCTATCTCGCCGATTACGACGTGACCGCGGAGGTCGCGCCGACCAACCGCGCCGCGCAGTTCCGCTTCACCTTCCCCGAAAGCGACGACGCGCACATCATCCTCGACGGCTATGCGGGCGGATCGATGGTGTCGGTCGACCCGGTCAAGCGGCGGATCACCGGCTATGTCCGCAACAATCATGGCGGCGTGCCGGGCAATTTCCACAATTATTTCGTCGCCGAATTCGACCACGCCTTCACGGTCAGCCGGACCTGGGACGATAATGGCCAGATCGCCGCGACGCCGGTGCGCGAGGGCGATCATGTCGGCGCGGTCGTCAGCTTCAAGACGCGCAAGGGCGAGCAGGTCGGCGTCAAGGTCGCGTCGTCGTTCATCAGCCTCGACCAGGCCGAGCGCAACCTGCGCGGCGAGATCGGCGGCGATGGCTTCGAGCAGACCAAGGCGAAGGCGAAGGCGGTCTGGCAGCGCGAGTTCGACCGGATCGAGGTGAGCGATCCCGACATCGACAACCGGCGCACTTTCTACTCCGCGCTGTACCGCATGCTGCAGTTCCCACGCATGTTCCACGAGGTCGATGCCAAGGGTCAGACGGTCCATTACAGTCCGTATGACGGCAAGGTGCATCCGGGCTTCCTCTATACCGACAACGGCTTCTGGGACACGTGGCGCGCGGTCTTCCCGTTCTTCGCGCTGATGTATCCCGAGCGCGACAGCGAGATCATGCAGGGGTTGGTCAACACCTACAAGGAATCCGGCTGGCTGCCCGAATGGGCGAGCCCCGGCCACCGCGACGTGATGATCGGGTCGAACTCGGCGAACCTGATCGCCGACGCGTATCTCAACGGCGTGCGCGGGTTCGACGTCGAGACCTTGTACGAGGCGATGGTCAAGAACGCGACCACGTCGCAAGGGCGGCCGGTCGACAAGAAGGGCAATGTCGTCGGCGCGGTCGGGCGCGAGGGCGTCGAATATTACAACCGGCTGGGCTATGTGCCCTATGACGTCGGCATCAACGAGAATGCCGCGCGCAGCCTCGAATATGCGACCGCCGACTTCTCGATCTCACGGCTGGCAAGCGCGCTCGGCAAGACCGAGGATGCGAAACTCTATGCCGCGCGGGCGCAGAATTACCGCAAGCTCTACGACACGCAGAGCGGGTGGATGCGCGGTCGCAACCAGGACGGCAGCTGGTCGACCCCCTTCAACCCGTATAAATGGGGCGACGCGTTCACCGAGGGCAATGCGCTCCACTATAGCTGGTCGGTGATGCAGGACGTGCAGGGGCTCGCCGACCTGATGGGCGGCAAGGACGCGTTCGTGAAGCGGCTCGATTCGGTCTTCACCACGCCGCCGATCTTCGACGACAGCTATTACGGGCAGACGATCCACGAGATCCGCGAGATGCAGATCGTCGACATGGGCCAATATGCGCACGGCAATCAGCCGATCCAGCACATGCCCTATCTCTATGACTGGGCGGGGGCGCCGTGGAAGACGCAATATCATGTCCGCGACGTGATGAAGAAGCTCTACGCAGCCACGCCCGACGGCTATCCGGGTGACGAGGATAACGGCCAGACCTCGGCCTGGTACGTGTTCTCCGCGCTCGGCTTCTATCCGGTCACGCCCGCGGTCGGCCAATATGCGATCGGCAGCCCGCTGTTCCGCACCGTCAAGCTGACGATGCCGGGCGGCAAGCCGCTGACGATCGAGGCGGCGAACAACGGCCCCGGCAATGTCTATATCCAGTCGGCGAGCTTCAACGGGACGCCGCACGACAAGCCGTGGCTGACGCGCGAGGCGCTGCAGAAGGGTGGTACGCTGCGCTTCGTGATGGGGTCGACGCCGAACCGCAAATGGGGTGCGGCAAGCAGCGCGGCGCCCTTCTCAATGAGCGCGCCGGTGGCCAAGCCATGAGCGGCGCGCGCTTCACCCCCCGCCGCCGCGACGTCATGACCGGCGCGGCGGCGCTTGCGCTGACGACCGTGCTGCCCGGCGGGGCGGTCGCCGCGCCGCTGGCGAGCAAGCGCCCGCCGCGTGGCGAGCGTCGCTTCGTCAGCGCGGCCGTCGAGGCGGAGATCACGCGCGTGAAGGCGAAGATCTCCGACCCCGAACTCGCCTGGCTGTTCGAGAATTGCTACCCCAACACGCTCGACACCACGGTCCGGCTCGGCACCGTCGATGGCAAGCCCGACGCGTTCGTCATCACCGGCGATATCGAGGCGCTGTGGCTGCGCGACAGCTCGGCGCAGATGCAGACCTATGTCCATCTCGCGCCCAAGGATGCGGGGCTGCGCCGCGTCTTTGTCGGGCTGATCGCTCGGCAGGCACGCTGCATCCTGATCGACCCGTACGCCAACGCGTTCATGGACGATCCGACCGCGAAATCGAACCTCGGCGCGCGCACCGACCAGACCGAGATGAAGCCGGGCGTCGCGGAGCGGAAATGGGAGATCGACTCGCTCTGTTACCCTATGCGGCTCGCGCACGGCTATTGGACCGCGACGCGCGACAAGACGCCGTTCGACGACCTGTGGGCGCAGGCGATGCGCCGCGCGGTCGCGACCTTCCGCGAACAGCAACGCAAGGACGGCAAGGGTCCGTATCACTTCCAGCGGCTGAACGTCTCGCCCACCGAGACGCTGATGTTCGAGGGATACGGCGCGCCGACGCGCAAGGTCGGGCTGATCCATTCGATGTTCCGCCCGTCGGACGATGCGTGCCTCTACCCCTTCCTGATCCCGTCCAACCTGTTCGCGGTCTCGGCGCTGCGCATGCTGGCGACGGTCCAGCGCGAGGCGCGCGGCGATACCGCGGGCGCGGCGGACAGCGAGGCGCTCGCGACCGAAGTCGAGGCGGCGCTGCGCGCGCATGGCCGGATGCCGGACGGGCAGGGCGGCGAGGTCTGGGCCTATGAGGTCGACGGCTTCGGCAATGCGATCTTCATGGACGACGCCAATGTGCCGAGCCTGTCGGGCCTGCCGCTGCTCGGCGCGGCGGACCGCGCCGACCCGCTGTTCCGCCGCACCGCCGCGCTCGCGTGGAGCGACCGCAACCCCTATTTCTTTGCGGGCAAGGCCGCGCAGGGGATCGGCGGGCCGCATATCGGCCTCGACATGATCTGGCCGATGTCGATCGTCACGCATGCGATGAACAGCGATGACGATGCCGTCATCAGCCAGTGCCTGACTTGGCTCAAGACGACGCATGGCGGGACTGGCTTCATGCACGAATCCTTCCACAAGGATGATCCGATGAAATTCACGCGCAGCTGGTTCGCCTGGGCCAACGGGCTGTTCGGCGAGCTGATCCTCGATCTCGAGCGCCGCAAGCCCGCCTTGCTCGCCGCGCGCTACTGACACGGACCCACGGGAGATACACATGACCACCGCCAACCGCCGCGAGGTGCTCGCCACCACCGGGCTTGCCGGCCTTGCGGGCGTGCTGCCCGTCGCCGCTGCCACCGCGCAGGGCCAGCGCCCGACCGCGGGCAAGCCCGATCTGTTCATCGGCACCGGCGGTCACGGCCACACCTATCCCGGGCCGTCGCTGCCGTTCGGGATGGTCCAGCTCGGCCCCGACACCGACAACAGCCGCTGGGACGCGTGCTCGGGCTATCACCAGGATGACGGCTCGATCATGGGGTTCAGCCACACGCATCTGTCGGGGACGGGGATCGGCGACATGCTCGACGTGCTCGTCGTGCCGACGCGCGGGCCGCTGAAGCTGAAACCCGGTGCGCTCGACAAGCCGCAGGACGGCTATCGCCAGCGCTTCTCCGATGAGCTGGCCGAGCCCGGCTATTACCGCGTGAAGCTCGAGTCGGGCGTGCTCGCCGAGCTGACCGTGACCGAGCGGACGGGGCATCACCGTTACACCTTCCCGCAGGGCGCGGGGCACATCCTGATCGACTTCGCGCACATGATCCTCGACGTCTGGGACAAGGGCGTGCTGGTCGACGAGGCGTCGCTGGCGCTGTCGCCCGACGGCATGCTGACCGGCAGCCGCCGCGTCCACCGCTGGGCGAAGGGCCGGCGGATCCATTTCGCGATGCAGCTGTCGCGTCGCCCCGACCGCGTCGAATTCTTCGGCGACGACGACAAACCGGCACCCGCGGGCGCGAAGGCGATCACCGGCAACCGGCTGAAGGTCGCGTTGTTCTTCGACCAGGCGGGCGGCGAACCGATCCTGATCAAGACGGGCATCTCCGCGGTCGACGTCGCGGGCGCCAAGGCCGCGCTGGCGGGCGAGGCGCCGGGCTGGCAGTTCGACAGCGTCCGGCGCGCGGCGGCGCGGACCTGGCAGACGCAGCTCGACTGTATTCGCGTCGAGGGCGGCACGCCCGATCAGCGCACGATCATGGCGAGCGCGCTATACCACACGTTCCTGTCGCCGACGCTCTTCACCGACCGCGACGGCCGCTATGTCGGGCTCGACCGCCAGGTGCACACAGCGGCGGCGGGCGATCCCGCGTACAGCACCTATTCGCTGTGGGACACGTACCGCGCGCTCCACCCGCTGCTCAATCTGGTCCAGCCCGACAAGGCCGCGCAGTTCACGCGCGATCTGGTCCGCCAGACGATCCAGAGCCCGGCCGGCTCGCCGGTCTGGCCGCTCCAGGGTGTCGAGACCGCCTGCATGATCGGCTGGCATTCGGTGTCGGTGCTTGCCGAGGCGTGCGTGAAGGGCGTCAAGGCGGACTATGCCGCCGCCTGGCCGCAGATCCGCCGGCGCGCGTTCGACCGCAGCTTTCGCGATCTGGAGAGCACGCTCGGCCGCGGTTATTATTACGACCTCGGCTTCATCCCCGCCGACAAGGTGTGGGAGTCGGTCAGCCGGACGCAGGAATATGCGTATGACGACTGGGCGATTGCGGTGCTCGCGGACGCGGCGGGCGCCTCCGCCGATGCGCACGCGTTGCGCAAGCGCAGCCTCAACTACCGCAACGTCATCGATCCGAAGATCGGCTTCGCACGGCCGCGCTTTGCCGACGGGACATGGTGGGCGGACTATGATCCGATCCAGCTCGGCCACAACCCCGACAAGCACCGCGATTATACCGAGGCGAATGGCTGGCAGGCGACGTTCCTCAACCAGCACGACATTTACGGGCTGATCGAGTTGTTCGGCGGCGATGCCGGGTTCGTGAAGAAGCTCGACGCGCTGTTCGTCGCGCCGTCGACCTTGCCCAAGAATGCGCCGCCCGACATTTCGGGGCTGGTCGGCCAATATGCGCATGGCAACGAACCCGACCAGCATGCCGCGTACATGTATGCCTATGCCGGTGCGCCGTGGAAGACGCAGGCGATGGTGCGGCGGCTGTGCACCGAGATGTACAAGGCGGATCCCGATGGCGTCATCGGCAACGACGATTGCGGGCAGACGAGCGCGTGGTTCATCTTCTCCGCGCTCGGCCTCTACCCGGTCGATCCGGTCAGCGCGGTCTATGTGTTCGGCTCGCCGCTGTTCGATGCCGCCGAGGTTGCGCTCGGCGGCGGGAAGACGCTCAGGATCACCGCGTCGGGCAATGGTCCGCAGGCGCCCTATGTCCAGTCGGTCTACTGGAACGGCAAGCCCTGGACGAAGAACTGGATCGCGCATGCGGATCTTGCGCGCGGTGGCGAGCTCGCCTTCGTGATGGGCCCCAAGCCGTCGAAGTTTGGCACGGCCAAGGCAGATCGCCCGCCGTCCTATGGCAGAACCGCCTGAGAACACACGGACAAGGGGTTGCCGGCTGATGCCGGGGCTGTCAGGTTTGACCAAGGAAGAGGATAAGGCATGACCGAGCGAAACGCAGGCATGACGCGCCGGAACTGGCTTGGCGGCGCGGCGGCAAGCGCGGGGTTGCTCGCGCTCCCCGGCACCGCTGTCGCTGCAGCTGCCGGCCGCACACGCCGGATCGCGCCGAGCGATCGCGTCAATGTCGCGGTGATCGGTGCGGGCGGCATGGGCTCGCAGAACATGGCCAAGCTCACCGGCCAGAACATCGTGGCACTCGCCGATGTCGATTTCGATCATGTCGCCAAGTCGATGGTCGATTCGAACGGTGCGCTGCGTGCGGATCGGCTCGCGCTCAAGACCGCCTATGACCGGGCGACGCGGTTCGCCGACTATCGGCGGATGCTCGACGCGCGCAAGGATATCGACGCGGTCGTGATCGCCACGCCCGACCATCACCACGCGTTCGCGGCGAAGATGGCGATGGAGCGCGGTCTGCACGTCTATGTCCAGAAACCGCTGACCTACAGCGTGCGCGAGGGGCGGACGCTGCTCGATCTCGCGCGGCGCAACCCGAAGCTGGTGACGCAGATGGGCAACCAGGGGCATTCGGGCGATGACGGGCGTCGCGTCGTCGAGCTGATCCGTGGCGGTGCGATCGGCCGCGTGCGCGACGTCCATGTCTGGACCAACCGCCCCGTCTGGCCGCAGGGCGAGGCGCGCCCCGCGCCCGTCGCCAAACCCGCCAGCCTCGACTGGGACCTGTGGCTCGGACCCGCGGCGGTCGATTGGGGCTATCACCCCGATTATGCCCATTTCAACTGGCGCGGCTGGGTGCCGTTCGGCGTCGGCGCGCTCGGCGACATGGGCGCACACCTCATCGACTTCCCGGTATGGGCGCTCGAGCCCGGTCTGCCGACGCGGATCGAGACGCGGCACAGCCGCTGGGGTGGCGATACCGACCTCTGGGACGGCAAGCCGCCCGTCGAACTCGGCAGCTATCCGCTCGCGTCGATGACCACCTACCGGTTCGGCAACGCGAAGGGCGGGCCGGTGACGATGACCTGGTATGACGGCGGGATGATGCCGCCGACGCCCGATACGATGCCGGTCGACGCGGTGATGAACCCTGAGGGCGGCGTGCTGTATGTCGGCGAGTCCGGAATGCTGATGCACGATACCTATGGCGAGAAACCCGTTTTGATCGGCGAGGGCGCGCAGGCGCGCGCCGCCGCGGTGCCAGTCTCGCTGCCGCGCATCCAGGGCGGACGCGACGGCCACGAGATGAACTGGATCCGCGCGATCCGGGGCGAGGAGGCGATCTCGTCGCCCTTCTCGGTTGCGGTTCCGCTCAACGAGACGATGGTCCTCGGCATGGTCGCGCTTCGCGCCGAACGCCCGATCGACTATGACGGACAGGCGGGCCGGGTCACCAATTTCGCCGATGCAAACCGGTTTCTCGACCGGGAATACAGGAAAGGATGGTCGTTATGACCGCTGTCACGTTGCTTTTCGCCGCCGCCGCACTCGCCACGCAGGCGACGCCGCCGTCGCAGGCGAAGCCCGCAGCCACCGGCCCGCGACCCGAGGATACCGAGGTCTGGCAGCCCGAACCGCCGGTCGTCGTCGCGCCGGCCTATGCGACGGTTGCACCGCCATCTGACGCGGTCGTGCTGTTCGACGGCACGTCGCTCGATCAGTGGACCAGCACCAAGGGCAACGGCCCCGCCCGCTGGACGGTCGGCGACGGCGTGCTGACGGTGCGCAAGGGTACTGGCAATATCCAGACCAAGCGCAGCTTCCGCAATTATCAACTTCATCTCGAATGGCGCGTCCCGGCCGGGATCACGGGCGAAGGCCAGGCGCGCGGGAACAGCGGCGTCTTCCTTGGCGCGACCGGCGAGGGCGATGGTGGCTATGAGCTGCAGATCATGGATAGCTACCGCAACAAGACCTATGTCAACGGACAGGCGGGTGCGATCTACAAGCAAATCGCACCGCTCGCCAATCCGACGCGCGCGCCGGGCGAATGGCAGACCTACGACATCGTCTGGACCGCGCCCGTCTTCGCCGCGGATGGCAGCGTGACCAGCCCCGCCTATGCGACCGTGATGATGAACGGCGTGCTCGTCCAGGACCATGTCGCGGTGAAGGGCGAGACCGTCTATATCGGCGCGCCGCGCTACACCCCGCACGGCGCGCTGCCGATCAAGCTTCAGGATCACGGCGATCCGAGCGCGCCGATCAGCTTCCGGTCGATCTGGCTCCGCGAGCTGAAATAACGCAGGCAGCGCGCGATCAGCGCGCGCTGCCCTGCAACGCCATCACCGCGGACCGCATCGCAACGATGCGGTCCTGTGCGAGCGGCGCGAGGTCGCCCCATGAAAAGGCCGACCGCTGTGTCGAGACTTCGCGCCACATCCGCGCGGCGACGCTGTCGAGATCCGCGGCGGTCGGCTCGCGTCCCGTTGCGATGCAGTCGACGAGCTGGTCGGGTACGAGCGGGCTTGCACTGAACATGGTAGTCACCTCCGATGTCGAGGGACGTCCTACGCGTGGTTCATTGCCGCCAGATGACAGCCGCGTGTCTCAACGCGGCGTCGTGCGCGGCGCGGCTGGACCCGTGCTGCCGCGGACTACGAGTTCGTGCGCCAGGACCACGCGGTCGGGGCGGTCGGTGTCGCCGTTGAGGATCGCGACGAGCATCTCGACCGCGCGCTGCCCGATCAGCCCCTTGGGTTGCGAGATCGTGGTCAGCGCAGGGTGGAAATAGAGCGCATGCGGCAGGTCGTCGAACCCGATCACCGACACGTCGCGCGGACAGTCGAGCCCCGCATCGCGGACCGCGGCGATCGCGCCCATCGCCATCTCGTCGCTGAAACAGAACAGCGCGGTGACGCCGCCTGCGATCATCGCGCGCGCCTGTTCGAACGCCGATGCGGCCGAATAATCGCCGATCCGCGTCTGTATCCGGTCGGCGACGCCGTGTGCCTCCGCAACGGCCATGGCCCCGGCGAGGCGGTCACGGCTGAGCGGGCTCGTGCTGGGGCCGGCCACGATGCCGATATCGCGGTGCCCCAGGTCGACCAGATGCTCGACCGCGTCACGGCCTGCTGCGGCATTGTCGATATGCACGCCCGGCACGCCGGTCTCGACATTATAGTCGCAGCCATTGACGATCGGTGCGGCACAGCCGGCGCGGTCGAGCACGCGCTGCAGCGGGTCGGGCAGGCGGTGACCGAGGAATATCAGTCCGTCGACCTCGCGCCGCGACAGCATCTCGGCATATTGGTCCTCGATGACGGGATCGTGCCGCGTATCGCCGACCACGACGCCGTACCCCGCATCGCGCGCGGCTTCTTCCGCGCCGCGAATCACGCTCGCAAAGAACGGGTTGGAAATGTCGGGGACCGTCAGCAGGATCTTCGCCGCGCGCAGCGTCCGCAGCGACCGGGCGGCGACGTTGGGTCTGTACCCCAGCGCCTCGACGACGCCGAGCACGTGGAGCCGCGTCTTCTCGGCGACCCGGTCGGGGTGGCTGAGCACGCGGGAAACCGTCGCGGTGGACACGCCCGCGCTCGTCGCGACCTGAATTATCGTCGTCATCGCAATCCCATGGAGCCCCGCGGAGAATATGTCGACGGCCCGAAAATGTAATCCTTTACACTTTTGCGGTCGCGCCATATTCTCGACCCCGAAGCAGCAAAAGCTGTATCGAACCAGAGAGGTGTGCATGGCACTGGCAAGCGCGGATATTCCAGCCTCGACACCACCGGTGTCGGACAAGCCGTCGTCGATATTGACGGCACGGATGAGCGTGCTGATGTTCATGCAGTTCTTCGTCTGGGGCGCGTGGAACGTCACGCTCGGGCTCGCGATGCAGACGCGCGGGCTCGGCGCGATGATCGGCAACGCCTTCTCGGTCGGGCCGATCGCCTCGATCGTCGGGTCGTTCCTGCTCGGCATGGCCGCAGCGCGCTATCTCAGCCCGCGGATGCTGATGGTGATCCTCCACCTCGTGGGCGGTGTGATCCTGTTCTTCCTGCCATCGCTGGTGACGCCCGAGACCGGCAGCACGTTCGTCTGGCTGCTGCTCGGCTACATGATCCTGTACATGCCGACCGTCGGCCTTGCGAACACGATCGCGCTCAAGAGCTTCGGCGACCGCGTCGACCGGTTCCCCTTCGTTCGCGCGTTCGGGACGCTCGGCTGGATCACCGCAGGGCTGATCATCGGCTGGGCCGGCCTGTCCGCCAGCCCGGAGATCTTCCGTGTCGCCGCGGTCGTCTCGATCGCGCTCGGCCTCTACAGTTTCACGCTCCCCAACGTCGCGGCCGACACGCCGCCCGAGCAGGGGCTGGTCAAGCAGATCCTCTGCGTCGACGCGTTCGGGCTCATGCGCCAGCGGTCGTTCCTCGTCTTCATCACCTGCGCGACGCTCATCTCGATCCCGCTTGCGATGTATTATGCCTATGCCTCGCCCTATGTCGGCGCGACGGGGATCGAGAATGTCGGCGGCACGCTGGCGATCGGGCAGATGTCCGAGCTCGCCTTCATGTTCGCGATGCCGTGGCTGTACCGCCGCTTCGGGGTCAAGCCGCTGCTGCTCGTCGGGATGATCGCCTGGGCCGCCCGCTATGCGCTGTTCGCGATCGGCGACGGCGGCGACATGCTCTGGGCTGTCTATCTGGGCGTCGCGCTGCACGGCGTGTGCTACGACTTCTTCTTCGTTGCCGGCGCGATCTATACCGGCACGATCGCCACGCCGAAGGGCGTCAACGCGCAGGCGCAGGGCATGCTGACCCTGTTCACCTACGGGGTCGGCATGCTGCTCGGGTCGCAGATCGGCGCGCTCCTGTACGCACAGCTGCCCGCTGCACCGACCGTCGCCGACTGGCACCAGATGTGGTGGTATCCGGCGATCGCCGCCGCGCTGATCGCACTGCTGTTCCAGCTGACGTTCCGTGACACCAGCCGCAAGGGAGCGATGGCATGACGGGAATGAAGGGCCCGGCGATCTTCCTCGCGCAGTTCCTCGGCGACACCGCGCCGTACGACACGCTCGACGGTCTTGCCCGCTGGGCGGGGGAGCTCGGCTATACCGGCGTGCAGATCCCGTGCGATCCACGTCTGATCGACCTTGCGCAGGCGGCCGAGAGCAAGGCCTATTGCGACGATCTACGCGGCCGGCTTGCCGAACACGGCGTCGAGCCGACCGAACTGTCGACGCATCTCCAGGGTCAGCTGGTCGCGGTGCATCCCGCGTACGACACGCTGTTCGACGGGTTCGCCCCCGAGCATGTCCGCGGTAAGCCCGCCGAGCGTCAGCGCTGGGCGGTCGAGCAGCTGATGCTCGCCGCACGCGCCAGCGCCAATCTCGGGCTCACAGCGCACGCCACCTTCTCGGGCGCGCTTGCCTGGCCCTATGTCTATCCCTGGCCACAGCGTCCGGCCGGATTGATCGAGGAAGCGTTTGCCGAACTCGCGCGCCGCTGGACACCGATCCTCGATGCGTTCGATGCCGCCGGCGTCGATTGCGCGTTCGAGATCCATCCCGGCGAGGACATCCACGACGGCGCCAGCTGGGAGCGGTTCCTCGATGCGGTGAACCATCACCGGCGGGCGCGGATGCTGTTCGATCCGTCGCACTTCGTCCTGCAACAGCTCGATTATCTCGACTTCATCGATCGCTATCACGACCGCATCGCGTGCTTCCACGTCAAGGATGCCGAGTTCAACCCGACCGGCCGATCGGGTGTCTATGGCGGGTATGAGCCCTGGGTTGACCGTGCGGGCCGGTTCCGGTCGCTCGGCGACGGGCAGGTCGACTTCGGCGCGATCTTCAGCAAGCTGGCGCAATATGACTATGCGGGCTGGGCGGTTCTCGAATGGGAATGCGCGATCAAGCGCAGCGAAGACGGCGCGCGGGAGGGCGCACCGTTCATCCGCGACCACATGATCCGCCGCACCGAACGCGCGTTCGACGACTTCGCCGCGAGCAATGTCGACAAGCACGCGATCCGGTCGCTGTTGGGGCTCGATCGCCGGGACGACACGGCATGAGCGGCGTCCGGCTCAAGCTCGGCATGGTCGGCGGCGGCGAGGGTGCGTTCATTGGCGCGGTCCACCGCATGGCGGCGGCGATCGACGGCGACTGGCAGCTTGCAGCCGGCGCATTCAGCACCGATCCGGGCCGCAATACGCGGTCGGGCAACGCCCTCGGGCTCGACCCGGCGCGCGTCTATGCGTCGATCGACGCGCTGATCGCGGGCGAGCGGGCGCTCCCCGAGGGCGAACGGATCGACGCCGTCGCGATCGTCACACCCAACTTCCTTCACGCGCCGATGGCGATCGCCGCGCTCGAAGCGGGCTTCCACGTCCTGTGCGAAAAACCCATGGCGATGAGCGTCGCGGAGGCCGAGGCGATCGCCGCCGCGGTCGAGGCGAGCGGTCGCGAATTCGCGCTGGCCTTCACCTATTGCGGTTATCCGCTGATCGAGGAGGCACGCGCGCGCGTTGCGAACGGCGACCTCGGTAAGGTCCGGCTGGTCCAGGTCGAATATCTCCAGGGCTGGCTCAGCCAGCCGGTCGATACCGACGGCAACAAGCAGGCCGAGTGGCGCACCGATCCGGCGCGCGCCGGGATCGGCGGATGTCTCGGCGATATCGGCACGCACGCGTTCCAGCTTGCCGAGCATGTCTCGGGTCTGCGCACCGACTCGGTCTGTGCCGAGCTTACCACGCACGTCCCCGGGCGCCGCCTCGACGACGACGTCAGTGCGTTGCTGCGGTTCGACGGCGGGGCACGCGGCACGCTCAAGGTCACGCAGGTCGCAGCGGGCGAGGAGAACGGGCTCAGGCTCCGGATCCACGGCGAACGCGGCGGGCTCGAATGGGCGCAGATGGAGCCGAACACGCTGACGATGCGCTGGCTCGATCGCCCGATCGAGATCCTGCGCGCAGGAGGGCCGGGGTTGCAGCCCGCCACCGCGTCGATGTTCCGTACACCCGGGGGTCATCCCGAGGGGTATATCGAGGCTTTCGCAACGATTTATCGTGCGTTCGCTGCAACGATCCGTGGCTCCCAGGTCTGGTTTCCGGGTGTCGACGACGGGCTGCGGACGATGCGCTTCGTCGAAGCCGTCGTCGCCAATGCCGGCTCCGACGTCAAGTGGAGCCCGATCGACATCGTTTGATTGTGTAATATCGCCCGCCGGATCGTCTGTCCCGCACCGGGGCATGACCAGGCCGCGGGTATCAGGAGGTCTGGAATGAAGCTGTCCTTGGTCTTGGGTATCGGAACAACTGTCGCGGCGCTGGGTGCCGCGCTAACCCCGCTGGTCGCGCAGACCGCACCCGCGTCCCCCCCCGCCTTTGCCGCCTGCCGCGCGTGCCATACCGTCGACAAGGGCGGACGCAACGGCATCGGTCCGAACCTCCACGGCGTCGTCGGCCGCGCTGCCGCCTCGACACCGGGATTCGCCTATTCGCCCGCGCTCAAGGCGTCGAAGCTGACCTGGGATGCGGCGACGCTCGATTCCTATCTCGCCGCGCCTGCCAAAAAGGTGCCCGGCACACGGATGCCGATCAGCACGCCCGATGCCGGCAAGCGCGCGGCGATCATCGCCTATCTCAAGGGGGCGGGCGGTCGATGACCCGTCCGGTACCGGATCCTGCGCGAAGCCGGGCAGCGTGAGCATGTCGCGCCGGACCGTGATTGCGGGCGGCACGATGCTCGCGGGCGGTGCCGCGACGCTGGCGGGGCGCGCGATCGGCGCAAGCGTTTCGAACGCCGCGCGCTTTTCGCTTGGCTTTGCGCCGCACGAGGGCAGCTTTGCCAGCCGCGGCGGGCTGCTCGACCAGATCGCCTATGCCGCGGACCAGGGGTTTCGCGCATGGGAGGATAACGAGGCGGCGGCGCGTCCCGTCGCGCAACAGGTCGCGATGGCCAGCGCGCTGTCGAAGCGGGGGATGGCGATGGGCGTTTTCGTCGCCAGCATGCCCAAATGGTCGCAGTCGCGGCCGGTGTTGGGCGGCAAGGACGATGCCGAGCGCGAGGGGTTCCTCGCCGACCTGCGGGCCTCGATCGAGGTCGCCAAGCGGCTGAACGCGACGCACGCGACGGTCGTCACCGGGTTCCTCGATTCGCGGCTGCCGAACGACATCCAGACCGCGCGCGTGATCGACGTCATGCGCCGCGCCGCCGACATCGTCGCGCCGCACAAGCTGACGCTGGTCATGGAGCCGCTCAACACGCGGACCAATCACCCCGGCGTCTTCATGCAGACCATATCGCAGGGCTATGCGGTCGCTCGCGGCGTCAACTCGCCCTACGTCAAGGTGCTCGCGGACCTTTATCACGAGCAGATCCAGTCGGGGAACCTGATCCCGACGCTCGGCACCTGCTGGGACGAGGTCGGCTATATCCAGTTCGGCGACAATCCGGGACGCAACGAGCCCGGCACCGGCGAGATCAACTATGCGACGATCGTCCGCTGGCTGCGCGCCAAGCGCTATGGCGGGGTGATCGGCATGGAACACGGCAATTCTGTCGCCGGGCGGGCAGGGGAGGACCGGTTGGTCGCCGCCTATCGCACGATCGACACGGCTATCGAGGGAGAGGCAAAATGATCGATCGGAGAACCGCAATGGCGGGGATCGTGGGAATGTTCGGGGCGCAGCTGTTCGCGCCGATCGCGCGTGCGGCGGGGGTGGCGATGCCCCCCGGCGTACCCGTCATCAGCGAGGGTCCGCCAAGCGTCCAGGTGTTCACGCCCGTCCAGCGCGCGGTGATGACCGCGCTCAGCGACCGCGTCGTCCCGACCACCGACACGCCGGGCGCGATCGCCGCAGGCGTGCCCGCCTATATCGAGAAACTGCTTGCCGACTGGGGATTGCCCGGCGACCGCGTGCCGATCGTCGCCGGTCTCGACGCGATCGAGGCGCGCAGCCGCCAGGACTACAAGGTGTCCGCCGCCAAGGCGACGCCGGCACAGCAGGATGCGTTGCTGACACTCGCGATGAACGGCGCACTTCCGACCGCGACGACGGGCGGAAAGACGTTCTTCGAGGCGTTCCGACAGCTGGTTGTCACCGGCTATTACACGTCCGAGATCGGCATGACGCAGGAGCGCGAATATCTGCCGGTGCCGGGCGAATATAACGGCGCCTTCCCCTATTCTCAGGTCAACAAGGTGTACGCCGCATGATCATCACCCGTCGCAATCTGCTGGTCGGGACGGGGGGCGCGGCCGCGGTCGCCTGCCTCGATCTCCACGCCGCCCCCGCCGCCGCCGCGCAACTCGGCGCGATCGGTATCCAGCTCTATACCGTGCGCGAGATCTTCGCGAGCGACCCTGAGGGGACCCTCGAGCGGATCGCCAAGATCGGCTACCGCGAGATCGAGTTCGGCGGCGGCGGCTATGAGAAGATGGACCATGCGAAGCTCCGCCGGACGATGGACCGGCTCCAGCTCAAGGCACCGTCGGCGCATATCGGCTACGACCTGCTGCTCAAGGATTTCGACAAGAGCATCGCGATGGCCAAGACGCTCGGCGTGACCACCGTCGTCCTGCCGTATATGACCGACGAGCATCGTACCGAGGCCGGCTGGTCCGCGGCGCTGCCCAATATCGCCGCGATCGGTGCGAAGCTGAAGCAGAACAAGCTGGGCTTCGCCTATCACAACCATGATTTCGAGTTCACCGTCCGCCCCGGCGGCGTCAGCCTCTATGACCGGATGCTGCGCGCGATCCCGCCCTCGGTGATGAAGTGCGAACTCGACCTCTATTGGGCGGCGCATGCCGGCGAGGATCTGAGTGCGCTGATCAACCGGCTCTCGGCGCGGCTCTATTCCTATCATGTCAAGGACATGCGGAAGGATCGCAGCATGACCGCGGTCGGCCAGGGGACGATCGATTTCGCCTCGCTGTTCAAGCTGCGCGGCAGCGCGGGCGTCCGCCATTTCTACGTCGAGAATGACGAGGCGCCCGCGCCCTATCTCCCCGACATCACCACCAGCTTCCAGACGCTCCGCGCGCTGCGGTACTGACAAAAACATAATCCTGGAGAGGAAAGAACATGGCTTCGACCGACAGGTTCGACGCGATCGTCATCGGATCGGGCGTCAGCGGCGGGTTCGCCGCAAAGGAACTGACTGAAAAGGGCATGCGGGTCCTGATGCTGGACCGCGGCGTCATGGTCGAACATGGCGAGGGCTATCCCTATGACGGCAAGCCCGCCTACGAGGTGCCGGCGCGCAACCGCATGCCACCGGCAATCCGCGACAGCGATTATTTCATCGCCCAGCATGGCTATGTCGCACCCAGCAACCAGTTGTTCTACAACGACGACCGGCTGAACCCCTATGCGCATGACGAGGGCAGCAAATTCTACTGGATCCGTCCCGGCGCGGTCGGCGGGAAGTCGCTGATCTGGGGCCGCTGGTGCTTCCGCTGGAGCGCGGCCGATTTCGAGGCGAACAAGCGCGACGGGATCGATGGCGACTGGCCGATCCGCTATGACGACGTCGCGCCCTGGTACAGCTATGTCGAGAAATATATCGGCGTCTCGGGCTCGCGCGAGAACCTCGCCTATCTGCCCGACAGCGAGTTCCAGCCGCCGATCCCGATGAACGTCGCCGAGAAGTGGATCAAGCCGCGGCTCGAATCGACGTTCCCGGGTCGCAAGCTGATCAACACGCGGCTGTCGAACATGACCGAGGACAAGCCCGACCAGAACCGCACCAAATGCCAGTTCCGCAACCAGTGCGGCAATGGCTGTTCGTTCGGCGCGTATTTCTCGACGCAGGCGGTGACGCTGCCCGCCGCGCGTGCGACGGGCCGCCTCACGCTGCGCTCCGACGCGGTCGTCACCAATCTCGAATATGACGCCACCCGCAAGAAGGTCACGGGTGTCCGCTTCATCGACGCCAAGACCGGCAAGGCCGAGGTCGTCAACGCCGGGCTCGTCTTCCTCTGCGCCTCGGCAATGGCGTCGACGCAGATCATGATGAACTCGCGCGCACCGGGCACGGGCCGCAGCTATTTCGATACCAGCGGGACGCTTGGCCGCTACGTCATGGACCATATTTTCCGCGTCAACATCTCGGGCGATATTCCCGGGATGGAGGAGTTCATCGAATATGGCCGCCGTCCGGGCGGGGTCTACATCCCCCGCTTCCGCAACATCGACCGCGACGACGGGGCAGGGTTCAAGCGCGGCTATGGCTATCAAGGTGGCGCACGGCGCGACCCCGCGGCCCCGGTCGGGTTCGGCGCATCGATGAAGCAGGGCATGCGCAAATATGACGGCTGGAAGTTCAGCATGGGCGCTTTCGGCGAATGCCTGCCCTATGAGGACAACCGCGTCTCGCTCCACGCGAGCAAGGTCGACCGGTTTGGCGTGCCGCTCCTCCGCTTCGACGTGCGGTTCCGCGACAACGAGCTGCGGATGATGGCGGATGCGCGCGTGCAGGGCGAAGCGATGCTCAAGGGCGCGGGCCTGACCAACGTCGTCAGCGAGGAAAAGGAGCATGTGCCCGGCGACGCGATCCATGAGATGGGCGGGGCACGCATGGGTGTCGATCCGCGCAAGTCGGTCCTGAACGGCTTCAGCCAGGCGCATGAGGCATCGAACCTCTACGTCACCGACGGCGCGCAGATGGCCTCGATTTCGTGCGTCAATCCGTCGCTGACCTTCATGGCGCTGACCGCACGTGCGGTCGATCATGCGGTGAAGCAGACGCGCACCGCCTGACGCGGGGATACAGCGTGATGGCGGGTCTGGTCGCCGCCATCACGCACCCTGAAACTCCCGACCCGCGTGCAACCGGTGATGCCCGCACGCGCCCGCGCTGTGTTTTCGGATCAGACATGGTACTCGCGCGCCGCGTGTCAGTGCGCGAACCGGAGACCGACGATCTTTCACCTCATCTTCACGCTGCCCTGCCTCGTGGTGATCGCACGCTGGCTGTGGCCGCTGTCGCTGCCGCTCGGGATCACGCTGCTCGTTGCGCTTCTCCTGCTGGCCGCCTCGCAATATCATCTCTGGAGTCGGCTATCGTCGGGGTCGGTGTTCGCACCCGAATTCCCGCGTGCGCTGGTCATCGCGTTCAACGTCGCGTTCGGGGCGATCATCCTGCTCGCGGTGCTGCAAATCCTGCTCGATATAGGCACGCTGGTGGCGATGGCGGTCCAGCGCGCGCCCGTCGCGGTGCCCGACGCGTGGCGCTATGCGATTGCGGTCCTGGCGGTGGTGCTCGCGGCGCTCGGCGTCGCCAATGCCGTCCGCGTTCCGCCGGTCAAGGATATCGACGTCGTCGTCCGCGACCTGCCGAAGCGCTATGACGGCTATCGCCTGCTGCAACTGACGGACCTCCATATCAGCCGGCTGTTTCCCGCGCGCTGGGCCAGCGCGGTCGTCGACCGCGCCAACGCGTCGGGTGTCGACCTGATCGTCGTGACCGGTGATTTCATCGACGGGTCGGTGGCGATGCGGGAGCGCGACGTCGCGCCGCTCGCCAGGCTGCGCGCGCCCGACGGCGTCTATGCGATTCCCGGCAACCACGAATATTTCTTCGATTACGCCGCGTGGATGCAGCATCTTTCGGGGCTCGGCATCCGGATGCTCCCCAACGCCAATAGGGTGCTTGAGCGGCAGGGGGAGCGGCTCGCGATCGTCGGCGTGACCGACCTCTCGGCGCCGGGGGCGGGGCAGGCGGGGCCCGACCTCGCGACCGCGATACGCGGCGTCCCCGCGGGCGTTCCCGTGGTCCTGCTCGATCACCAGCCGCGCAACGCCCGGTACGGCGCCGAGCGCGGTGTTGCCCTGCAACTCTCCGGGCATACGCATGGCGGGATGATCCGCGGGCTCGACCGTATCGTCGCGCGAGCGAACAATGGCTATGTCTCGGGGCGCTACCGGGTCGGCGACATGACGCTCTATGTCAGCAACGGCACCGGGCTCTGGCCGGGCTTTGCGCTGCGGCTCGGTACGCCGTCGGAAATGACTCGGATCACGCTGCGCAGGCCGGGGCACAGCCCGGGCTGACCGGCGTCGAGAGACGCCGCGAATGACGCCCCGGGTCGGCGCTTCGCGGCCAAAAGCCCGGCCTATTAACATCGCTCAATCGGATAGTTTTTGGTGCGGGATACAATCGGATGGCGTGTCGTTTCGCGTATCTAACGAAACGGGGTCCGCTTGTTTATTCTCCATCTGGCCCTTGGGGGCTGTCTCAAGGCGCCACCGATCGACTTTGGCATAACAGCTGATTCCGGCGGCCATCTGGCGTATGTGCTCGACGCCGCGACCCGACAATCGACCAGCACGGGCGTCACTGCGGTGTCGATCGTCACGCGGCTGTTCCGCGATCCCCACTTGCCCGCCGAGCACCGGATGCCGACCGAGCGGCTGAGCGATACGCTCACCATCGACCGGATCGAGACCGGGGATGACCGGTATCTCGAGAAGGAGGCGCTCGCCGCGGATCTTCCTGCCTTTACCGAGGCGTTCTGCCGCCACGTCGCCGGGCTCGCGGTCCGGCCGACGCTGATCCACGCGCATTTCGCCGATGCGGCCGCGGTCGCGCTCGAGGCGCGTCGCCGTTTCGGTATCCCCGTCGCCTACACGCCACACGCGCTCGCGATCGACAAGCGCGCGCAGGGGCTCGCCGCGAACGGGATCGAGGCGCGGATCGCCGCCGAACGCGCCGCGATCGCCGCGGTCGATGCACTGATCGTGTCGACGCACGACGAGGCCGATCGGCAGGTTCGCGCGTACGGCGTTCCCGTCGACGGCCGGATCCACTGCCTTCCGCCCGGCATCCCGCAGCGATCGACGACCGCGCCCGCAACCGGGCTCATCGACGATCTCGGCCAGTGGCTGGACCATCCCGAACGCCCGATCGTGCTCGCGATCGCGCGACCGGTCGCCAAGAAGAATCTTGCGGCGTTGATACGCGCCTACGCCGCCGACACCCGGCTGCACGAGCAGGCCAATCTCGTCATCCTTGCGGGCCAGCATGGCGGGCAATCGTCGCCCGAGGAGCGCGCGATCCTTGCCGAGCTGCACACGCTGGCGGCACAGCCGTTGCTTCGCGGTCGCGTCGCGCTTCCGCCGCGTCATCTCGCCGGCGACGTGACTGCGCTGTACGAACGCGCGGCGGCGGGTGGCGTCTTCGTCAACCCGGCGCTGCACGAACCTTTCGGGCTGACGCTCATCGAGGCGGCGGGGGCAGGCGTGCCCGTCGTTGCCACGCGCAACGGTGGTCCGGCCGAAATCGTGTCGCGGATCGGCCACGGCATTCTCGTCGACCCGCGCGACGAGACGGACATCGCCGCCGCGTGCCTGCGGATCATCGGTGATCCCGCCTGTCACGCGCGACTTCGAACTGCCGCGCTCGCGCGCCATGCGTTGTACGATTGGGCACGCTATGCCGCGGACTCGGTTGCGGTCTACCGCTCGATCTGCCGCCGTCCCGCGCTGCTCGCCTGCGACATCGATCACACGCTGACCGGATCGAGCGACGGCGCGGCCGCGTTTGCCGCGTGGCACCGTGATGCGGACATGCCGTTCGTCGTTGCGACCGGCCGCGCCTTCGCCGAGGCGCGCGCGATCCTCAAGAGCTGGGGCCTGCCCGAACCCGACGCCTTCATTGTCGATGTCGGCACGCGGATCATGCGGCGTGGCGCGGATGGCGGCTGGGGCAATTGCGCGGCGTACGCCGCGTTGCTCGACCGCGACTGGAACCGCGATGCCGTCGCGTCTGCGCTCGCGGGATTGCCGATCGAGCCGCAGCCCGTCGAGACGGACGGGCCGCACAAGCTCAGTTTCTTCGGTACCGCACGCGACGCCGAGACGATCCGGCAGACGCTTGCCCATGCGAAGCTCGGGGCGCGCGTGATCTTCTCGCACGGCCGGCTGATCGACGTCCTCGCGCCGCGCGGCGGGAAGGCGGCGGCGATCCAGGCCTATGCCGCCGGGCTTGGCCTGACGCTCGCCGACTGTATCGCCGCGGGCGACAGCGGCAACGACCGGGACATGCTCGAGCAATGCGGCTTTGCGATCGTCGTCGCGAATGCGGACGCGGAACTCGACGACCTGCCTGACCGCACGGGCCTTCACCGCGTCACGCGCCGGCATGCGGCGGGCGTGGTCGAGGGGCTCGAAGCGCTCGGGCTGGCATCGGCCCCGTCGCGGCAGGCGGCATGACCCGTCCGTTCGGTTATTTCGTCCATCACCAGGGGCGCGGGCATGCGGAGCGCTGCGCGGCGATCGCGCATGCATTGCCCGCCGAGCGGCCACTGACGATCTTCTGCGCCCGCGACGACATATTTCCGCCCTTGCCCGCACAGGCAAGGATCGTTCGCATCCCGTCGCTGTTCGAGGCGACCGGCGACGAGGCGACGACGATGGACTGGGTGCCGACCCCCGCGACGCTTCACTGCGCGCCGCTCGGCTGGCCAGGCATCCGTCAGGCGATGGCGACGATCAGCGGCTGGTTCGCCAGCGCCGATCCCGCGCTGATGATCTGCGACGTCTCAGCGGAGATCGCGCAGCTGTCGCGGATCTGCAGCGTCCCGCACGTCAAGATCCTGCAGCATGGCGACCGTGGCGATGCGGGCCACCGCGCCGCTTATGACGGTGCCGCGGGGCTGCTCGCGGCGTTCCACGCCGATCTCGCGCAGCCCGACTGGGACACCGGCATGCGCGCGCGGACCTGCTTCGCCGGCGGCCTCGGCGTCGACACGCATGTGCCCGACCGCGCAGAGGCGCGCGCGCGGATCGGCGTCGAAGCCGATGGCGAACTTGTTCTCGTGCTGTCGGGCGGCGGCGGTGGCGGCTTCGGTCAGGCTCCGCTCGGGATCGGCGCGCGCAGCCGACCGGCCAGCCGCTGGATCACGATCGGCCCGGTCGTACGCGACTGGCATGCGACCGAGCCGCGCAATATCGAGCATCGCGGCTGGGTCGACAATCCGGCGGATTACGTCGCCGCCGCCGACCTTGTCATCGCGTCGACGGGCAATACGACCTGCCAGCAGATCCTCGCTGCCGCGCGTCCGTGGCTGGCGATCCCCGAATGGCGGTACTTCGACGAGCAGCACCGCAAGGCCGATGCACTCGCCGCAGCAGGCGTCGCCTGCGTCCGCCCGCATCTGCCATCCTCGGCCGATGCCTGGGGTGACGCGATCGCCGAGGCTTTGGCGACGCACGCCCCCGACCGCCAGCGTCGCCTGATCGCCGACGCCCCCGCCGCCGACGCCGCACGCTGGCTCGAGACGCTTGCCGACCGGCTGTGGACCCCGCCCGACCAGCCCGCGCGAAACGCCGCCTGATCGCTGTTCGCCTACCATTTCCATCCGATACACGGAGCCGCCATGTCCACCCTATCCGTCGTAACGCTCGCCAAGGGCCGGCCCGACCACCTCTACAATCTCGTCGTCGGTCTCTCGCGCCAGACTTTGAAGCCGACCGAACTGATCGTGGCTGTCATGCAGGACACGGCGTATGATCTGCCCGAGACCGACTTTCCGGTCCGTCAGCTCATGATCGGCGGCGACGCGCTGCCGCTCGCGGTCGCGCGCAACGCCGCGGCGCGGACCGCGGTCGGCGATGCGCTGGTGTTTCTCGACATGGACTGCATCCCCGCACCCGATCTCGTCGCCGACTATGCGGGGTATCTCGACCAGTTCGACGGGCTGTTGATGGGTGAGGTCATGTATCTGCCCGGCGGTGCGACCGCGGGCGAATGGACCAGCGATGCGTTCACGGCGATCGCCGTCCGCCATTCGGATCGCCGCGGTCCGCCAGCCGAGGGGATCGAGCTGTGCAACGACTATCGCTGCTTCTGGTCGCTCAACTTCGCGATGCGCCGCGCCGCGTTCGAGGCGGTCGGCGGCTTCCATGAGGGCTATGTCGGCTATGGTGGCGAGGACACCGATTTCGGCAAGGTCCTCGCCACCGCGGGTGTCCCGATCGCCTGGATCAAGGGCGGGCTCGCGCATCATCAATACCATCCGCATCATATGCCGCCCGTCCATCATCTCGAGAGCGTGGTGCGCAACGCCGAGCTGTTTGAGGCGCGCTGGGGGTATCGGACGATGGGGCACTGGCTCTACGCGTTCCGGCTGATGGGGCTGATCGACGACCGCGAAGGCGTGCCGATCCGCATCCTGCGTCGCCCTGATGCTGACGATCTCGCGCTCACCGGGCAGCAGAGCCATCAGCCCTATGCGAACACCGCGACGGTGATCCGGATGCTCGAGGCCAGGATGGCGTCGGACAAAGACGGCCGCGTCGCTGCGTGAGGATCGCGCTCCTGTCGCACGTCCGCCAGCGGATCGCGCAGCCGTTCATGGGCGGCATGGAATCGCACAGCTGGTATCTTGCCGAAGGTCTCGAGGCACGCGGCCATGACGTCGTGCTGTTCGCGGCAGGCGACAGCGATCCGCGCTTCACGATCGACCCGGTGCTGTGCGAGCATTACGAGCGTGTCTTCCCCTGGGCGGAGCATCGCGGGTCCGCCCCGTTGATCGCGCATGTCGACCGGGGCTATGCCGCCGCCTGCGACAGGATCGCCGCGGGCGGGTTCGACGTCGTCCACAATAACAGCCTCCACCGCTTTCCGATCGAGCCCGCACGCACCGCCGTCGTACCCACGGTCACGTCGCTGCACGTGCCGCCCTATGACGCGTTGCACTGGTTCGTGAAGGCGAGCGCAACGCCGACGCACCGGCTGACCGTCACCTCGACGCCGCAGCTCCACGCATGGTGGCCCGACGGCGCTCCCCCCGAGGCGTCGGTTCTGCACAATGGCATCGACCCCGCCGCGTGGCCGTTCAGCCCCGCGGGCGACGGCAGCGCGGTCTGGTGCGGGCGGATCACCCCCAACAAGGGTACGCATCTCGCGGTCCGCGCGGCGCGTGCGGCAGGAATCGCGCTCACGCTGTTCGGATCGATCGAGGATCCCGACTATCATGCCGCCGAGATCGTCCCGTACCTCGACGGCACGATCCGCTATGGCGGGCATTGCGACGGCGCCGCGCTCGCAGCCGAACTCGGCCGCGCGTCGGTGTTCCTGTTCACGCCGTGCTGGGACGAGCCGTTCGGGCTGGTCGCGATCGAGGCGATGGCGTGCGGCCTGCCGGTCGCCGCGATCGAGATGGGTGCCGCACGCGAGGTAATCGGCGAGGCCGGACGGTTCGCCGACGCGGACGACGTCGCGGGACTCGCCGCCGCGATCCCCGCCGCGCTGGCGATCCCGCGAAGCGTGCCGCGTGCCCGCGTCGAGCGGCTGTTCACGCGCGACCGCTGGCTCGACCGTTGCGAGGTGCTCTACGCCGATGTCCGCGCCGCACACGCGGCCGCGCAAGACGTCGCCGCATGACGATCGACGTCATCGAAGCGCAGCAGGCGGCATTGCGCGCGCTCTACGCTGCGCATGTCGGACGCGGCGACCGTTATGCGCTGGTCGACTTCCCGGACCATGCGAATGTCGGCGACAGCGCGATCTGGATGGGCGAAGTCGCGATGCTGCGCGCCGTGACGGGGAACGATCCCGACTATGTCTGCACGTGGGACGGCTTCGATCCCGATGCCTTTGCGCGCGCCAGTCCGCACGGCGTCCTCTTCCTCCACGGCGGCGGCAATCTCGGCGACATCTGGCCGCACCACCAGCAGTTCCGCGAGCGCATGGTCGCACAGGTCCGCGACCGCCGGATCGTCCAGCTTCCCCAGTCGATCCACTTCCGCGCACCCGGCGGGATCGCGGCATTTGCCAGGGGTGTCGCCGCGCATCCCGACCTGCACCTCTATGTCCGCGACCGGCCCAGCCTGGAACTGGCGGAGCGCCATTTCGACTGCCCCGTTGCGCTCGCCCCGGATTCGGCGTTCGCGCTCGGCCGCCCGCCGCGCGGGGCAGCGGACTGCGACGTGCTGAGGCTCCTGCGCACCGACGACGAACGCGTCGCGCATGATGATCTTCCACGAGGCGAGGGGCGCGTCGTCACGACGGACTGGCTCGAGGACGGCGTCTTGCCCGCTCCCCGCCCAGGTCAGTCGCGTGCCGACCACTATGCGGCGCTCGCAGGCGCCCGCGTCACGCGCGGGCTCGCCCTGCTGTCGCGCGGCCGGCATATCGTCACCGACCGGCTGCATGCGCATATCCTCGCGCTGCTGCTCGACATCCCGCACCACGTGCTCGACAACGACTATGGCAAGCTCGCGCGCTATATCGACGCCTGGACCGCCGCATCGCCATTGGTCGGGGATCGCGCGACGACGACGTCCGCGGGTGCGGCGCTGGCATGATCGAGATCAGTCTACTCGTCTGCACGCGCAACCGCGGCGTGTCGCTGTCGCGGACGCTCGACTCGATCACGCGAGCCGCGAGGGCCGCGGCACATGTCGCGCTCGAGGTCGTGATCGTCGACAATGGCTCGACCGACGATACCGCCGACCGCCTGCAGCTCTGGGCCGGCACGCAGCAGTTCCGGGTCGTCCGCGTCGCAGAGCCGCGTGCGGGCCTCTCGCGCGCGCGGAACGCCGGGCTTGCCCGCGTGCAGGGGCGGATCGTCGCGATGACCGACGACGATTGCGTGCTCCACACCGGCTATCTCGCCGCGCTCGCCGAGCGGTTCGCGGCGGTCGATCGGCTTGCGGTGATCGGCGGGCGGATCCTTCCCGGCGATCCCGCCGACCTGCCGGTGACGATCAAGCTCGAGGATCACCCGATGACCGCGCCGCGCGGCGCGTTTCCCGGCGGCTTCGTGATGGGCGCAAATCTCGCGTTCACGCGCGACGTCCTTACCGCGGTCGGGCCGTTCGACGAGCGGTTCGGCGGTGGCGCGCGGTTCGTCTCAGCGGAAGATACCGACTTCCTGTTCCGCGCGCTCGGCCACGGGATCAGCGTCGACTATGATCCGAGCTTCGTGGTCGATCATCATCACGGCCGCCGACGTCCCGCCGACGTCGTCGCGCTGCTGGCGGGCTACGGCTTTGGCGACGGCGCGCTCTATGCCAAGCACATCCTGACCGACCGCCGCATCCTTGCCGCGATCCGCGAGGATCTGCGGCTGATGCTCGCCGATGTCCGGACCTCGGCGCGGCCGTTCCCCTATATCCGGCATTTCCACGTCTTCCGCGCACGGCAGAAGATGCAGGGGTTCGCCGCCTACGCGCTCGCCTCGCTGCGCCGCCCGGGCTGCGGCACGACCCGGGTGTCGGCGCGCTAGCCCTCGCGCGTGCCGAACGGCGGCATCCGGTTGGCGACGCGGCCGCGATCGACGAACTGGTGCTTGAGCGCCGCACCGACGTGCAGGATCAGCAGTGCATAGGTCACCCAGACCAGCACGATATGCGCCTGTTCGAACCCGCCATGCGCACCGCGCGGCAGCCCGGGGATGAACGGCCAGGACAGCCCGCCGATCAGCGGCGTCGTCGCACTCGTCAGCGACGGCTTGCCCGTCGACAGATACATCCACCCCGTCAGCGGCAGGCCGATCAGGATGACGTAGAACAGCGTGTGATTGATCCGCGCCAGCGTCCGCTCCCATGCCGGCAGGACGTCCGGCAGCGGGGGCGGGGGATTGACGATGCGCCAGCCGAGCCGCGCGATGCTCAGCAGCAGGATCGCGAAGCCGACCGTCTTGTGCCAGTTGAACCACTCGGTCCGCGCGTCGCCGCGAGCAAGGTCCGCGAACGTCCAGCCGATATAGATTTGCACCAGCACGAGCGTCGCGATGATCCAGTGAAACGCCACCGCGCCCCGGTTATAACGGTGCGTACCGCCCGCTGTCGTCGCCATGTCTCATTCTCCCGGACGCCCCACCCATCGCGTGGCATCCGGACCCTAGAGCGTCAGGGGCGGGGGATCGACCCCGGAAAGCCCGGGCGGGTCAGGCGGCTGCGGCGGGGCGGGCGGTGGTCTCGGGGCAATAGCCCGCGAGAAACGCCTGATGCTGCGGCAATTTTGCGACCTCCGCGGCAATCCCCGCCTTCAGCTCGGCGAGCGACTGCGCGAGCCGATCGGCGGGCATCAGCCGGGCGAGCCGGTGCCAGTTTTTTGGCGTCAGCCGCTGCCCCAGCATCACCTGCGACCAGGAGCTCACGCGGAACAGGTCGTCGCCCGACTGGAACGCCTGCCCGCCCTCGACGAACAGCGCGATCCGCTGCGCGAGCGTGTCGGGGATCGGCATCGTCGCGCAGCGTTTCCAGAATGGCTCGCTGCGCTGGTTGAGGTGATAATGCAGGATGATGAAGTCGCGCACCCCCTCGAGCTCGCGGCGCGACTGGTCATTGTACCGGGCGACGACCGAGGGATTGATTCCGTCGAACGGGAACACTTGCAGAAGCCGGGTCAGCGCGACCATCACGAGGTGGATGCTCGTCGACTCGAGCGGTTCGACGAACCCGCTCGCGAGACTGAGCGCGATGCAATTCCCCTCCCATGCGCGCTGCCGCCGGCCCGTCGTGAACCGGATCAGCTTCGGATCGGTCAGCGGGGTGCCCTCGACCGAGCCCAGCAGCCGCTCGCGCGCCGCATCGTCCGACAGGAAGTCGCTGTCATAGACGATGCCGTTGCCGACGCGGTGCTGGAGCGGGATCCGCCATTGCCAGCCCGCGTCGTGCGCGATCGCACGCGTATAGGGGCGGGCGGGCTCGACCGACGTCGTCTGCACTGCCAGAGCGCGATCGGCGGGCAGCCAATGCCCCCAATCCTCATAGCCGACGCCGAGCGCATCGCCGATCAGCAGCCCGCGAAACCCCGTGCAGTCCAGGAAAATGTCGCCCTCGACACGGCTGCCGTCGTCGAGCGCGAGCGCGGTGATATGCCCGGTCCCGGGATCGCGGTTGACGCGTGCGATCCGCCCCTCGCGACGCGTCAGCCCCGCCGCTTCGCACCGTGCGCGCAGATATTTGGCATAGCGGCCCGCGTCGAAATGATAGGCGTGGTTCAGGCGGCGACCGGTCTGTCCGGTCGCGAACCGGCCGGCCTCGGCAGCCTGGAGCTCGAGGCAATAGTCGCTGAACGCGCCGGCATCGCCGTTCGCCTGCGCCTCGAGCCAGAAATGCTGGAAGTCGCCCATCCACGTGGCACGGCCGACGTCGCCGAACGAATGGATATAGCGATCGTCTGTGCGCGCCCAGCCTTCGAACGCAATCCCGAGCTTGAACGTCGCCCCCGTCGCCGCCATGAATTCGCGCTCGTCGACGCCGATCAGCGCGTGGAACGCCTGCACCGTCGGGATCGTCGCCTCGCCGACGCCGACCGTGCCGATCTCCTCGGACTCGACGAGCACGACGTCGACCAGCGGGCGCAGCTGCCGCATGAACAGCGCTGCGGCAAGCCATCCGGCCGTGCCGCCGCCGGCAATGACCACACGAGTCTTCGTTGGGGTATCCATCGAATGTCCCTTCATCGATTGAGACGTTGCAACAGCGTGGCGCGCAGCCGGCGCGCGGCGATCGCGTCAAGCGGGGCGAGTGCGCCCCGCGCATCCATCGGCAGATGCGCACCGGCGCGCGCGGCATCGCCGAAGACATAATAGTCGAACAGCGCCTGCCAACCGCGCTTCTCATGGTCGGGCCGGTCGCGCAGGCTGAGCAGCGCGTGCAGCAGCGTATTCTGCGGTGTGTCCATGAAACGTGGCGTCGGGTTCCACCAATAGTTGATCATCGCGTTGAACGGATCGAGCGCCTCGACCTGATGCCACCACAAGGCGGGATAGATCAGCGCGTCGCCGGGCTCCATCTCCGCCACCTCGGCCGCAGCGAGCGCGTCGGCAAAGCCAGGATGGCGGGTGAAGTCGGGCGCGTCGAAATCAACCATCGAGACGACCTGCCCGGCGGGCGTCGGCTCGAGCGGGCCGGGATAGAGATTGGCGACCTGATCGGGCGGGAACAGCGTGAACCGCCGCCGCCCGACGAGCGTCACCGCGATGTTGTTCGACATGTCGTGATGCGCCGACGCGATCGTGCGGTTGCCGATCCAGATGCTCACCAGCGGCGGATGGGCGAGCAGTTCGGGATCGCCGAACGGGAGCACGGCCTCGTCCCTGAGACCCGGGAGATACTGGTCGATATCGGTCGAGCCGATATAGATGCTTGGCGCGTCGGCATCGTCGACGCTGGCGAGCAACTGGTCGAGATAGGCGGACAGCGATCCGCGTTCGCGCGCGAAATTGAGTGCGGTGCACTCCGCATTGTACCCGAAGCGTCCACCGATCGCGGGGTCGCCGATATAGGCCGTCACTGGCTGTCCGCCATCGAACTGCTTGAGCCAGGCGACCGCCGCGGCGGGACCCTGGCGTGCCGCGGCGACGAGCGGCACGTCACGGGCAAGACCGCGCAGGATCGTCGGGCGGCCCTCGGCGATCAACTCGGCGACGGGCAGAGTCCGCGCGTCCGCCCCTTCGATCACGCGCGTCCGGCGGGCGATGGCGGGCACCGTCATCAGCCGATCTGCGCGAGCAGCTGGTGCTTGCGCGCGATCAGATGCTGGATGTTGCCGAGCGATGCTGCGGCAAGGATGGCGAGCCGCAGGATGCCCGAGCGGTGGAGGTGCTCGAGCGGCGCACCGCTCAGCGTCGCGAGCTGCTCGAGGTCGACGACGAGCACGTCGGGCACGGTGTAGCGACGCTCGTCACTGACATCGATGGTGAGCGTGACCGGCGCGAGCAGGCCGGCCTCGTCGAGCGCGGTGAAGGCGGCCGGCGCGGTCTCCATCCCCTCGTAGAGCAAACGCAACACGCCGGTGACATGATCGAGATACGGCGTATTGCCACCATGCTCGAGAAACAGCGGCAGACCCGTTTCGTCACCGACGCGAGGATCGTCGAGATCGACGTGGAGCATCGCCTCCCCGACACCGTCACCTGCGCCGACACCGTCGTGCGTGGAGCGGACCATGCCGATCGAAAAGGGCCCGCGCCGATGACTCGCGGGGACGTAGCGGCTCGTCCAGGCGTCGTCGGCGAGGAAGAGATTCTCGTCGCGGTCGAGCCCCAGCAGCGCATAGGCCTGGAGGCCCTCGTCGCGGCGGCGGAAGACGATCGCGAATTCGCGTTGCAGTTCCTCGAATTCGGCGGGGAAGACCAGCGCCTGATTGGCCGCGTCGTTGAACGCGGCACCGGCGCGCGGGCTGACGCGCAGATCCGCGTGGTCGATATTGTTGATCTGTACGGGGTTCATCCGCTCCGGTCCCATTTTCCGTCCGGGTCTATCAGCCAGGGGGCGGCGGACAACAGGAAAAGGCCGCGGCACGGTGCTGCGGCCCTTCCTTCGGCCGGCGTGCGCCGAGGCACACGCCGGCCGGTGATCAGAAGCGGTACCGCGCGCCGAGATAGAAGCGCGGCTTGAGTTCCTGCACATAGACGAGGTTGGTCTCGGTGCGGGCATATTGGCGGAAGGGTTCGCTCGTCAGGTTGACCGCCTCGAGCGAGATCGAGAAGCTCTTCGCGATGTCGTAGCTTATGCTCGCATCGAGCGTCCCGAACGCCGCGGTGAACAGCGGGTTGCGGTTGCCGCCCTGGTTCGTGCCCGACAGATATTTGTCGCGCCAGTTGTACGAGACGCGCGCCGAGAGTCCGTCCTTGTCGTAGATCGCGGTCAGGTTGGCGCTGTCGCCCAGGCCGGTCAACGCGAAGATGTTGACGTTGGGATCGGCATAGGGGTCGACGTTCACGTCGCCATTGACCTTGGTGTACGACACCGCAAAGCCGAAGCCCGTCTGGCCGAAGAAGTTGGTCCAGGCGACCTCGAACCCGTGAATGTTGCCCTCGCGGTTGTTGACCGGCCCGCTGATCGCGAAGTTAAACAAGGGATCATTGGCATCGGCCACGATATCGACCGAATTTGCCAGATCGACGACGAACTGCGTGCTCAGGCCGCCCGTCGCGGGATCGATGTTGCGCTGGAACGCGGCGGACGCTGCCGCCTGGTTACCATTATTCTGCGTCAGCAACGCGGTATAGGAGAACAGGTTGATGTCGCTGAGCGGCAGGCCGTTGGTCCTGAGATAGTCGAGCGCGATGCCCGACCGTGAACCGGCCGCCCCTGAACCGGGGTCACGCAGCCCGAACAGATTGCCGCTGGTCACCTGGTTGCCGATGAAGTTGCGCACGTCCTTGTTGAAGAAACCGACCGACACGAAACTCGTCGGCTTGTAATACCATTCGAGCGATACGTCGAAATTGTCCGAAACCAGCGGCAACAGCGCCGGATCCTGGCGGTTTGCGCCGGCGGGCGCGGCACCAAGCGCGGTCGGACGGTTGGGTGCCCCTGCACTGACGGAGGCGAACAGATTGCCGTAGTCGGGACGGGCGAGCGTTCGGCTGAACGAGGCGCGCGCCATGACGTTGTCGATCGGTTCGATGTTGAAATCGAGCGACGGCAGCAGATTGTCGTAGCTCGCCTTCACCGTGACGGCGCCGCTGGGCGGTCCGCCATCGACCGCAAAGTCATTGTCCTGCGACCAGCGGATCCCGCTCGGGACCGACTGGATGCCGATCGACGTGACCCGTGTCTTTTCGTACCGCACACCAATCAGCGCGTTGGCGCGACGTCCGCCGAGTTCGCCGGCCCAGGTCATCTGACCATAGGTCGCCCACGTCTTCTCGCCGACGCGATCGTCCGCGGACGGGCTTGGCGAGACCGCATTGCCGCGCGCGGCATAGAAAGGCTCGAAGACGTCGAGCAGATCGACCGCGTTGGCGCGGAATGCGACCAGCGCGGACCCCGTCGACTTCGGGTCGTACTTGTCGAACTTGCAGGTGAGGCAGAAGGTGTCGACGAGATCGCCGGCGAGCTCCTCGACGCGGCCGGTGTCTGTAATGCCCCAGTCGCCTAGCGTCTGGATGCTGTTGACCGTGGTCGAGCGCATGTTCGCGTCGATATAGTTGCCACCGACGTTGAACTTGCTGCCCCCGCCGAGGTCCCAGGCGACGTCGCCGCCGAACTGATTGATCCGTGCTTTCTGGGTCGACGTGATCCGTCGCGCGACCTGGCTGCCCAGATCACCGACATCAAGGATGTTGTTGCAGTTGCCGCCGCGGTTGCCGTTGGTCGCACGGCAATCGTTGATCGTCTCGGACTGCTGCGGGAAGCCGGTGGTGAAGTCGACCTTGTGCGAGGAGCGTACCGGGGCGCCGATCGAGATCGTCGTCGCCGAGGTTCCGTTCGAATTGTCCGGATTGGTCGTCGACTTGGCGTGGTTGGCGTCGAGTGTCAGCCGCAGATTGTCGGTGAAGTCCCACTTCACATTGCCGCCGACCGAATAGAGTTCGGTCTTGGTCGCGAACCTTTGCTGCTCGTAGCCCTTGTCGGCCTGGATCGCTTCGGCGAGGATGACCGCGCTCTGCATCTGCTTGTTGTCGTCGAAGGTGACTTCGGTGAACGGCCGCTGGAACCAGTTGGTCTGCTCGCTACGCTCTTCGCTCAGCTTGTTGCGCGCATACATGCCGTCGATCGAGATCTCGAAACGGTCGCTCGGCTTGAACTGGATGTTGGCCTGACCGTTCAGGCGCTCGCGGCGGTTTTCCGAGAACTGATAGCGGCTGTCGTTGGGGATCTGCACATAGGGGGTCGTCGGACGATTGGTGATCGTCGTCGTCGGCCGGATATACGCGCCCGCGGTGTTGAGGAAATCGGCCAGCGGCACGATGTTCCAGTAATTGGGGTTGGACTGGACCGACGCGGAATTGCGCAGCTGATAGCTGCCGAAGACGTTGACGCCGAAGGTCTCGTTCGGGTTCTTGTAGTTGATCAGCCCGGACAGTTCAGGCGTGACCTTGCTGGGATCGCTCTCGGCCTTGTCGATCGAGGTATCATAGAGTGCCTTGGCACCGATCGACCCCGAAAGGCCGCTCTCGTTTGCCGACAGCGGTCGGCGGGTGACGACGTTGATCGCCGCACCGATGCCGCCCGACGGAATGTTGGCGCGTCCGGTCTTGTAGACCTCGAGCGTGGCGACACCCTCGGATGCGAGGTTCTGGAAGTCGAACGAGCGACCCGTGCCGGTCGCGAACGCGTTGCCGGTGCTCGTGTCGATACTCGTCGCCGGAAGCTGCCGGCCGTTCAGCGTGACGAGGTTGAAGCCGCCGCTAAAGCCACGAACGGCAACCTGCGACCCTTCGCCGTTCGCGCGGCTGATCGACACGCCGGTGACACGCTGCAACGACTCGGCGAGGTTGGTGTCGGGGAACTTGCCGATATCTTCGGCCGAGATCGCGTCGACGACGCCCGCCGAATTCCGCTTGATGTCGATCGCGCGGCCAAGGCTGGCGCGGATCCCGGTGATGACGATTTCGGAGTCGTCGCCCTGCGACTGTTGCGCCTGGACGGGCTCCTGCGCGACGACGGTTCCGGTTCCAGCGGGGGGATTGGCCGGCTGGGCGGTGCTTGCAGGCGATCCTGCTTCGGTGGCCAGCGCCGTCTGCGCCATGCCGGCGGCCGGATGGATCAGGCACACGGCGACAGCCGCAACCGAACTCGAGCGCGCGAGCACCTTCAACACTGCAGAACCCCTCATCATTCTCTCCCCATCAGCGGCGTAGCACTGGTATCGACAAGCTCTGATCGGCTTGGTGTGTTAGGGCTAACATAGCGGCACGGCGTGTCAACGGGAATCTCGCCGCCGATGACGTGAATACTGCGGCAAAACACGATCTTCTTGATACGTGACAATAATGTCGGCGTGGCGATGCAGCGAAAACCGATGTTGCGATGCAATAAATAGGGTGTCAGTTCTTACCATCACTTCAGCGGATCGGCGATTCGCGCCGTCGCCCTCCGGACTGACTGAATGATATAAACAATTACTTTAATATGCTTCGACTTGCTTGATCGCATCGCGCGACGTGGCGCGGATTCAAACCGCTCGCGGCCGTTCCCATCCGCTCCGTGCAGCATAGGCAAAGCAACGCCGCGCCCGGTAATCGGACACAGCGTCGCCTGTCGGCATCACGAATGGGACCGCCACCGCCGGTCAGGGCGGTGGCGCGCGCTCAATCCTTGAACGGGTCGATCGGGTTGATCGTCCCGTCGGGACGGAACGTCATCTCGGTCATCTTGGCCGAGCGCAGGTTATTGCGGTTCGACAACTGCGTGTCGTGATAGAACAGCCACCAGCGGTTCTTGAACTCGATGATCGAGTGGTGCGTCGTCCAGCCCTGGACCGGCGTCATGATATGCCCGGTATAGCGGAACGGGCCATACGGATTGTCGCCGATCGCATAGGCGAGGAAATGCGTGTCGCCCGTCGAATAGGTGAAATAATATTTGCCGCCGCGCTTGAACAGCCATGACGCTTCGAAGAACCGTCGCTCGTGGTCACCGCCGAGGATCGGCTTGCCCGCCTCGTCGACGATCTGGACGTCGCGGGGGGCCTCGGCGAACTGCTTCATGTCCGCGGACATCCGCGCGACCTTGGGGGCGAGGGCGGGCTTGTCGTCCTGCTTCAGGTCGGTGTCGCCCGCATTGGCGTCGAAGCGACCATTGGCCCAGCGCTGCAGCTGCCCGCCCCAGATGCCGCCGAAATACATATAGCTTTCGCCATTCGTGTCGCTGAATACCGCGGGATCGATCGAGAAGCTGCCGCGGATGGGCAGCGGCTCGGCCTTGAACGGGCCGGTCGGCGACTTCGACGTCGCGACGCCGATGCGGAACACGCCCTGCTTGTCGCGCGCAGGCATGTAGAGGTAATAGGTCCCGTTCTTGTACGCGGCATCCGGCGCCCAGGTCTGCTTCGACGCCCAGGGGATCTGTCCGACATCGATGCCGACGGGGTGGATCGTCACGGGGCCGCCGGGACGGTCCATGCTGAGCACACGGTAGTCGCGCATCGCATATTGACTGCCGAGATCATCGTCGGGGATCCCCGAATCGATGTCGTGGCTCGGATAGACGTAGATCTTGCCATTGAAGACATGCGCCGACGGGTCGGCCGCGAAGATCTTGGTCACCAGCGGCTGCGCCAGATAGCGCCTGCCATCGGGACTCCGCGCTTCGCCGCCGGCGTTGGCCTTGGCGGCGACCGGAGGCGCCTTGCCCGTCTGGGCGATCGCCAGACCGCCGGCGAGCAGGACGGGAAACATGGTCGCGAAAAGCGTCAGTCTACGGACGGTCATGGGCTTTGGATCCTTCCTAGGAATACGATCTTCTATCGAGATCTGTCGAGAATTTGTGCATTGGATAGCGCTACCATACTCAAACCGCCGGCTGCGGCAAGATAGGTCTGATGCGTCAGCGACGGCGGATACGGCGTTTGGCGCCGGACGCTGCGGGCGTGAACAGCGCCAGGGGTATCGCCTCGCCCATCGCACGGTAGCCGGCCTCGGACGGGTGAAGATGATCGCCCGAATCATAGGCTTTGGCCAGCCGGTCCGGATGCGCAGGATCACGCATCAGTGCATCGAAATCGATCACCGCGTCGAACAGGCCAGACGTCCGGATGAAGTGGTTGACCGCCTGACGATCGGCCTCGTTCTCGGCGCCAGGGTGATAATAGTCGTTGCCGCCGAACGGCATGACGGTGCCGCCGATGACCTTGATGCCATGCGCGTGCGCGCGGGTGACGATCTGGGTGTAGCCAGCGACGATCTGCGCGACGAGCGCGCGGTGCTGTACCGTGGTCGCGGGCGCGTCGCGGGTGAGCGTGCCGAGATCGTTGATCCCCTCGAGCACGATCGCCCAGCGAACGCCGCTTCGCGCAATCACGTCGCGATCGAACCGCGCGAGCAGATTGGGCCCGAGCCCGTCGAGCAGGATACGGTTGCCGCCAATCCCTGCATTGAGGACGCCGATCGCGCGGGTCGCCGGGCTGGCGCGAAGCCGTACCGCCAGCACGTCGGTCCACCGCGAATTGCGCTCGGGCAGCACGCCATAGCCGTCGGTGATCGAGTCGCCGATCGCGACGATCGTGCCCGAACTGTTGCCTGGTGCGACGGGCGCCATGACCTCGATATCCGAGAGCGCGTACCAGCGCGTCGTCGGCTTTGCTCCGGCAAGCGCGACATCCGTCGCATGCGCACCGCGAAGCGTGAAGCTGGTTGCCCGCGCGCCGGGATGCCCGGTCTGCGGCGTGGGCGCTTCAGGCAGGTACAGGCTGACCGCGACGTCCGCGCCCGCCGCGACGTGCAGCGTGACGGGATCCGAATAGAGCTCCGCACTTGCGGGGATCACCGTGTCCGGCCGCCCCGCGAAGCTGAGGGAGATGCCGCCCTCGATACGCGGCGTTCCCGGGGCGGCTGCGTGTGCAAGGTGAGCGGCGCCGATGGGCAGTGGTCGTGTGCCGAAGACGTTGGACAACCGGACGCGGATCACGTCGCCACCCGCCGACACCCGTACGATCTGGCGCAGCGTGACGTCGCTCGCGCGGTCGGCGGGGAGCGCGTTCTCGCCTTCCGGAACGAGTTGCGACGTGCCCCAGGTCGTGATCCAGCGAGGCTCGGACGGTTGCGCGGCTGCCGAACGCACGGCGGGTGGCTGTGCGGGGTTCCGGGCATCGGCGCCGGTGGAAAGTCCGGTCGACGCCAATGCGGTGGCGAGCAGCGCTGTTGCGATCCACGGCGTCGTGGCGCGTCCGCTGGCGGATGCGATGCGATCGCGGGTCATTGCGGGTTGCCCGGCGCATAGGGGAAGCTCTGCGCCTTGTACCACGCAAGGTCATGCGCAGGCGGTGCGGCACCCGCGGGCAGTGCGAGGCCGTTGACCGACATCCAGTAGCTCAGCGACGCATCGCGCCACCAGCGCGCCTCCTGCTCCTGGATCGCGAGGAAGCGATCGGTCTTCGTCCAGCGCTCCGCATCGATCTCGCTCCGAAGCCCGTTCCATTGCCGCCGCATGCCGCCGACATAGCCGACGCCGCGGTCGTAATCATGCACCATCTCTGCCCAGAGCGTCCGCCCGGACGCCATCGGCCGGTCCCAGGCGACATGGTGGAACCACAGCAGGTCGCGTTCGGGCGTGGTCGCCGGATCCGCTAAGCCGCGTGCGACCGACGGGGCATATTGCGCAACCGCGTTGCTGCCCGTCCTGGTCCGGTCGAACCCGATCCCGGCCTTGTCGGCGCGGTGATAATAGACCGGGTTCCACTCGGGACGCTTCAGCTCGGCGACCCAGGGGCCGGGGCCGTAATGATGCCCCGTCGCCATCACATGCGCGAGACCCAGCGGCGTCATATAGTCGACGACCGCCTCGCGCGATCCCATCATCATCGCGGTCACCGGACCGACGACCGCGGGCGAGGCGCCAAAGGTCATCGCCGCCCATTCGCGCGCGACGGGCTCGGCGCCGATCGTCGGATCCCAGGCCATGCGTCCGAACGCGTACCAGTTCGCCTGGTTGAACGGCGAACCGGCCCAGTCGCGATCGCGGCCGATATTGGCGACGCCCGCCATGCCGGTCAGCGCATGCCCCTCGAGCGATCCGTCGACCACGCGCGCGACGGTCGATCCCTTGCCCTTGGCCATCGTGTCGCTCGCCAGCGTCTCGGCGAACATCGGTCCGAGATAGGCGAGGTGGGTCGCGAAACCGAGATATTCCTTCGTCGTCTGGAATTCGATCATCAGCGGCGTCCTGGGCATCGCGCCGAACAGCGGATGGAACGGCTCGCGCGGCTGGAAATCGATCGCGCCGTTCTTGACCTGGACGATGACGTTCTTGGCGAACCTGCCGTCGAGCGGCTTGAACTCGGTATAGGCCTGTTTCGCGCGATCGTCGGGATCGGTTTCGGCGTAGACGAACGCGCGCCACATTACGATGCCGTCATGCGGTGCCACGGCGGCGGCGAGCATGTTGGCGCCGTCCGCATGGCTGCGGTGATAGTCGCGCGGGCCCGGCTGTCCCTCGCTGTTGGCCTTGACGAGGAACCCGCCGAAATCGGGGATCGCACGATAGATCTCGTCGGCCTTGGCCTTCCACCACGCTGCCACCTGCGGATCGAGCGGATCGGCCGTCTTCAGCCCGCCAAGCTCGATCGGTGCCGAAAAGCGCGCCGACAGATAGACCTTGATCCCATAGGGGCGGAAGACGTCGGCCAGCGCCGCGGCCTTCGCGATATAGCGGGGCGACAGGCTTTCGGGCTTGGCGTTGACGTTGTTCAGGACCGTCCCGTTGATCCCGATCGACGCATTCGCGCGTGCGTAATCGGTGTAGCGCGGATCCTTGAAGTCGGGGAGCGTCCACCAGTCCCACAAGGACTGCCCCGCATAGCCGCGCTCGACGACGCCATCGAGATTGTCCCAGTGATTGAGCACGCGCAACTTGACGCGCGGTGCCGAGGACAGCGCGACGCCTGCCAGCGTCCCGCCGGTCTGGAGATGCCGCAGCAGCGCGAAGCTGCCGTACAGCACGCCCCGATCGGTGTTCGCGGTGACCAGCGTCACACGTCGGCCGCCGATCGATACGGCGCGCACGACATACCCCTCGTCCCCGAGCGACGCCACCGGCAGTCTGAGCGTCGCGACGTCGCGGTCGGACGCGGTCGCGAGCAGGATCGCGGTCGTGCTGCTACCCTGCAGCGAGGCGGCACCCGTCAGGCCCGTCAGCCCGCGGCGCAGCTCGTCGGCGGCGGCCCGAAGCGTCGCGCTGTCGCCGCGGATCTCGACCGCCTGCGCGTCGCGATGCAGCGTCGCCGCCTTGGCGGGCGACAGCGCGCGATAGCGCATCCAGAGGTCATATCCATCCTCGGCCTGCGCCGCGGTCGTGCCGGCAACAAGCGCGGCAACGGTAAACCCAAGCCAACCAATCAGCCTCATTCTTTCCTCTCCCGCCGACCGGCTCCGCATTGACAACGGAATGGTTTGTCGGACATTGTTATCGCTATCACGACGACGGTGTCGACAGCAATGCCGCGTTTAGAGACAGGAGAAGACGGTTGTTTGGCGACAAGACTGGCGCGATACCCACCAATAGGCGGGCTGTGTTGCGATGGCTGGGCTCAGCGTCCGCCGCCGCACTGACCCCCGGAGTCGCGTTGGCGGCAACCGCGGAGCGGCTGGTCTACCGCGACCCGAGGGCGCCGGTCGACCTGCGCGTCCAGGACCTGATGGCGCGCATGACGCTCGACGAAAAGGTCGCGCAGCTCATCACCTTGTCGACGACCAAGAAGGACGTGATGGACGCCGCGCTCCGGTTCGACCCGGCGCGCGCGGACACCGCGTATCCGAACGGCATCGGCCAGATCGCACGTCCCTCCGACCGTGGCGGCGCGGCGACGCTGACCAACACGGGCAACGACGTCACGGGCCGGTGGCGTGCACCGGCCGACACGATCGCGTTCGTCAACGCCGCGCAGCTTTGGGCGACGACACGCTCGCGGCTCGGCATCCCCATCCTGTTCCACGAGGAGGCGCTGCACGGCTTCATGGCCCCCGAGGCGACCAGCTTTCCGCAGGCCATCGCGCTGGCGGGCAGTTTCGACCGCAAGCTGGTGCGGCGGGTCAATGCGGTGATCGCGCGCGAAGTCCGCGCGCACGGCACCGTCCTCGCGCTGAGCCCGGTCGTCGACATCGCGCGCGATCCGCGCTGGGGCCGGATCGAGGAAACGTTCGGCGAAGACCCGTATCTGTGCGGCGAGATGGGCGTCGCCGCGGTGATCGGGCTGCAGGGCGAGAGCAAGACGCTGGCCCCCGACAAGGTGTTCGCGACGCTGAAGCACATGACCGGGCACGGCCAGCCCGAAAGCGGTGAAAACGTCGCGCCTGCGCCGCTCGCCGAACGCGAACTGCGCGACTTCTTCTTCCCGCCGTTTCGTGCGGTCGTCACGCGTACCGGGGTGGGTGCGGTCATGCCGTCGTACAACGAGATCGATGGCGTGCCGAGCCATGCGAACACTTGGCTGCTGCAGGACGTGCTGCGCGGTGAATGGGGCTTCGACGGGGCGGTGGTCAGCGATTATGCGGCGATCGGCGAACTCGCATCGCTGCATCACATCGCGGCGGATCGCGACGCGGCCGCTCGGCTCGCACTCGCCGCGGGGGTCGATTCGGATCTTCCGGACGGGCTGGCCTATCGCTCGCTCGCGGATCAGGTTCGCGCGGGCAAGGTCTCGCTCGCTGCGGTCGATGCCGCGTGCCGCCGGATGCTGACGATGAAGATCCGCTCGGGGATGTTCGAGCGCGCGACGGTTGATCCCAAGGCCGCGGCGCGGCTGACGGGCAATGCCGAGGCGCGCGCGCTGGCGCTCGAGGCGGCGCATCGTTCGATCACGCTGCTCGTCAACGACGGCATCCTTCCGCTGACCGCGGGCGCGTACAAGCGCGTCGCGGTCATCGGTCCGAATGCCGCCGTCGGCCGGCTTGGCGGCTATTCGTCGATCCCGAAGGCGACGGTGTCGCTGCTCGAGGGCGTGCGTGCGCGGCTGAAAGGCAAGGCCGAGGTCGTCCATGCGCAGGGCGTCTTCATCACGCAGAGCGAGGACCGCTCCGCCAACGAAGTGCTGCTCGCGGATCCGGCGAAGAACCGGCAGCTGATCGACGAGGCGGTCGCCGTCGCGACGAGCGCAGACCTCATCCTCGTCGCGGTGGGGGATACCGAGCAGACCAGCCGCGAAGGCTATGCGCGCAATCACCTTGGGGACCGCACGAGCCTCGACCTGCTCGGCGAACAGAATGCGCTTGTCGCCGCGATGAAGGCGACGGGAAAGCCGGTGATCGTGGTCGCGATCAACGGGCGCCCCCCGTCCTGGCCCGCCGCGGTCGAGAGCGCGAACGCGTTTCTCGAATGCTGGTATGCGGGGCAGGAGGGCGGCACCGCGATCGCCGACGTGCTGTTCGGCGACGTCAATCCCGGCGCGAAGCTGCCGGTGACGGTGGCGCGGAGCGTCGGCCAGCTGCCGGTGTTCTACAACGCCAAGCCGTCCGCCCGCCGCGGCTATCTGTTCGACACCACCGCGCCGCTGTTCCCGTTCGGCTTCGGGCTCAGCTACACCCGCTTCGAGATCGGCGCGCCGCGTCTGTCGGCGCCGCGGATCGGGATCGCCGGCTCGGTTACGGTCGCGGTCGAGGTCGCCAATGTCGGTGCACGCGCCGGCGACGAGGTCGTCCAGCTCTATGTCCGCGACCAGGTCTCGTCGGTCGCCCGCCCGATCCTCGAGCTCAAGGGTTTCGAGCGCGTCACGCTGGCCGCCGGCGAGCGACGCACGCTCAGCTTCACGCTGAACGCCGATGCGTTCCGGTTCTTCGACATCGCGATGCGCGAAGTCGTCGAGCCGGGGCTGTTCGACATCATGGTCGGTGCCGATTCCGCGCACCTCAAGACCGCCGTTCTCGAAATCGTCTGAAGGTCTGCAATGCCCAGAATCGTTTCCGCCCGCGTCATCGTCACCTGCCCGGGGCGCAATTTTGTCACGCTGAAGATCGAATGCGACGACGGCACCACGGGTATTGGCGACGCGACGCTCAATGGCCGCGAACTCAGCGTCGCGAGCTATCTGACCGATCACGTCGTGCCGTGCCTGATCGGCCGCGATGCACACCGGATCGAGGATGTCTGGCAGTATCTCTACAAGGGTGCCTATTGGCGGCGCGGCCCCGTGACGATGGCGGCGATCGCGGCGGTCGATACCGCGCTCTGGGACATCAAGGGCAAGCTGGCGGGGATGCCGGTCTACCAGTTGCTCGGCGGCGCGGCGCGCGATGCGTGCATGGTCTATGCACATGCCAACGGCACGACGATCGAGGATACGATCGCGGTTGCGAAAGCCGAACAGGCCAAGGGCTACAAGGCGATCCGGCTGCAATGCGGCGTGCCCGGGCTCGCCTCGACCTATGGCGTCGCCAAGCACGGCGCGCGTTACGAGCCCGCCGATGCCGACCTCCCGAGCGAGAGCGTGTGGTCGACCGAGAAATACCTCCGCGTCGTCCCCGAGCTGTTCAAGGCGGCGCGCGAGGCGATGGGCTGGGACGTCCACCTGCTCCACGACATTCATCACCGGCTGACGCCGATCGAGGCGGGGCGGCTGGGCAAGGCGCTTGAGCCGTATAACCTGTTCTGGATCGAGGATCCGACGCCGGCCGAGAACCAGGAGGCGTTCAGGCTGATCCGTCACCACACGACGACGCCGATCGCGGTGGGCGAAGTGTTCAACTCGATCTGGGATGCCAAGGACCTGATCCAGAACCAGCTGATCGACTATATCCGCGCGACCGTCGTGCATGCGGGCGGGATTACACATCTGCGCCGGATCGCCTCGCTCGCCGACCTGTATCAGATACGGACCGGCTGCCACGGCGCCACCGACCTGTCGCCGGTGGCGATGGCGGCGGCGCTGCATTTCGGCCTGTCGGTCCCCAATTTCGGCGTCCAGGAGCATATGCCGCACACCGATGAGACCGATGCGGTCTTCCCGCATGCGTACAGCTTCGACGACGGCATGATGCATCCGGGCGACGCGCCGGGGCTGGGCGTCGACATCAACGAGGAGCTGGCGGCGACCTACGACTATAAGCGCGCCTATCTTCCGGTCGCGCGTCTGGAAGACGGCACGCTGTGCAACTGGTGAACGGCGCCGCTGCCGCCGCGCTCGAAAAGCCGCGTGGCAAAGTCCGCTGGATCGTCTGCGCGCTGCTGTTCGCGGCGGTGGCGCTCAGCTACATCGACCGGCTCGTGCTGCCGACGCTCAAGCCCGAACTCCAGGCGCGCTACAACTGGAGCGAGCAGGGCTATGCCGATCTCGCGATCGCGTTCCAGGCGGCGTACGGCATCGCCTATGTGCTGTTCGGCCGGTTCGTCGACCGGGTAGGCGCCAAGATCGGCTATGCGGTCGCGGTGACCTTGTGGACGATCGGCCATGTCGCGCACGCCTTGTTCACCAGCGCGGGGATGATGATCTTCGCGCGGATCCCGCTGGCGATCGGCGAGGCCGGCGCGTTCCCCGCCGCGCTCGCCGCGACCAACGAATGGTTTCCGCAACGCGAGCGCGCGCTGGCGATCGGCATCTTCAACGCAGGCTCGAACGTCGGCGCGATCCTGACACCGCTGCTGGTGCCGGTGATCGCGGTGACGTTCGGCTGGCGGATGGCGTTCGTCGCGACCGGTGCGCTGACGGTGATCTGGCTGGTCGCGTGGCTCGCTTTCTATCGGTCGCCACGCACGCACCCTCGCGTCACGCCTGAAGAACTGGCGTGGATCGAGGCCGATCCCGTGCCGCCGGCCAAGCCCGTCCGCTGGCGCACGCTGCTGCGGTTGCGGCAGACCTGGGCGTATATGCTCGGGCGGTTCCTAATCGATCCGGTGTGGTGGACCTTCCTGTTCTGGCTGCCTGATTTCTTCAACCGGCAATACGGCGTGAAGATGCTCGACTTCGGCCCGCCGTTGGTCGCGGTTTACGTGCTCGCTGATGTCGGATCGATCGCGGGCGGCTGGTTCTCGTCGCGGTTGCTCAGCAAGGGCGCAACGCCGAACCGTGCACGCAAGACCGCGCTGTTCGTGTGCGCGTTGTTCGCGCTGCCGATTATCTTCGCGGCGCAGGCGCCCGGATTGTGGTGGGCAGTCGCGGCGATCGGGCTGGCGTGCGCGTGCCATCAAGGCTTTTCCGCGAACGTCTATGCGATCCCCGGCGATCTGTTTCCGCGCGGGATGGGTGGATCGGTGATCGGTCTGGGCGGGCTGGCCGGCGCCTGCGGTGGCATGCTGATGGCCAAGTTCGCAGGCACGATCCTCGCCGGGGTCGGCAGCTATGGCCCGATTTTCGCGGTCGCGGGCTGCGCCTATCTCGTTGCGCTGCTGGTTATCCACCTGCTCGTACCGCACTATACCCCCGTCGATCCGGAACGCCTCACATGACCCAGCCGCTACGCCTGCATCCTGACCGCCTGTTCCCCGCCGACGGCCGCACCCGCGACATTGCGCGCGCGCTGCATGCGGGCGTCAAGGACCTGCCGATCGTCAGCCCGCACGGCCACACCGACCCGGCCTGGTTCGCGCGCGACGAGGCGTTCAGCGATCCCGCATCGCTGCTGATCGTCCCCGATCACTACGTGTTTCGCATGCTCTATAGCCAGGGCGTGCCGCTCGACGCGCTGGGCGTGCCGACGGTCGACGGCAGCCTCACGGAAAGCGATCCGCGCACAATCTGGCGCATTTTCGCCGACAAGTATCACCTGTTCCGCGGCACGCCGTCGCGGATGTGGCTCGACTGGGTGTTCGCCGAGGCGTTCGGGATCGACGTCCGCCTCGAACCCTCGACCGCGGACCTGTATTTCGACACGATCGAGGCCGCGCTCAAGACCCCCGAATTCCGCCCGCGCGCGCTGTTCGACCGGTTCGGGATCGAGCTGATCGCGACGACCGAGAGCCCGCTCGACCCGCTCGAGCACCATGCCGCGATCCGCGCGAGTGGGTGGCAGGGGCGGGTCGTCACAGCGTATCGTCCCGACCCGGTGGTCGATCCCGACACGCCGGGCTTCGCCGCCAACGTCCGCCGCTTCGGCGAGACCGCGGACGCGGATGTCGGCAGCTATGCCGGCTATCTCGCCGCGCACCGGTTCCACCGCGCGCGGTTCCGCGCGGCGGGCGCGACCTCGACCGATCACGGCCACCCGTCGGCGGCGACCGCGGACCTCACTCCCGCCGAAGCCGAGGCGCTCTATGCGCGCGTGATGGCAGACCCGACGCCTGCGGAGGCAGAACTCTTCCGCGCGCAGTTGCTCACCGAGATGGCGGCGATGTCGGTCGAGGACGGCATGGTGATGCAGCTTCACCCCGCCGTCTCGCGAAGCCACAATGCGCAGGTGCTGGCGCGGTTCGGTCGCGACAAGGGCGGCGACATCCCGCTGCCCGGCGAGTTCGTCCGCGCGTTGAAGCCGCTGCTAGACCGGTTCGGTAACGATCCCCGGCTGACGCTGATCCTGTTCACGCTCGACGAGGATACCTATTCGCGCGAGCTGGCGCCGCTCGCGGGACATTACCCGGCGCTGCGGCTGGGGCCGCCCTGGTGGTTCCATGACAGCCCGGAGGGAATGCGGCGGTTCCGCGAACGCGCGACCGAGACCGCGGGCTTCTACAACACCGTCGGGTTCAACGACGATACGCGCGCGTTCCTCTCGATCCCGGCGCGTCACGATGTCGCGCGGCGGATGGACTGCGGATTTCTCGCGCAACTCGTCGCCGAGCACCGGCTCGGGGAGGACGAGGCGCATGAGGTCGCGCGCGCGCTCGCCTATGATCTCGTCAAGCAGGCGTATCGGCTGTGAGGCTGGCGCAGGCCACGCTCGACCGGCTGCCCGCTGACGTCGTCCGCCCCGCCTATGACCGCGCGTCGGTCAGGCCCGGCGTCGTGCATCTCGGCATCGGCGCGTTCCATCGCGCGCATCAGGCGACGATCTTCGAGGCCGCGCTGGCAGGCGGTGATCTGCGCTGGGGGATCATCGGCGTGTCGCTGCGATCCCCGCAGGTCCGCGACCAGCTCGTTCCACAGGACGGGCTGTACACGGTGGTCGAACGTGACGGCAGCGACGAGCGTCTGCAGGTCATCGGCGCGATCGTCGACGTCCTTGTCGCGCCGGAGGACCCTTCCGCGGTCGTCGCGGCGATCGCATCGCCCGAGACGCACCTCGTCACGCTGACGGTGACCGAGAAGGGGTACAAGCTCGATCGGGCAACCGGATCGCTGCAGGCAGGTGATCCCGACATCGTGCAGGATCTCGCGTCGCTCGACCGTCCGCGGACGGTACCGGGATTGCTGGTCGCCGGGCTCGCTGCGCGTCGCGCCGCGGGGCTCGGTCCGCTGACCGTGATGTCGTGCGACAATCTGCCGCATAACGGTACGCTGTTGCGCAGCGCGGCGCTCGCGATGGCGCAGGCGCATGATCCGGCGCTTGCCGCGTGGATTGCCGCCGAGGTCGCCTTCCCGCAGACGATGGTCGACCGGATAGTGCCTGCCACCACCGACGACGATATCGCACGACTGGGCCAGACGCTCGGCGTCACCGATCAGGCAATGGTGAAGGCCGAGCCGTTTCTGCAATGGGTGGTCGAGGACAAGTTTGCCGGCGCGCGCCCCGACCTTGCGGCGTTCGGCGTCCAGCTGACCGACGCCGTCGCCCCCTGGGAGGACGCCAAGCTGCGCCTGCTCAACGGTGCGCATTCGGCGATCGCCTATCTGGGCGGACTCGCCGGCCTCGACTTCGTGCACGAGGTTGTCGCGATTCCGGCGGCGTGCGCGTTTATCGAGGCCTTGTGGGATGAAAGCGCGACAACGCTCGATCCGCCCGCCGGGCTCGATCTCTCCGCCTACTGCGCGGCGTTGATGGCGCGGTTCGCGAATGCTGCGCTTCAGCACCGGACGCGTCAGATTGCGATGGATGGCTCGCAGAAGCTTCCGCAGCGGCTGCTCGCGCCGATCGCCGAGCGGCGGGCAAAGGGCCTTGCCGTCGATACGCTCGCGCTTGCCGTCGCGGCGTGGATCCGCTGGCAATCGGGACAGACCGATACGGGCGAGGCGTTCGCGATCGACGATCCGATCGCGGATCGGCTGGCGAGCGCGGTCGCGGGCACGGCGGATACGGGTGCGCGCGTCGATGCGCTGCTTGGGCTGCTCGGGTTCACCACCGATGCCGACCTCCGCGCGACGCTGGTCGTCGCAGTCGACCAACTTACCCAGGTCGGCGCGCGGGCGATGTTGGAGCGCTATCGGCGCTGATCGCGACCGATAGTCGCACGCCGGTCCCGTGGGGGACCGGCGCGCGGTCGGTGGTTACGCGGCCTCGACGACGCCGTCGATCACGCGCTCGAGCCCCAGCGGGTTGGCGTGCTTGACGGCGCGCGGCAGCAAAGCGTCGGGCAGGTCCTGATAGCAGACCGGGCGCAGGAAGCGCTCGATCGCCGCGGTGCCGACCGACGTCCCGCGCGGATCCGACGTCGCGGGGAAGGGGCCGCCATGCACCATCGCTGTCGACACCTCGACACCCGTCGGCCAGCCATTGGCGAGGATGCGACCGGCCTTGCGCTCGAGCAGCGGGACGAGCGTTGCCGCCGCGTCGTGATCCGCTTCGTCGAGATGCAGCGTCGCGGTCAGCTGCCCCTCGAGCCCGGCAAGCACGTCGCGCAGCTGCGCCATGTCGCGGCAGCGGATGATCAGCGATGCCGCGCCGAACACCTCGTGCGACAAGGCGACGTCCGCCATGAACGCGTCCGCGGTCGTCGAGAACAGCGCCGCACGGCCGCGGTTGCAGCCCGTACCCTCGGCGCCACGCGCGAGCGTCGCGATCTCGGCATGGCTTTCGAGCGCGGTGACGCCCTTGTCATAGGCGGCATGGATACCGGGGGTCAGCATGACCTGCGGCTGGGCGGTGCTCAGGGCCTCCGCCGCGGTCGCCGCGAACGCGTCGAGATCGGGCCCGTCCAGCGCGACGACGATGCCGGGGTTGGTGCAGAACTGGCCCGAACCCATCGTCAGCGACCCGACATAGCCCTTGGCCAGCGCCTCGCCGCGCGCCGCGAGCGCCGCCGGCATCAGGATGACCGGGTTGATGCTGCTCATCTCGGCATAGACCGGAATCGGCTCGGCGCGCCGGTTGGCGAGCTCGATCAGCGCAAGACCGCCCGCGCGCGATCCGGTGAAGCCGACCGCCTTGATCCGCGGATCGACGACGAGCGAGGCGCCGAGCGCATTCGATGGCCCCTGGACCAGCGAGAACACGCCTTCGGGCAGGCCGCATTTCGCGACTGCCGCCTGGATCGCGCGCGCGACCATCACGGTCGCGCCGGGATGCGCGGGGTGACCCTTGACCACGACGGGGCAACCCGCTGCGAGCGCGGACGCCGTGTCGCCGCCGGCAACCGAGAAGGCGAGCGGGAAGTTCGATGCACCGAACACCGCGACCGGGCCGACCGCGATCCGGCGCTGGCGCAGGTCGGAGCGGGGCAGGGGCGTGCGGTCGGGTAGCGCGGAGTCGATCGTCACCTGCGTATAGCGGCCCTGGCGGAGCAGCTTTGCGAACATGCGAAGCTGGCCGGTGGTGCGGCCACGCTCGCCCTCGAGACGCGGCCGGGGCAGGCCGCTTTCGAGGATGGCCCGCGCCACCAGCTCTTCACCGATCGCCTCGATCTCGGACGCGATCGTCTCGAGGAAGGTCGCGCGGTCCGCCGGATCGGTCTCGCGGAATGCATCGAACGCGGCGTCCGCCAGCGCGCATGCTTCTGCGACGTTCTCGGGGGACGATACGGCAAATGCGGTATCGAGCGTGTCGTTCGTCGCGGGATCGATGCCCTCGAACGTCGTGTCGCTGGTGACCGCACGCGCGCCGATCAGGAAACTGCCGTCCATGATATCATTCTCCTAGGAATTCGATTGAGGCCGTGATGTCGCAGGGGCGGATGCGGAGCGCCCGACCCGTGACGGTGGGATAATCCGCCATCGCCCGGTTGCAACGGGCGCCGGGTGCGCGCCGTTGCTCCGGACACTATCTGAGGGTCCTGCCGCGCCGTTTCTACCCGTCAGGGCGAAACGCGTATCGTCCGCGGCGTATCGTTCTCCCGTCACACCATCACCAACGCATCATAGCAAGAATGGATGCTACCGCTACCATTGTCTGCATGCGATGGTGCGCGATCGGCAAGTGGCGGCGTCACGTGCGATTTCGGCACGGAATATGGGGCTTTCCGGCAGTGCGCGGCATGCTAGGGTTTCAACGATGACGACCAGTGTTCGCAAAACTCGTACCACCAAGCGACAGGGCGGCGCGCCGACCATTTCGGACGTGGCGCTGCTCGCCGGGGTATCGCCGATGACCGTGTCGCGCGTCATCAACGCCGATACCAATGTTCGCGAAACCACGCGCGAGGCGGTCAACGTCGCGATCGCACAGCTCAACTACGCCCCCAATCCGGCCGCGCGCAGTCTCGCGGGTGCAGCGCAGTTGCGGATCGCGTTGCTCTATTCGAACCCCAGCGCGAGCTATCTCAGCGAATTCCTCGTCGGCAGTCTCGACCAGGCGGGGCGCAGCGACATCCAGCTGATCGTCGAGAAATGTGAGATCGGCGACCACGACGTCGAGGTCGCAGAACGGCTGGTCCGCAGCGGGATCGACGGCGTCGTCCTGCCGCCACCGCTCTGCGACTCGAAGGGCGTGCTCGAGGTGCTGCTCAACGCCAAGATCCCCACCGTCGTCGTCGCGACCGGGCGCGCGCCCGAAGAGGCGGCGTCGGTCAGCATCGACGACATGCAGGCCGCGCACGCCATGACCGCGCATCTGATCGGGCTCGGGCACGCGCGGATCGGCTTCATCATTGGCAACCCCAACCAGACCGCCAGCGCCAAGCGGCTCGAGGGCTATCGCGCGGCGCTCGCCGAGCACGGTGTCGCCGCGGATGACACGCTGATCGCGCAAGGCCTGTTCACCTATCGCTCGGGGCTCGATGCGGCGGAGCATCTGATGGACGCGCCGAACCCGCCGACCGCGATCTTCGCGAGCAACGACGACATGGCCGCGGCGACGGTCGCGGTCGCGCATCGTCGCGGGCTCGACGTGCCCGGCGACCTGACCGTCTGCGGGTTCGACGACAGTGCGCTCGCGACGACGATCTGGCCCGAACTCACGACTATCCATCAGCCGATCGCGACGATGTCGCGCGCCGCGGTCGAACTGCTCGTCGGGATCGTCCGCTCGGCGCGCAACGGCAAGACCGAGCGCGCGCGGCACGTCCTGCTCGACTATACGCTGATCCGCCGCCAGTCCGACGCCGCACCGCGCCGCCGCCCCTCGACTCGCGCGCAGCACAAGTCGAGCAGGGACTAGCCCCAGCAGCCGGGCCAAATATCCGGCGCGACATTGTTTTGACACGCTTTTTCGTCGCGTTGACCGCCCGCCGTCACGCTATCGCTTGACTGGGCCGTCAGTGACGGTAGCGCTCTCATAAGGTTATAACAGGAGAGATATCTTGGATCGCGTACCGGCAAGGCCGTTCCGTTCCCGCGACTGGTTCGCCGACCCCGCCCGGTCGGACATGACCGCGCTGTATCTCGAACGCTTCATGAATTACGGGCTGACCCCCGCCGAGCTCCGCTGCGGCAAGCCGATCATCGGGATCGCGCAGACCGGCAGCGACCTGTCGCCGTGCAATCGCATCCATGTCGAGCTCGCCAAGCGGACGCGCGACGGGATCATTGCCGCGGGCGGGATCCCGATGGAATTTCCGACGATCCCGATCTTCGAGAATTGCCGTCGCCCGACCGCCGCGCTCGATCGCAACCTCGCTTACATGACGCTCGTCGAGACGCTCTACGGCTACCCGATCGATGCGGTGGTGCTGACTACTGGATGCGACAAGACGACCCCCGCGGGGATCATGGCGGTATCGACGGTCGATATTCCGGCGATCGTGCTGTCGGGCGGTCCGATGCTCGATGGCTGGCACGACGGCGAACTCGTCGGGTCGGGCACCGTGATCTGGCGCAGCCGCCGCAAGCTCGCCGCGGGTGAGATCGACGAGGAGGAGTTCCTCCAGCGCGCCACCGACAGCGCGCCGTCCGCGGGGCATTGCAACACGATGGGTACCGCCTCGACGATGAACGCGGTCGCCGAGGCGCTCGGCATGTCGCTGACGGGGTGCGCCGCGATCCCCGCGCCGTACCGCGAACGCGGCCAGATGGCGTACGAGACCGGACGGCGGATCGTCGACATGGCGTATGAAGACCTGCGTCCGTCGAAGATCCTGACGCGCGCGGCGTTCCTGAACGCGATCCGCGTCGTCAGCGCGATCGGCGGATCGAGCAATGCGCAGCCGCACATCATGGCGATGGCGCAGCATGCGGGCGTCGAGCTCGACATGGCGGACTGGGCGGACCACGGCTACGACGTCCCGCTGATCGTCAACATGCAGCCCGCGGGCAAATATCTCGGCGAGCGCTTCCACCGTGCGGGCGGTGTCCCCGCGGTGATGCACGAGCTGTCCGAGGCGGGGATGCTCGACACGAGCTGCCTGACGATCACCGGACACAGCGTCGGCGACAATCTCGGTGGGCGTGTCACGAACGACCGCGAGATGATCCACACGCTCGAGGACCCCCTGCTCGAGCGCGCGGGGTTCCTCGTGCTCAAGGGCAATTTGTTCGACCATGCGATCATGAAGACCTCGGTGATTTCCGACGCCTTCCGGATGCGTTATCTGTCGACCCCCGGCGCCGAGAACCGGTTCGAAGCGCGCGCGGTCGTGTTCGACGGGTCGGACGACTATCATCACCGCATCAACGACCCCGCGCTCGGCATCGACGCGCAGTGCATCCTCGTCATCCGCGGCTCGGGACCGATCGGCTGGCCCGGCTCGGCCGAGGTCGTCAACATGCAGCCGCCCGACGCCCTGATCCAGCAGGGCGTGCTGACGCTGCCGACGCTGGGCGACGGCCGGCAGTCGGGTACGTCGGACAGCCCGTCGATCCTCAACGTCTCGCCCGAAAGCGCGGTCGGGGGCGGCCTCGCATGGCTGCGCGACGGTGACATGATCTGCATCGACCTCGAAGCCGGCACCTGCAACGCGCTCGTCGAGCCGGACGAGATCGCGCGCCGCAAGACCGAGCCCGCACCGCCGATCCCACCCAGCAATTCGCCGTGGGAAGAACTCTACCGCGAGAAGACGGGGCAGCTGGCGCAGGGCGGCGTGCTCGACTTCGCGGTCAAGTATCGCGGGATCGCAGCCAGAACACCGCGGCACAACCACTAGGGGCGCGAGCATTAGGGGAGGGGGCGTTCGCCCCCCTCCTTCGCAGCCCCCAACGCTCGGCTATACGGCGGTCAGCGTCATCGTGATCGCGTGGCTCTCGCCTGGCTGCAGGACGGCGGGCACGGCGCGGTTGAACGCATCGGGCATCGCGGTCACCGGCTCAACGCAGAAATACGGCTCGCCCGGCGGCGTGAACACGTGGAGGAACGACGTGTTCACGCCGGCCAGCCGCAGATCGCCATCGTCGCGCAATATCGTCGCGGTGCCCGACCAGCCTTCATAGCTGTTGTCGATCAGGCTCGTCCGTTCGACCGTTTCGCCCGCGGCCCAGTCGCCCAGCCGGTCCGCCGGCGACGGCTCGGTCGGCAGAAACGCGTCATCGATCAGCCACATCCGCTCCGCATCGAAGCGAAGGTGCGAAACCCCGGCCTTTGTGAAATAGGGATGGAGACCAAGCGAGAAGGGCATCGCCCGATCGTCGGTGTTGGTGAGCGACAGCGTCAGGTGCAGCCCCTCATCGTTGAGCACGATCCGCTGCTCCGCGTCATGCGCCCACGGCCAGCCATCATCTGCGCCGTGACGATAGCGGAGCGTCGCGGATCGTTCGTCGCTCTGTTCGACGGTCCAGGACTGGAGCCACCCCGTGCCGTGCAGTGGATGCGCCTGGTCCGCGACGTTGCGCGGGATGACGAATCCTTCGCCGTCGAACCTGAAGCGGCCATCGGCGATCCGGTTCGCATAAGGCACCAGCGGGAAGCACGCTGCCTCGAGCGGGTGCCGCGCGGCGCGCGGGGTAGGGCGGAAAATGTCGGCCCCGTCCCGCCGCAGCGCAGCGATCGCGCCCCCCAGCGCGGGGAGCAGGTCGAGCTCCCACGCGCCGTATGCCAGTCGCATCGTCAACCGACCATGTCCTCGAGTTCGCGACCGCGGGTTTCGGTGACCATCTTCTGGACGAAGAAGAACGAAACGAGCGCAGCGATTGCATAGCCGAGATAGGTGATCGCCAGACCCGGCGACAGCACGAGCGAGGGGAAGCTCACCGAGATTACCGCGTTGGCGATCCACTGTGCGAAGCCCGATACCGCGAGCGCCGACCCGCGGATCTGGTTCGGGAACATCTCGCCCAGCATCACCCACATCACCGGGCCCCAGCTGACGTTGAAGAAGATCACGTACAGATTGGCCGCGATCAGCGCGATCAGCCCAGTGTTGCCCGGCAGCGTCACGCCGACGCCCGACGCCGCAGGGATCGCGTTCGAGAACGCCCAGGCGACGATACCCAGCGTGACGGTCATGCCGGCCGAGCCGACGAGCAGCAGCGGCTTGCGCCCGATCTTGTCGATCAGCGCGATCGTCAGCAGGCACGCCGCGATCGAGAGGACGCCCGACAGAATGTTGATCTGGAGCGCATTGTCCTCGGTAAAGCCGACCGCCTCCCACAGCGTCGCGCCATAATAGAAGACGACGTTGATGCCGACGAGCTGCTGGAACACCGCGAGGCCGATACCTGCCCACAGGATCGGGCGGATCTTGCCGGTCTTCTTGTCGATCAGGTCGGACAGCCGCGGCTTGTGATGATCGACCGCGAGCGACGCGCGGATTTCCGCGACCTTGCGGCGTGCTTCGGCATTGCCGAACAGCCGCGTCAGCACGGTCTCGGCGCGCGCGTCATGCCCCTTGACGACGAGGTAGCGCGGGCTTTCGGGAATGAAGAACAGCGCGACGAAATAGATCGCTGCGGGAATGACCTGAAGCCAGAACATCCAGCGCCACGCCTGATAGCCCAGCCAGAATTCGGCGGTCGATCCGCCGGCGATCCGCGCGAGCGCGAAATTGGCGACGAACGCGCCGGTCAGGCCGGAGATGATCATGACCTGCTGGATGCTCGTCAGCCGTCCGCGGATATTGGCCGGAGCGACCTCGGAAATATAGACGGGCGAGGTGACGCTCGCCGCGCCGACACCGAACCCGCCGATGATCCGCGCGATGATGAACACAGCGGACGTGTCCGCCGCGCCTGCCGCGAGCGCGCTGACGATGAACAGGACCGCGGCCAGCATCATCGTGTTGCGGCGACCGATCACGTCGGACAGCCGGCCTGCGGCAAACGCACCGACCGACGAGCCGACCAGGATCGCGCCGACATTGACGCCGATCCCGAACCGGCCGAGCCCGAACGCCGCCTCGATCCCCTTCTGCGTCCCGTTGATCACGCCCGAATCATATCCGAACATGAATCCGCCGACGGTCGCGACCGCGACGATCAGGCCGATCAACGTCCCGTTGACGCGACCTGCGTCGATGCCCGGGTCCGTGGCAGTTGCCGTGCCGTTCATTAAGGCTTCCTTCCAGATGGTACGCGCTCTGACGGCGCGCTGTATTCGTGCGGTGGGTATTCGTCGTTCAGGTGGCGAGGCGCACCGGCGTCACCGGCGCGGTGCCCACGTCGACGCGGAACGTGAAGACATTGCCGGCGAGCGGCTGAGCCGCCAGCGCATCGGCCGACAGCCCCTGCCGCGCGGTGGTCGCATAGGCGGTCTTGCCGTCTTCGCCGCCAAGCGCGATCTTGGTGATATTGGCGACGGGGAAGCGGACCTCGGCCGTCATGCTGCCATCGGGCGCAAACCGCCGCGCGGCCCAGCCACCATAGAACCCGACCCAGACGCCGCCCTCGGCATCGCAGATCGCCCCGTCGGGATACCCCGTCCGGCCGTCGAACGTCAGGAAACGCCGGCCTTCGCCGATGACGCCGTCGGCATCGATCGGATGCGCATCGATCGACAGCCCAAGCGTGTCGACGAGATACGCCGTACGGCCGTCGGGCGCGATCGCGGGGCCGTTGGTGATGACGATGGGGGCGACCGGCGCGGGCGTGACCACGCCGGCCTGCCAGCGATAGAACCGGCCCGTCGGGTTCGCCTCGTCATTGTCCATCGTCCCGAACCAGATCCGGCCCGCCGGATCGATCGCCGCGTCGTTGAGCCGGTTGCGCGGCAGATCGTCCTCGAGAGCGTTCAACAGCGTGAAGCTTCCATCCGCGGGATCGAACCGGTGGACGCCCGTGGCGAGACCGGCGACCCAGCGTCCGTCGTCCGCGGGCAGGATCCAGCCGACATGATCGGGTGCGTCCCATCGATCGAGCGCGCCGGTCGCGGGGTCGTGGCGATAGACGCAGGGCGCCTTGATATCGACGAACCACAGACACGCATCGCGCGGCGACCAGACGGGCCCCTCGCCGAGCTCCGCACCGACCGCCAGGATCGAACGGGCGTCCTTCTCCATCAATCCCTCATCCATGAATCAGCGCCATCCCGCGTCGATGAAATAATCATGACCCGTACACATCCGCGCATCGTCCGACGACAGGAACAGCACCAGCGCGGCAACGTCGCTCGGCTGTATGCGGCCATCGGTGCATTGTGCCGCGACGATCTCGGCCTCGCCTTCGGGGGTGTACCATTTCTCCTGGCGCGGAGTCTGGACGTTGCCCGGGACGACCGTATTGACGCGAATGCCCTCGCGGCCAAGATCGCGCGCGAGCCCGCGCGTCAGACCTTCGATCGCCGCCTTGCACGTCTGGTACAGAACCAGATCGGGGAGCGCGAGGTGCCAGCTGATCGACCCGAAATTCAGGATGACGCCACCGCCTGCGCGCTTCATCGCCGGCACCACCGCCTGCGCCGCGAAGAACTGGTGCCGCAGATTGACGTTCAGCCGCTGGTCCCAATAGTCCGGCGTGACCTCGTCGATCCCGTGGCGATCGTCGTTGCCGGCATTGTTGATCAGGATGTCGACACCGCCGAGCACTGTCTCGATCTCGGCGAAGATCGACTTGAGCTGGTCGATGTCGGTCAGATCGCAGTGGCGGTAGAGGGGCTCGTGCACCGCGCCGGGGGTCAGTCGCGCGAGCAGCGCGTGGCTCGCGTCGTCCGCCACGTCGACGAACGCGACGCGCGCGCCCTGCGCCACGAAGGCCTCGACCAGGCCTTCGCCGATACCCGATCCGCCACCGGTGACGATGACGCGCTTGTCGGCGAGGCTCGGATAGATCGCCTTGCCGCCGATAGCGGTCGTTTGCTGCAGCACTGGGGTCTCCGTCTGGTCGATTATCATGCGTCTAACAGCCCGCGACGGGCCAGATTGTTCATCAGCCCGCTGATGCCGAGCGTCCAAGCGGGCGCGTCGCGCGACGTCGTCACGCGGTTGACCAGCGATCCGAGCTTCGAATTGGAGATCGACACCACGTCGCCCATCTTGTGCGTGAAGCCGCGGCCCGGTTCGTCCCGGTCCTTGGTCGGGGCGAACAACGTGCCGAGGAACAGCACGAAACCGTCGGGATAATGATGCTCGCTCATCGCCTGTACGACCAGATCCTCAGGGTCGCGGCTGATCTCGCGCATCGAGCTATGGCCGTCGAGCACATAGCCGTCCTCGCCCTCGATCTTCAGCGTGACCTCGCTCGCACGGACGTCGTCGAGCGTGAAGCCGTCGTCGAACAGGCGGATGAACGGCCCGATCGAGCAGGACGCGTTGTTGTCCTTTGCCTTGCTCAGCAGCAACGCCGATCGCCCTTCGAAATCACGCAGATTGACGTCGTTGCCAAGCGTCGCGCCGACGACGGCCCCCTGCGCGTCGACGAGCAGCACGACCTCGGGCTCGGGGTTGTTCCACGTCGAATCGGAGCGGATCCCGATCGGCCCGCCCCAGCCGACGGTCGAGAGCGTCGGGCTCTTGGTGAAGATCTCGGCGTCGGGGCCGATCGCGACCTCGAGATATTGCGACCACATGCCGTCGTCGATGAGCGCCTGCTTCAGCGCCGCGGCCTCTTCCGAGCCGGGGACGACCAGACGGACGCTGCCACCGATCCGCGATTCAAGCCGGCCGCGTACCTCGGCGGCCTTGCTTGCATCGCCGCGGGCACGTTCCTCGATCACGCGTTCGATCGCCGACACCGCGAACGTCACGCCCGCCGCCTTGACGCATTGCAGATCGATCGGGCTCAGCAGGCGGGCGGGGGCGTCGGTCGCCGCGGACAGCGCGAGCGTCTCGAGCGCGCCCAGAGGGCGGCCCGCCGTCGTGTCGAAATCGCCACCGGCGACCAGCGCGGAGACGGTCGCCGCGACGCCCGACATATCGAAGACCTGCCCATCCTTGACCAGCACGGGGGTAGGACCGTCACCCAGGTCGATACGACCCAGCAGGAGCGCACTCCGCCAATCTGCGGGCAGCGCCGATTCGATCGGCGCGGCGATATGCGACATCAATTTCCCTCTCCACTTATGTTACCGCTATCGTATCGGCGATTGCCCGATCGTCAAGGGGTGCGGCGCATATCGCGGACTATCCGCGCGGCACTCGTCCTCCTCCGTCTGACGCCTGCACGCATCCATGGCAAGCCGGTCCACTCTACGCGGCCATGCAGTGTGCGCACGACGCGATCGTCCCGCTCCGATCCGCCATGCCGAGTCGCGCGAAACCGGCCCGCGAGATCGTCCGTCGTGTGCGCGGCAAATGTCGAGCGGATAACGCTATCATTCATCCCGCGGAACCATGGCTGTGTGCGCCGGCAAAGAGATCGGGTGCTCGGCGAGGATCAAAGCGCGGCCCGGCCCGTTGGTCCTCTGAGGAGAATGATGATGGCAGACCATGGCAAGCAGCCGATGCAGGCGGTTCCCGACAAGGACGACGCGAAAATGTCGGGCGATGTCGAGACGGGGCGCAAGGGCGGCGGCGAGAGCGGCGGCGGCGCGTTCAAGGACAAGGACCAAGTCAATGGTGACCCTGACAATGACGGCTTCGACCATCAGCATGGCGGGCAGTCGCACATCGACTATAGCGGCCCCGACAATCCCAACGCGACGGCGGGAAGCTGAAAATTTGAGCGGGCTGGTTGCAGGGGTGTTGGTGGGCCCGGCAGGAATCGAACCCGCAACCTAGCCGTTATGAGCGGCCAGCTCTAACCGTTGAGCTACAGGCCCCACCGACGCCTGCGTTAGCGCAAGCTTTGGGAAAGCAAAAGACCACAAAAGAAAAGGGCGCCCCCGCGGGGACGCCCTTCCGACACCAGAACCTGTCGGGCGCGAGCGCCCGACAAGGTCTTAGTTCATGTTGTCGGTCTTCTCGTCGGCAGCTTCGCGGACGTTGTCTGCTGCTGCGTTCATGTTGTCGGCTGCGTTCTCGAGCACGTCGGTTGCGACTGCGTTCGAGGTGTTGTCCGCCATGGCGTCCATGTTGTCAGCCTGCATTTCCATGTTGTCTGCCAGCATGTCCGCGTTGTTCTCAACTGCGGCTGCTTCTGGCGACTTGCTGCATGCTGCGACGGACATCAGGCCGGCGGCAGCAGCGATCAGAACGATCTTCTTCATTCGAATGCTCCCAAGCATAGTTTCACTCGCGGCCGACCCGATTGCCGTCGCGAAGTCCCGTCAAATAGCGGACCTCCGCAGCCGGTCAATCCGCTAAATTCATCTCCTGGCAAGGTTTGCGACAGGACGATGACGCAATCGAGCCACCGATTGGTCACTTTCTAGGCACAACCGGTCCGATTTCTTCGGGTGCATTGGCGACGATCGCGAGCATCGTCGTCCATGCCGCGACGTTCTGCTGCAGCTGCACAGGATCGATCCGGTCGAGCGTATCGTCGGGCGTGTGATGCGTATCGAAATAGCGCGTACCCGACTGGTTGAGGTCGATCGCCGCGACCCCGAGCGCCATCGTCGGTCCGACATCGGTCCCGTCGCCGCCAATACCCGCGCCGCGTGCGATGCCGAGCGGCGCGAGCGCGGAGGCGAGGCGATCGGCGACCGGCTTCGCACTCTCGGGCAGATTGGTCTCGAACCGCCACACGCGGTCCGCACCGAAGTCGGATTCGCCGGCGGTCGCGTGGCGTTCGGTCTTGTGCGCCTCGGCATAGGCCTTGCCGCCAAAGCCACCGACCTCCTCGGCACCGAACCAGACGACGCGGATCGTCCGGCGCGGGCGCGGGCCGTCGAGGATCCGCTTGGCCGCCGCCGCGGTGATCGCGACGCCGCTCGCATCGTCGATCGCCCCGGTCCCAAGGTCCCAGCTGTCGAGATGCCCGCCGATCAGCACGATCCCCGCCTTCGGATCGGTCCCCGGGACCTCGGCGATGACGTTGCCCGATTCGTGCGTGCCCGTCATCCGCGGCGTCAGGACAAGCGTCATCGTGATCGGCTTGCCGCGCGTCGCGATGCGTTCGATCAGTTCGGCATCCGGCACCGACAGCGCGGCCGAGGGGATCGGCGTGACGCCGGCGGGGAAGTTGGTCGTGCCGGTATGCGGGTTGCGGTGATGGTCGGTGCCGATCGAGCGGATCACGATCGCGGCCGCGCCCTTGCTCGCCGCCATCGCCGGACCGACGAAGCGCGCAGGGCCATAGGCGCCATAGCTCGACCCGTCCTGCGTCGGCTCCATCGCGTTGCCGACATAGGCGATCTTGCCCGCAAGGCTTCCCGCGGGCGCCGCCGCGAGGTCGCCGTACGACTTGAACACGACGACCTGCGCGGTCAGCCCGCCCGCAGGCGTCGCACCCGAATTGCCGAGCGCGGTCAGCTTGAGCGCCTGCGGGAAGGGCGAGAGGATCGACGCGGTCTCGATGCCGCGCACCCAGACGGGCATCTGGTACGGCTCGATCCGGACGTTCTTGAACCCGAGCGCCTTGAGCTTGACGACCGACCAGGCGCGCGCCCGCGCCTCGGCTTCGGTACCCGCCAGCCGTGGCCCGATCTCGGTCGTCATCCCCTCGACGATATCGTACGCGACCTCGTCCTTCAGCGCCGCATCGCGGAGCGCGGCGACCTTGGCGTCGACCGGCGCGGGCGGCGGCGGGGCCGTGCGCTGTGCAATAAGGGGAAAGGTCAGGGTGGAGGCGGCCAGTACCGCGAGCGTGCGCTTCATCATCGGCGAAGCCTATGTCGCCGCTCCCCGTTTGCCAACGGCCCGCCGCATCGCTATCTGCGCTCGTCAAATCCCGCCTCAGTCTAGCATGGAGCCCGGCACCAACATGGCCGTCCAGTACACCTACGTCATGAAGGGTCTGACCAAGACCTTCCCCGGTGCCGCAAAGCCCGTCCTCAACAATATCCATCTGCAGTTCATTCCGTCGGCGAAGATCGCGATCATCGGCCCCAACGGGTCGGGCAAGTCGACGCTCATGAAAATCATGGCGGGGATGGATCCCGATTTCACCGGTGAGGCCTGGGCAGCCGACGGCGTCAATGTAGGCTATCTCGCGCAGGAGCCGCAGCTCGATCCGACCAAGGACGTGATGGGCAACGTGAAGGACGGCGTCCGCCCCGTCGCGGACCTCGTCGATCGCTTCAACGCGATCTCGGCCGAGATGGGCGATCCGCAGGACGACACCGATTTCGACGCGCTGATGGAGGAGATGGGCGATCTCCAGGCCAAGATCGACGCGGTCGACGGCTGGTCGCTCGACAGCCAGCTCGAACAGGCGATGGAAGCGCTGCGCTGCCCGCCAGGCGATTCGTCGGTCGAAAACCTGTCGGGCGGTGAGAAGCGCCGCGTCGCGCTCTGCAAGCTGCTGCTCGAGAAGCCGCAGATCCTGCTGCTCGACGAACCGACCAACCATCTCGACGCCGAGAGCGTGTCGTGGCTTGAGAACTACCTCAAGGAATATACCGGCAACGTCATCCTCGTGACGCATGACCGCTACTTCCTCGACAACGTCGTCAACTGGGTGCTCGAGCTCGATCGCGGGCGCTATTACACCTACGAGAGCAACTATTCGGGCTATCTGGAGAAGAAGGCACAGCGCCTCAGCCAGGAAGAGCGCGAAGAGGCGGGCAAGCAGAAGGCGATCGCCGACGAGCTGGCGTGGATGCGCCAGACCCCCAAGGCCCGCCAGACCAAGTCGAAGGCGCGTATCCGCGCGTTCGACGAGCTGATGGAAAAGCAGGAGAACCGCGTCGCGGGCAAGGCCGCGATTCTGATCCAGCTGCCCGCGCGTCTCGGCGGCAAGGTGATCGAGGCGAAAGGCCTGACCAAGTCCTACGGCGACAAGCTGCTGTTCGACGGTCTCGACTTCACGCTGCCCCCGGGCGGCATCGTCGGCGTGATCGGCCCCAACGGCGCGGGCAAGTCGACCTTGTTCAAGCTCATCACCGGGCAGGAAACCCCCGACGAGGGCACGATCGAGGTCGGCTCGACCGTCAAGCTCGGCTATGTCGACCAGAGCCGCGACGATCTCGATCCGAACAAGAATGTCTGGCAGGAAATCTCCGACGAGCTCGAGATCTTCCGCTTCGGCAAGCAGGAGATGGGGACACGCGCCTATGTCGGCGCGTTCAACTTCCGCGGGCCCGACCAGCAGAAGAAGGTCGGCCAGCTGTCGGGCGGTGAGCGCAACCGCGTCCACATGGCCAAGATGCTCAAGGAGGGTGGCAACGTCCTCCTGCTCGACGAGCCGACCAACGATCTCGACGTCGAGACGCTGCGTGCGCTCGAGGAGGCGCTCGAGACGTTCGCCGGCTGCGCGGTGGTCATCAGCCATGATCGCTTCTTCCTCGATCGCCTCGCGACGCACATCCTCGCGTTCGAGGGCGACAGCCATGTCGAATGGTTCGAGGGCAATTACGAGAGCTACGAGGAAGACAAGCGCCGTCGTCTCGGCGATGCCGCCGACCGCCCGACGCGTCTGGCGTACAAGAAGCTGACGCGCTGAGCGACCCAGCCCGCCGCACCCGGGTTACCGGGCTGCGGCGGGTGCAGCAGCCGCCCCACGACGTGGCTCTCTGCCGCTGGGCTTAAGGTTCGTCATCCTGACGAAAGTCAGGATCCAGGGTTAAAGGCGGTCCGCTTCATGGCTCTGGATCCTGACTTTCGTCAGGATGACGGGGGCGATGGTGTTACTCAACCCCGCCGGTAGCTCGCCATGCCGCTCAGCCCGGCGTGTTTGGGGGATGAGAAGCCGACATATCGAAGGACATAGCCCGCAGGACGCCAGTCTAGGGCTGCGGCGGGTGGAACGGTCTCCCCGCGACGGGGATCCCGGCACCTTACCTCCAAACGCCTCCGTCATCCTGACGAAAGTCAGGATCCAGGATTACAGGCGACCCGCTTCATGGCTCTGAGGCCTGACGTTCGTCAGGATGACGGGCAGGCATCAACGTTCGTCAGCCTCGCCGTCCAAAGACCGGCGGCGGCGGGCAAAGGTCGCCGCCCTAAGCGACCTCGACCCGGAGCTTTACGCCCCGCGGGACAATGGTAAGAGGTACCATCCCGGTCACAGCAGCAACCCGGCATGACCGGCCGGACGTCCCGAAGCGCCCGTATCATGCCGCAAGGCGCGCAGAGTTTAGCGGAGTTGAGAGTGCCGATCGTCGAAATTTCACCCGGAGGGGATGCTCCCCCGGGGGCGGGCGAGCTTCAGTATCGCCTCCGCCAGCAGTCGATCCTCGCCGACTTCGGGATCGAGGCGTTGCGCGCGCGCGATCTCGATCCGATGCTCCAGCGCGCGACCGAGCTTTGCGGCGAAGGCATGCGGTCGAAATACTGCAAGTTCCTCGAATACCGCCCCGAGCGCGACACGTTGCTGGTCCGCGCCGGGATCGGCTGGGCGCCCGGCGTCGTCGGGTCGACCGAGATGCGCACCGATCTCGGCTCGCCCGCCGGTTTCGCGCTGGAGACGGGAGAGCCCGTCATCTCGAACCATCTCGAAAATGAGGGGCGGTTCCGGACGCCCGACTTCATGGCACAGCACCAGATCCGGCGCGCGATCAACGTGCTCGTCGAAACGTCGGGAAAACGCTTCGGCGTGCTCGAGGTCGACAGCCCCGACGAGGGCAAGTTCGAACCTGCCGATCTCGCCTTCATGCAGGGCTTCGCCAATCTGATCGGCGTCGCGATCGAACGCCAGCAGGCCGAGCAGCGGCTGAGCGACGCGATGGAGCACCAGGAACTGCTTACGCGCGAGGCGAGCCACCGCGTCAAGAACAGCCTCGCGCTCGTGTCGGCGATGCTCAACCTGCAGATGCAGGAGGACGATGATCCGCGCATCACGCGGCTGCTTGGTGACGCACAGGCGCGCATCACCGCGATCGCGCAGACGCACGACCAGCTCTGGCGGGGCGAACAGGTCGGGATCGTCGCGCTCGACGACCTCGTCTGCGGGATCGCGACGGGGCTTGCCGAGCAGGCGCCGAACCACCACATCGACTGCGAGATCGATGCGATCCTGATCAGCGCCGACACCGCGATCCCGATGGGTCTGCTCGTCACCGAACTCGTCACCAACGCGATCAAATACGCCTATGACGAGGCGGGCGGCGTGATCCACGTCACGATCCGCGCGACCGAGGGCCGAATCATTCTGTCGGTCGTCGATGACGGCGTCGGCATTCCCGAGGACTTCGACCTCAAGGCGGCATCGCGCAAAAGTCTCGGCATGCGGATGATCAACAGTCTGGGGCGTCAGCTCGGCGGCGCGACGACGATCACCAATACGGGCAGGGGCACCTGCGCGACGCTCGAGATCGCCGATCCGCGAAAGGCAACGCCCGCTGAGGCTTGACGTGTGTTGCTCGAGCATAGCACACTCGCCCGCATAGTCGCAGGGCGGGGACATGGGCATGATCTTGGGCATGATGGCGGCAGCGGCCGTGACGATAGCGCCGCACGGGGCGCCGCAGGGGGCGCCGCAGGGGGCGCGGCTCGTGCCGGGCGATCAGTGCTTTGCGATAACCCGGCACGACGCGGCATCGGGGGGCAACGTGGTCATCGGCGCGACGCATCAGGTGATCCGCCGCGTCAGGATCGGCGGCAGGGCAGCCTTCGATATCGTCGTGAATCAAAGCGTGCCCGCCGCGAAGTTCGCGATGCGCGACCATTTCGTTCTCGCCCGCGCCGACCTGACGCCGATCGCGTTCGACAGCCGCCGCAACGGGGTCGACCATGTCTCGCTCAGCTATGCGCCCGGGCGCGTGACGGGGCGCCGGGTCGAAAAGGGGGCGACCGTTCCGATCGACGTCGCGGTGCCGACGCCGGTATGGGAGGGTAATCTCTGGGGGGTGACGTTCGGCGCGTTGCCGCTCGCCGCGGGCCGGTCCTTCGTGCTGCCCTTCTACCAGTATGACAGCGGTATCGGCCGCTTCGACCTGGCGGTGACGGGCAGCGAGCGCGTATCCACGCCGACGGGGGCCGTCGACGCGTGGACGGTGGCGATCGTCAAGGACGGCAGGCCCAGTGGCACCGCGCTCATCGCCAAGCGCGACGGCCGCGAACTTGGCCTGCGCAGTCCGCGTGGCGGCACCAGACTTGGCGGCAATTGCAAAGGCTTGGACTGAGGACCTCGGACTAGGCCTCAACCCGCCTCAGCGCACCCGCTTGACGAAGATCCGACCACCGTCGCGGCGCTCGGTCTGGAAATTGGGCACCGCCTCGATCAGCTCGGAGAGATGGTTGAAGCCGTAATTGCGCGCATCGAAGCTCGACCGGTTGCCCGCGCGCTGCCCCAGTTCGGTCAGGCTTTGATAGCCTTTCTCGTCGCGCTTGCCTGCATTGTACGCGTCGATCAGCAGCTTGATCAGGTCCGACCCGATCGGCTCGCCACCGCGCGACCGGCGCGCAGTTGGCGCGGTGGGGGCAGGGGCCTTCTCGCCCCCGATCGCGGGCGGCAGCGACAGCGGCATCGGCTCGGATTCATCATCGAGCGCGCTCACGTCGATGAAGCGCGTGCAAGCCTGGCGGAACCCCTCGGGCGTGCGGCTCGTCCCGAAGCCATAGACGGGCACGCCATCCTGACGGATGCGCATCGCCAGCGGCATGAAGTCGCTGTCCGACGACATGATCCCGAACCCGTCGATCCGCCCGCGGAACAGCAGGTCCATCGCGTCGATCGTCATCTTCATGTCGGTCGCGTTCTTTCCCTTGGTCAGGTCGAACTGCTGCTGCGGCTCGATGCCGTGCTTGATCGACATGTCGCGCCACCCCTTGAGCGCGGGTTTCGACCAGTTGCCATAGACGCGGCGGACGTTGACCGTGCCAAGCTCTGCAAGGACGGTCAGCACGGGATCGAGTGTCGCGGACGAGGCGTTGTCGGCATCGATCAGCAAGGCGACGTTGCGGGTTGGGGTTTCGGCCATGGACCCGGGATTAGCCCCGCACGGTCCGCGCGTCCACGCTCGATCCGCCGGGTCGCGGCGCCCGCCATCCCCGACCATGCCGCCACGCACGTTCGTCAGGGGTAGCGGATCGCCATCACTTCATATTCGCGCTCGCCCGCGGGCAGGTCGACGCGTCGAACGTCGCCGACGCCCGCGCCGCGCAACGCGCGCGCGAACGGCGAATTCCAGCCGATCCGGCCATTGCCCGCATCGGTCTCGTCGTCGCCGACCAGCGTCAGCGTGCGGTGCGCGTCATCCTCGTCGGCGACCGTTACGCACGCGCCGAACCACACGCGCGACCGGTCCTCCTGCGCGGCGGGATCGATCACCTTCGCTGCCTTCATCCGCTTCGACAGCCAGCCAAGCCGCCGGTCGATCTCGCGCAGGCGTTTGCGGCCATAGATGTAATCGCCATTCTCCGACCGGTCGCCATTGCCCGCCGCCCATGAGATCGTCTCGACGAGCTTCGGCCGTTCGCCGACCAGGAGCTGCTCATATTCCGCGCGCAGCACGGCATAGCCGGCGGGCGTGATGTAGTTCGGGCGATCCATCGTCATCTGTCAGCAGGAGCAGCCGCCCCGATCAGCCCGGGCGGTTCTTGCCGAGATACCAGGACGTCCGCGTCGCGACGCGGCTCTTGGCGCGCGCGGGGTTCATCAGATCGTACACGACCGCATTCTCGATCACGCGCTGCACATAGTTGCGCGTCTCCTGATACGGAATCGCCTCGATCCAGTCGACGATGTCGACCGCGCTTGTCCGGGGGTCGCCATTCGCGCGCAGCCACTTGTTCACGTTGCCGCCGCCGGCATTATACGCCGCGATTGCAAGCGGATAGCTCCCATAGTTCGCATAGATCCGCTGGAAGTAGCTCGACCCCAGCATGATCGACAGATTGGGATCGCTCGTCAACGCCGCTTGATCGTAATTCAGCCCGATCTTCCCCGACTGCTCGCGCGCGGTCGCGGGCATCAGCTGCATCAACCCGCGGGCCCCCGCATGGCTGACCGCAGCGCGATCGAACTGGCTTTCCTGCCGCGAGATCGCGTGGATGATCGTCCAGTTGTCCTCATACCCCGCGGGCACGGGGACGGTCGGGAACCCCGCCGCCGAATAGTCGCTCAGCCCGTTGGTCAGTGCGCTGCGGCCGACCATCACGCCGAGGTCGGGACGGTTGATCGACTTGGACAGCTCGGCCGCCAGCACATGGTCGGTGTCGCTGGTCGCATCCGCCGCGATCTGGCGCACGAACGCGGTCTGATCCTGCCAGTCGTTGATCCGGCCGAGGAACCGCACCGCGCGGACCGTTTCGCGCTGGTCGAACGCCGCGCGCACCGCGGGTGCGATCGCGAGGCTCGCCATTGGCGGCGGCGGGGTCAGCGTGCGCCCCATCCGCTCGGTCGCGAGCTGGCCATAGAATTGATCGCGATAGCCCGCCGCCTGCGTATAGAAGGCTGTGGCATCCGCCGCGCGCCCGGCCGCCTCGGCAGCGCGCCCGGCCCAGTAATAGCCGCGCGACCGGACCACGGGCGAGCTCGACCCGCGCGCATAGCGGTCGAACAGCGTCATCGCATCGGCGGGTCGGCCAAGCTGCTTCATCGCCGCCTGGCCACCAAGCCACGCCAGATTGGTATATTCGTCACGCTCGGCATAGGATTTCGCCGAGATGTTCGCGCCGGCGGGATAGGCATCGTCGATCTGCCGCGCGATGTCGTACGCGGTCTGCCACTGGCCGTCGTTCGCCGCGCCGCGCGCGTTGGTCACCAGCGTCTCGTACCATTTCGCCGGATTGCCAGGACGCGTCGTCAGCGATCGCGGCCGTGCGAGCCAGGCGCGTGCGGTCGGACTCGCCCCGGCATTGCGCAGCCAAAGCGCGCGATCGGCGACATAGCCCGCATCGCTGCGATAGGTCTCCTGCGTCGCCGCCGACAGGTCGGAGGCGTTGGGGGCATTGGTCCGGAACGCGAGCCGTGCCTCGAACAGCGGACGCCGTGCCGGGCTGACCAGTATGATCTGCCGCTGCGCCGCGCTCGTCTGCCCGGACCACAGCAACGCGTCCATCCGCGCGTCCTGGTCCTCGGGCGTCAGCGCGCCGGCAAACCCCGTCGTCACCATGACCTCGTCGGTCGGCGAAAGCCCACCCGATCGCCACGCGGTGCGCGCCGCGGCATAGGCGCGGTCGCGCTGCCCCGACGCCATCAGCGCGCGCGCGAAGGCGAGATTGCCCGTCGCGGACTGCGGTGGATAGCGCGTGAAGAACGCGACGACGTTCGCCGGTGCCCCGGTCGTCGCCTTGCGTTCCGCCGCACGCCGATTGGCGGTCTCGTTCGGCCAGCCGGGATGCGCCATCAGGAACCCGGCATAGCTGTCGAACGGCAACGCGTCGGTCTGCTGCAACGCGCGCCACTGCGCGATCGTCGCGGCGATCGCGCCATCGCTGAACGCGGGCGCGGCGGTCGTCTGTGCCTGCGGCCCCATATTGGCGAGCTGCGTCCGATACCGATCGAGCGTTTCCTGCCCGGCCCCGGACGCGATTGCGGTGCCCGCGAGCGCCGCCAGAATGATCGTCGATTTAAACGCCAATGCTACCATGTGGACAGGATAGCGCTTCAACCCGTATCTGTCCTGAACGAAATACCCGATTTCAGCGCAGCAGGAGCGCGATACACCGATGGTTTCAGGTTCCCAGTTTGCCGGCTCGATCCCGGCGCTCGTCACACCCTTCGCCGCGGACGGCAGTTTCGACGAGGCGACCTACCGCGATTTTGTCGAATGGCAGATCGCCGAGGGCTCGTCCGCGCTCGTCGCGTGCGGCACGACGGGCGAGGCGGCGACGCTGAGCTATGACGAGCATTTTCACGTCGTCCGCGTCTGCGTCGATCAGGCGAAAGGCCGTGTGCCCGTGATCGCGGGGGCAGGATCGAACGACACGCGCGTCGCTTCGGCGAACCTGCGCGCGGCGCGCGATGCCGGCGCCGACGCCGCGCTGATGGTCCCGCCGTATTACAACCGCCCGAGCCAGGAGGGGATCTTCCGGCATTTCGAGGCGCTCGCCACCGACGCGCCGCTGCCGATCATCCTGTACAATGTGCCCGGCCGCACCGTCACCGATATCCAGCCCGCGTCGCTGGCGCGCGTCGTGACCGCGTTTCCAGACGTGTTCGTCGGCGTGAAGGATGCCAGCGGCGTGCTCGCGCGCGTGTCGCAGCACCGCGCCGCCTGCGGGCCAGACTTCTGCCAGCTGTCGGGCAATGACGATCTCGCGCTCGCGTTCAACGTGATGGGCGGTACGGGCTGCATCTCGGTGACCGCGAACGTCGCGCCGAGGCTCTGTGCGGACTTCCAGGCGGCGTGCCAGGCGGGCGATTTCGTCAAGGCGCTCGCCTATCAGGATCAGCTCTATCCCTTGCACGACGCGCTATTCACCGACGCGTCGCCGGGTCCGGTCAAATATGCCATGGCGCGCGTGCGGGCCGGGTTCCCGGAGACGTTGCGCCTGCCGATGACCCCCGCCGGCGACGCCGCGCGCGCCGCAGTCGATGCAGCGCTCGCCCACGCAGGCTTGGCCTGATCCCCTTGCGTCACCCTGGCGAAAGTCAGGATGACGCGGGGACCGACAATTAACATCCTGCGGGATACCGCGCCCGCTTCCCCTTCGCGCTCCGACCTCCTACATCGCGCATCGCATGGCACGTCCCAAACCCCCCACCTTCGAGAAGACCAAGATCGTCGCCGAGAACCGGCGCGCGCGGTATGACTATTACATCGAGCAGGTCTTCGAGGCGGGGATCGCGCTAACCGGCACCGAGGTGAAGGCGCTGCGCGGCGGCGAGGGCTCCATCGCCGAGGCCTATGCCGAGGTGAAGGGCAAAACCGTCCAGCTGGTCAATTCGAACATCCCCGAATTCAGCCACGGCAACCGCTTCAACCATGAGCCCAAGCGCCCGCGCAAGCTGCTGCTGCACGAGCGCGAGATCAACAAGATGCACGGCGCCGTCGCGCGCCAGGGCATGACGCTCGTGCCGCTGATGATCTATTTCAATTCCAAGGGCCGCGCGAAGATCGAGCTCGCGCTCGCCAAGGGCAAGCAGAACCACGACAAGCGCGACTCGGTGAAGGAACAGGACTGGAAGCGCGAGCAGGGCCGGATCATGCGGGATCGTGGATAGGCCGTGAGCGGGACGCCGGTCGGTATCTTCGGACGCCTCGCGGCGTGGTCGCATCGCAATCTGCCGACCCGCGAATCGATGGAGCGCAACCGGCTGCTCCGTCCCGTCGCGCACCGCGTTCTCGCGCCCGAATTGTGGCGTTTCACGCGGCGTTCGGTTCCGCGCGGCGTCGCGCTCGGGATGGTCGCAGGCATCCTCATCCCGGTCGCACAGACCCCCGTCGCCGCGCTGTTCGCGCTGCCGTTCCGGGCCAATGTGCCGACCGCGGCGCTGACGACGTTCATAACCAATCCACTGACGACACCGCCGCTGTGGATCGCGGCCTACTGGATCGGATCCTGGCTGCTGCGGATCGACGCGCACGTCCCCGGCCAGCCCGTTGCCGAGGCCGCGGCGCAGGCAGACTGGATCCCGTGGCTGATGCAGGCCGGGCCGGCCACCGCGCTGGGTCTGCTGGTCATCACGGTCGTCGCTTCGATTGGCGGGTATGCGCTCAGCGCGCTCGGCTGGCGGCTGTGGATCGCGCGTAAATGGCGTCATCGCCATCTCGGCAGGAACGCCTAGAATCCCGAATTGACGAGGCGTATTATCGGCGTACAACACGCCCAGTTTCAGGCCTTATCTTTTCAAGGATCACCGATGCGCACGCCGATTTTCGCTGCCCTTCTGCTTGCCTCCGTTTCGACGATCGGGTTCGCCCAGAGCCAGGGTCCCGCACCGACCGCGACCGGTCCGGGCGCGACGGCTGCACCCGCCGGCAAGCCCAAGCTCGGCGACTTCGGGGTCGACACCACCGCGATGGACAAGTCGGTCCTGCCGGGCAATGATTTCTACCGTTTCGTCAACGGCAAGTGGATGGAGCGGACCGAGATCCCGGCGGACCGCTCGAGCTGGGGCGGCTTCGCAATCCTGCGCGACCTGTCCGACACGCGCACGCGCGCCGTCATCGACGAGGCCGCCAAGACGCAGAATGCGCCGGGCAGCGTTCGCGACAAGATCGGCACCACCTATGCCAGCTTCATGGACGCGCCGGCGATCGAGGCGAAGGGCGCAGCGCCGCTCAAGCCCTATCTCGCCAAGATCGCCGCGATCAGGACGCAGACCGATCTCGCGCGCGCGTTCGGTGACGCGACGCGCAACGGCATGGACGTTCCCATCGGTGCCGGCGTGCAGCAGGACCTAAAGGACAACACCGTCTACGCGGTGTATCTGGGGCAGGGCGGTCTCGGTCTGCCCGACCGCGACTATTACCTCGTCGACAACCCCAAGTTCGTCGAGACGCGTGCGAAATATCAGGACTATGTCGCGACGATGATGCGTCTTGCCGGCCAGGCCGATCCGGCCGGCGCCGCCAAGCGCATCTTCGATCTCGAAAAGGCGATCGCGCAGGTCCACTGGACGCGCGCCGAACAGCGTCAGGTCGAGAAGGGCTACAACCCCGAGATGGCCGCGGCGCTCGCGACCAAGATGCCCGGCTTCGACTGGAAGACGATGCTCGACGCACAGGGGCTCGGCAGCCAGTCGCGCGTGATCGTCGGCCAGCCCTCGGCGCTGGCGGGCACCGCGAAGATCGTCGCGGCGACGCCGATCGCGACCTGGAAGGAATATCTCGCCTTCCACACGATCGCGAAGTCGGCACCGTTGCTGTCGTCGCCGTTCGTCAATGCCAACTTCGCGTTCAACGGCACCGTCCTGTCGGGCACGCCGCAGCTCAAGGAGCGCTGGAAGCGCGGCGTCGACCTCGTCAACGGCAGCCTCGGCGAGGCGGTCGGCCAGGTCTATGTCGAGAAATATTTCCCGCCCGAGGCGAAGGCGAAGGCCGACGAGCTCGTCCGGAACCTGATCGCGGCGATGGACATCCGGCTGTCGAAGCTCGAATGGATGGCGCCCGAGACCAAGGTCAAGGCGCGCGCCAAGCTCGCGGCGTTCACGCCCAAGATCGGCTATCCGGACAAGTTCCGCGACTACACGTCGCTCAAGGTCGTGGCGGGCGACGTGCTCGGCAACGCCGACCGTGCGACCGCGTTCGAATATGACCGGCAGCTCGCCAAGATCGGCAAGCCGGTCGATCGCAGCGAGTGGTTCATGACGCCGCAGACGGTCAATGCCTATGCCAATCCGGTGATGAACGAGGTGGTCTTCCCCGCCGCAATCCTGCAGCCGCCCTTCTTCGATCCGAACGCCGATCCCGCGGTCAATTATGGCGGCATCGGCGCGGTGATCGGGCATGAGCTGAGCCATCATTTCGACGATCAGGGCCGCAAGTTCGACCCGAAGGGCAATTTCGCCGAATGGTGGACGCCGCAGGACGTGACGCGCTTCAAGGCGTATACCGACAAGGTCGTCGCGCAGTACGGCGCCTATGAGCCGATCGCGGGCGCGAAGGTGAACGGCGAGCTGACGCTTGGCGAGAACATGGCCGATCTCGCGGGCGTGACCGTCGCGTATGACGCCTACAAGATCTCGCTCGCAGGCAAGCCCGCGCCGGTTCTCGACGGCTATACCGGCGACCAGCGCTTCTTCATGGGCTTCGGGCAGGTCTGGCAGAACAAGGCGCGCGAAGCGTCGATCCGCCAGCAGCTGACCACCGATCCGCACACGCCCAGCGCGTGGCGCAGCTATGTCGTGCGCAACCTCGACCCCTGGTATGCCGCATTCGACGTTAAGCCGGGCCAGGCCTATTACCTCGCACCGGCCGACCGCATTCGCGTCTGGTAACCCGACGCGCCGACCCCTTGCGTCGAGCCCCGTGATGCCGGGGCTCGACGCCGCCCCCTGACCCGCTTCGTCACGACGACGAAGTCTGGAGACAATGATGAAGACCGTTCTCGTCGCCGGCCTGCTCGCCGCGTCCGCGCTCACCGGCGTCACCGCCGCGCTTTCGCAATCCACCACCGTCGCGCCCGCCGCGACCCAGCCTGCTCCAGCCGAGCCGGCCGCGAAAGCGGGCCCCACCTTCGGGTCGTTCGGCTTCGACGAGCAGGGCATGGACCGGACGGTCGCGCCGGGCGACGATTTCTACGCCTATGCCAATGGCGGCTGGGCGAAGGCGACGCCGATCCCTGCGGACAAGTCGAACTACGGTTCGTTCAACCTGCTGTCCGACCTGTCGGAGTCGCGTACGCGCGGTATCCTCGACACGGCGGCGAAGGATCCGCAGTCCAAGATCGGGCGCGCCTATGCGACGTTCCTCGACACCGGTACGATCGAGGTGAAGGGACTCGCGCCGATCCGTCCATGGCTCGGCCGGATCGCCGCGCTCAAGGACCGGGCAGGCTATCCCGCCTTGCTCGCCGAAGCGGACCGCGCCGGGATCGGCGGGCCGTTCGGCAGCGGCGTCGGGCAGGACGACAAGAGCCCCGAGCAGTACGCGCTGTCGCTCGGCCAGTCGGGGCTGGGCATGCCCGACCGCGATTATTACCTCAGCACCGACGCCAAGCTCGTCGAGGCGCGCGCCGCATACCAGGCGCATATCGCCAAGATGCTGACGCTCGCCGGTGAACCTAATGCACAGGCGCGCGCCGCGGCGCTGCTCGCGTTCGAGACCGAGGTCGCCAGGGTCAGCTGGACGCGCGTCGACAGCCGCGATGCGACCAAGACCTACAACAAGATGACCGTCGCCGATCTCGCCGCCAAGGCGCCCGGCTTCGACTTCGCCGGCTATTTCAAGGGCATCGGCACGCCCGTCCCGACCGTCATCGTCGCGCAGCCCTCCGCGATCACCGGCATCGCCAAGCTCGTCGCATCCGCGCCGATCGGCGTCCTCAAGGATCAGCTGATCCTGCGCTCGCTCGACAATTATGCCGACGTGCTGCCGAAGGCGTTCGATGCCGAGCAGTTCGCATTCTACGGCACCGTCCTCGGCGGTACGCCCGAGCAGGAGGCGCGGTGGAAGCGCGGCGTACAGTTCACCAGCGGTGCGCTCGACGACGAGGTCAGCAAGATCTACGTCGCGACATACTTCCCGCCCGAGACCAAGGCGGCCGCGGACAGCTTGGTCCGCAACGTCATCGCCGCGATGGACGCGCGGATCGACAAGCTCGACTGGATGGCGCCCGAGACCAAGGTCAAGGCGCATGCCAAGCTCGCCGCCTTCACGCCCAAGATCGGCTATCCGAGCCGCTGGAAGGATTATTCGTCGCTGACGATCACTGCGGGCGACGCGTTCGGCAACGCCTGGCGCGCGAACGAATGGCAGCACCGCGACAACGTCGCCAAGCTCGGCAAGCCGCTCCAGCGCTGGGAGTGGGGCATGACGCCGATGACGGTCAACGCCTATGCCAATTTCGGCATGGTCGAGATCGTCTTCCCCGCCGCGATCCTCCAGCCGCCCTTCTTCGATCCCAAGGCGGATCCGGCGGTCAATTATGGCGGCATCGGCGCGGTGATCGGTCACGAACTGAGCCATCATTTCGACGATCAGGGCTCGAAATATGATTCGAAGGGACAGCTGACCGACTGGTGGACGCCGCAGGACGTCGCGCGCTTCACCGCGCTGACGGGCAAGCTCGGCGCGCAATATGACGCGTATGAGCCGCTTCCCGGGCTGCATGTGAAGGGCCAGCTGACGATGGGCGAGAACATCGCCGATCTCGCCGGGCTCACGGTCGCGCACGACGCGTATATGACGTCGCTCGGCGGCCGGACGCCGCCGGCCATCGGCGGGTTCAGCGCGGACCAGCGTTTCTATCTCGGCTGGGCGCAGGTCTGGCGGCGCAACTACCGCGAGGCCAATCTGCGCCAGCGGCTGCTGACCGATCCGCACTCGCCCTCGCAGCAGCGCGCCGCGGTCGTCCGCAATCTCGACCCGTGGTACGCGGCCTATCAGCCCAAGCCTGGGCAGAAGCTGTACCTGACGCCGGATCAGCGGGTCCGCATCTGGTGACGCGCGGGAGCGGACATCGCGCTTGACGCTGAACCCCGGAACGGCGGAAGACCCGCGCATGGTTTCGCTTCCGCTCAACACCCCCGTATCGCCGCTTCGCACGGCGGGGCTGATCGCCGGTATCGTCGGCCTGGGGGCGGCGGGGCTCGTGCTGTTCCTGATCGGCAACATGCTGGTCGCGGCAGGATTTCTCGGCGCGGCGATCCTCGTCGTCGGCGCGATCTGGGCGTGGCACGCGCTGTCGCCCGAACGCCGCAGCGATCCGCGCGCGATCGACTGGGACTTCACCCGGGCGATCGCGCAGGCGAGCAGCGACGCGGTCGCGGTGACCGACCGTGCGGGCCGGCTGGTCTGTGCTAATGATGCCTATGACGCGCTGTTCGCCGGGTTCCCGACGCCCCCCGGGCTGCCGCTCGACGACGCGGGCGTCGCCGCGCTCGGTGACGCGGGCCGCACCGCGTGGCGCGACGGTCGCGCGATCGCCGAACGCCTCGTCGCCAACGGGCTGCGTGTGTCCGCCGAGGTCACGCGCGCGGGCGACGAGGCCGACATGCTCGTCTGGCGGTTCCTGACCGCGCCCGAATACGACCTCGCGCAGACCGTCGAGCGGCTGATCGCGGGCCCGACCGGCGATCGCCTCGGCAGCAGCGGGATCATGGTCGCGCTCATTACCGCGGACGGCCGGATCCGCGCGACCAACCGCGTGCTTCGCGCGCGCGCGCTCGGCGACGGGCAGGACCTGATCGAGGGCAAGGACTTCGCGCGGTTCCTCGTCACCGACAGCCGCGGGCTCGTCCGGTTCGCGCATGAGGGGCTGATCGGCACGCCGCTGCGCGTCCTGCAGGTCCCGTTCATCGAGGGCGACGATGCGCCCGTCCTTGTCATGCTGCTCGACGAGGAGGAGAACGCCCCCGCGATCGGCGCCAGCGCGTCCGCGCATGTCAGCAATCTCGTCAGCCTGATGCCGTTCGGCATGGCACTGGTCGACCGCGACGGCCGCTTCATCCAGATGAACGACTCGTTCCTGCGTGCCGCGGGCGTCAACGGCACGGTTCCGCCGCTCTATCCGGGCGATCTGGTCGTGCGCGAGGACAAGGCCGCGGTCGCCGACGCGATCCGCCGGTTCGCGGGCGGGGTCACGCATTCGACCGACATGGCGGTCCGCCTCAAGGATCACCCCGACGAACCCGTCGCGCTCACCATCGCCGGCGCGCGCGGGCTCGGCGACGCCGCGGTCCTGCTCAGCCTCAAGGACAATTCGGAGGAATCGCGTCTGAAGCGCGAGGTCGCGCAGGCGACCAAGATGCAGGCGGTCGGCCAGCTGGCGGGCGGTGTCGCGCATGATTTCAACAACATCCTGACCGCGATCATCGGGCACTGCGACCTGATGCTGATGCGCCATTCGCCTGGCGACAGCGATTACGACGACATCCAGCAGATCCGCACCAATTCGAACCGCGCGGCCGGCCTCACGCGCCAGCTGCTCGCGTTCAGCCGCCAGCAGACGCTGCGCCCGCAGATCCTTCAGCTTCCCGATGTCGTCTCCGAAGTCTCCAATCTGCTCAAGCGGCTGATGGGCGAGACCGTCCGTCTCGACATGATGCACGGGCGCAATCTGGGACCGGTGCGCGCCGATCCGGGGCAGCTCGAACAGGTCGTCGTCAATCTCGCGGTCAACGCGCGCGACGCGATCCTGTCCGCCAACCCCCGTGGCGGCGGGACGCTGACGATCACCACGCGCGGCGTCTCCTCGACCGAGGTCCGCCAGATGGCATCCGACATCCTGCCGATCGCCGACTATACCGCGCTGATCGTCCAGGACACCGGCGCCGGCATCCCGCCCGACGTACTGCCCAAGATCTTCGAGCCGTTCTTCACGACCAAGGAGTTCGGCAAGGGAACCGGACTCGGGCTCTCGACGGTATACGGCATCGTCAAACAGTCGGGCGGGTATATCTTCGCCGAATCGAAGCCGGGGCAGGGGGCGACCTTCAGCATCTTCCTGCCCGTCCATGCCGCGCCTGCCGCGCCGCGGCTCACGCTCCCCAAACCCGCCGCCAAGCCCGCGGATCTCTGGGGCACGGGGACGATCCTGCTGGTCGAGGACGAGGACATGGTCCGTGCGGTGGCCGAACGTGCGCTCACGCGGCAGGGGTACAGCGTGCTCACGGCGGAGAATGGCGAGATCGCGCTCGAGGTGATGGCGCGCAACGGCCGGCCCGACCTACTCATCACCGACGTCGTCATGCCGACGATGGACGGACCGACGATGGTCCGCCACGCGCGCGAGAAATATCCCGACCTGCCGATCGTCTTCATGTCGGGCTATGCCGAGGAACAGCTTCGCAAGTCGATCGACCTCGACAATGTCGAATTTCTCCCCAAGCCGTTCTCCGTGCAGCAGCTCGCCGAGGCGGCGCGCGACGTACTTGCCGGACGTTAAGCAACAAGGTGTTGGCAGACTGTAACAATCCCGCCTAAGGCGGTGCGATGAACGTTCCCCAGCAAATCCTCATCGTCGAGGATGAACCCTTGATCGCCATGATGCTCGAGGATTTTCTAGAGGTCTTGGACAAGGCCGTGGCCGGGTCGGTCGACACGGTCGCCGATGCCCTGTCGCGAATCGCGCAGGGCGGCGTCGACGGCGCGATCCTCGACGTCAATCTGCGCGGTGGGGAAAAGAGCACCGCGGTTGCCGAGGCGCTCGCGGCGCAGGGCGTGCCGTTCGTCTTCGCCACCGGCGGCGGTGACGACGGCGTCGCACCCGAATTCCGCGACCGCCCCCGCCTGCAGAAGCCCTTCACGATGGACGGCGTGGCAAAGGCCCTCGAAGCGCTGTGACGCCGTCATCCTGACGAAAGTCAGGACCCAGAGTTAATACTACCGTGACCCGTGTTTCGCGCGAATGAGCCCCTCTGCGTTCTGCAAGGGCGGGACAGTTTCGCGTGCTCGCGTCAAAAATCGACGCAACTCTCTTGCGCGAATGCCCCTTCCCGCGACATAGGCGGTCGCCATGACCCGCACATTCGATAAATCACGCCTGCCGAGCCGTCACGTCTCCGTTGGTCCCGAACGCGCCCCGCACCGCAGCTATTACTATGCGATGGGGATTCCCGAGGAGGATATCGCCCGGCCGTTCGTCGCCCTCGCGTCCGCCGGCAACAACTCGGCACCCTGCAACACCACGCTCGACGCGCAGGCCGATGCCGCACAGGCGGGCGTCATCCAGGGTGGCGGCATGCCACGCCGCTTCAACACGATCACGGTCACCGACGGTATCGCGATGGGGCATCAGGGGATGAAGGCGAGCCTCGTCAGCCGCGAGGTCATCGCCGATTCGGTCGAACTCTCGGTCCGCGGCCATTGCTACGACGCGCTCGTCGGCTTTGCCGGCTGCGACAAGTCGCTTCCCGGTATGATGATGGCGATGCTGCGCCTCAACATCCCGTCGGTGTTCGTTTATGGCGGCTCGATCCTGCCCGGCCGCTATCAGGAGCGCGACGTCACCGTCGTCGACGTGTTCGAGATCGTCGGCAAATATGCGGCGGGCGCGTGCCCGCTGTCCGAAGTCCATGCGCTGGAGAAGGTTGCCTGCCCCGGTCACGGTGCGTGCGGCGGCCAGTACACCGCCAACACGATGGCCTGCGTCGCAGAGGCGATCGGTTTGTCCATTCCGAACAGCAACATGGTGCCCGCACCGTACACGACGCGTGAACAGATCGCGGTGGCCGCGGGGGCGCAGGTCATGGAGTGTCTGGCAGATAATATCCGTCCGCGCGACATCTGCACGCGGGAGGCGTTCATCAACGCCGCGCGCGTCGTCGCCGCAACGGGTGGCTCGACCAACGCCGCGCTGCATCTGCCCGCGATGGCGTCCGAGGCCGGGATCGAGTTCGACCTGTTCGACGTCGCCGAGATCTTCAAGACGACCCCGTACATCGCCGACCTCAAACCCGGCGGTAAGTATGTCGCCAAGGACATGTACGAGGCCGGCGGCGTCTACATGCTCATGAAGACGATGCTCAGCGGCGGCTTCCTCGATGGCAGCTGCATGACGGTCACGGGCAAGACGCTCGGCGAGAATATCGACCAGGTGACGTGGAACCCCGACCAGAAGGTCATCTACGACATCAACACGCCGCTGACCCCCACCGGCGGCGTCGTCGGCTTACGCGGCAGTCTCGCCCCCGACGGCGCGATCGTGAAGGTCGCCGGCATGCACCGCCTCCAGTTCTCCGGGCCAGCGCGCGTGTTCGACTGCGAGGAGGACACGTTCGCGGCGGTCGAGGCCCGCGAGATCAACGAGGGTGAGGTCATCGTCATCCGCTACGAAGGGCCCAAGGGCGGCCCGGGGATGCGCGAGATGCTGTCGACCACCGCCGCGCTCTATGGCTTAGGCATGGGCGAGAGCGTCGCGCTGATCACCGACGGGCGCTTTTCGGGCGGAACGCGCGGGTTCTGCATCGGCCATGTCGGCCCCGAAGCCGCCGATGGCGGCCCGATCGCGCTCGTCGAGGACGGCGACATCATCCATATCGACGCGGAGGCGGGGACGATCGATCTCGACGTTCCCGAGGGCGTGATGGCCGCGCGTCGTGCCGCCTGGGTCCCGCGCCCGACCGATTATGGCTCGGGCGCACTCTGGCGCTATGCCAAGACCGTCGGTCCGGCGTACAAGGGTGCGGTCACGCATCCCGGAGCCGCAGCCGAAACCCATGTCTACGCGGATATCTAGACGATCGCAGTATGTTGTGACCCTTCTTTCGCTCCCGCTCGCATCCTGCGGGCAGGAGCAGCCGGGCGCTTCGGAGACGGCGCAGCGTCGCGACGACGCGCAGGCGGCGATGCATATCCCGTGTGCGAAGGGCAACGCCGCGCTCGTGGCCGATTGCACGATCGAACAGGCTGCGCGGCCTGACGGCATCGTCCTGACGATCCGTCACCCCGGTGGCGGGTTTCGTCGGTTGCGCGTCACGGCGGACGGCCGCGGTGTCGTCGCCGCCGACGGGGCCGAGCAGGCGCGTGTCACGGTGCCCGCGGCGGGGAGCATGGATGTGACGCTGGGTACCGAGCGTTACCGTCTTCCGGCAACGGTCCGCGCGGAGGCAACCGGCTCATGATCCCGATCGAGGGCCAGCCCGTCCTGACCGCCGCCGAGATGCGCGCGGCCGAGGAGGCGGTGATCGCAACCGGCGTCTCGGTCGACACGCTGATGGACCGTGCGGGCACGCGCATCGCGCACGCGGTCCGTCGCCTCGCGGGGGCGAACGCCATTCTCATCCTGTGCGGCCCCGGCAACAATGGCGGCGACGGCTATGTCGCCGCGCGCGTGCTCGCGGACCTGGGCGCGACGGTCCGCGTCGCGGCACTGTCCGAGCCCCGGACCGATGCGGCGAAGGCGGCAAGAGCAGGGTGGTGCGGCCCCGTCGAAACACTCGCCGATGCCAGACCCGTCCCGGTGCTCGTCGACGCGCTGTTCGGTACCGGCCTGACGCGCCCGCTGGATGCGGCGGCGGCGCAGCTTCGCGCGTTGGCCGACGCCGCGGGTGTCAGCATCGCGATCGACCTGCCGAGCGGCCTCGCCACCGACACGGGCACGGCGCTCAGCACGCCCCCCGTCTTCGATCTCACGCTCGCACTTGGTGCGGTGAAGCCCGCGCATCTGCTCCAGCCCGCCGCGCGCTATTGCGGGACGATCCGCCTGCTCGACATCGGCGTCCCCGTCATCAGCGAGGCCGCGGTCCTTGCGCCGCCCGTGCTCGCGGCGCCGGGCCCCGATTCGCACAAATATACGCGCGGCATGGTGGCGGTCGTCGCGGGTGGCATGCCGGGCGCAGCGGAGCTGGCGGCCCACGCCGCGATGCGCGCGGGCGCCGGCTATGTGACGCTGCTCGGCGACACCGCAGGCGCGCCCCACGCGCTCGTCCGCGCGCCACTGACCGACGCGGCGCTCGCCAATGACCGGATCGGCGCGGTCGTCATCGGCCCGGGGCTCGGCCGCGACGATCGCGCGCGCGCCCGGCTCGACGCGGCGCTCGCCGCAGGCCACCCACTCGTCATCGACGGCGACGCGCTCCGCCTGCTCGACCCAGCGCGGATCGCGGCACTCGGGCTTCCCGTCATCCTGACGCCGCATGCGGGCGAATTCGACGCGCTCTTCGGCAGATTCGATGCGGACAAGATCACGCGCACGCGCGATGCCGCGGTCTGCGCGGCTGCGGTCGTCGTCTTCAAGGGCGCGGACACCGTCGTCGCCGCGCCCGACGGCCGCGTCCGGATCGCGCACGGTGCGAGCGACTGGCTCTCGACCGCGGGGACGGGCGACGTGCTCGCCGGCGCGATCGGCACGATGATGGCGGCGCGGCTCGATCCGTTCGCCGCCGCCTGTGCCGGAGTGTGGCTCCACGGCGACGCCGCGCGCCGGTCGGGACCGGCATTTATCGCCGATGACTTGGCGGATGCGCTCCGGTCGGCCAGAGCGTCGGCATGACCTCCGACATCACGCCCGACATCGCCCCCGACCTCATCATCCGCGTTGCCGCGCGCGGTGACGGCATCACCGCGGACGGTCGCCACGCCGCGCTGACCGCGCCCGGCGACACGCTCGCACCCGATGGCACCGTGACGCACGGGGTCCACCACCAGACGCCGCCCTGTGTCCATTTCCCGACCTGCGGCGGCTGCCAGCTCCAGCATCTCGACGACCAGAGCTATGCCGAGTTCGTGACCGACCGGATCGCCTCCGCGCTCGACGGGCAGGGGCTGTCCGCCCCGCTACGCACGCCGCACGTCTCGCCCGAACGCAGTCGCCGCCGCGCGACGCTCCACGCCGAGGCCAAGGGGGGCAGGATCACGCTTGGCTTCACTGCCGAGAAGGCGCACACGATCGTCGACATCAAGGAATGCTGGATTCTCGATCCGCGCCTGTTCGCACTCGTCGAGCCGCTCCGCCAGCTGCTCAGGCGGCTCAACTTCCGCCGCCGCGCCGACATCCACCTGACGCTCGCCGACCAGGGCGCGGATATCCTCATCACCGGCTTCGCACCCGAAGGCCTCGCCGCCGCCGAGGCGCTCACCCGGTTCTGCGAGACGCACAAGGTCGCGCGTGTCGCGTTCGACGACGGCCTCGGGCCCGAGACACGCTGGGAGCCCGACGCGGTCACGATCACGCTCGGCGGCGTCCCCGTGCCGCTGCCGCCCGCGTCGTTCCTTCAGGCGACTCCCGACGGCGAGGCCGCGCTGACCGATGCCGTGCTCGAGGCGATCGGCAAACCCGCCACGGTCGCGGACCTGTTCGCGGGGCTCGGCACCTTCACGCTCGCGATCCCCGCCAAGGTCTATGCCGCCGAGGGCGCACGCGATGCGCTGTCGTCGCTGAAGGCGGCCGCGCACCGGTTGCAGCGTCCGGTCTATCCCGAGCACCGCGACCTGTACCGCCGCCCGCTGACGACCGCCGAGCTCGACCGGTTCGACGCGGTCGTCATTGACCCGCCGCGGTCGGGCGCGCGCGAGCAGATGGCGGCGCTTGCCGAGAGCAAGACGCCCGTCATCATGTACGTCTCGTGCAATCCGGCGAGCTTCGCGCGCGACGCGAAGGACCTGTGCGCGGCGGGGTGGCGGATCGACTGGATCCAGCCGGTCGGCCAGTTTCGCTGGTCGACGCATGTCGAACTCGCAGCAAAGTTCGTCCGCGACGCGCAGCCGTCCTGACGCCCGCGTCATCCGGATGAAAGTCGGGACCCAGGGTAACGGGCGCAGTGCTGCGTGACCCAGGGTCCCGGATCAGGCCCGCGATGACGGCGGCGGATACACGGCCGTCACGAAGTACAACCCGTCGGGCGGTGCATTCAGCCCCAGCATCGCGCGATCCCTCGCCGCCAGTGCCTCCGCCACATCGTCGACCGCCCAGCGTCCCATGCCCACCAGCGCGAGGCACCCAACCATCGACCGCACCTGGTGATGCAGGAACGACCGCGCCGCCGCGTGGATGAACAGCCGCTCGCCGTCGCGCACCACCTCGAGCCGGTCGAGCGTCCGCACCGGGCTGTCCGCCTGGCAATGCGCCGAGCGAAACGTCGTGAAATCATGCCGCCCGACCAGCGCGGCCGCCGCCGCCGCCATCGCGTCCGCATCGAGCGGCTGCGGCACCTGCCACGCCAGCCCCGCCTCGAACGTCAGCGGCGAGCGGCGGTTGACGATTCGGTACTCGTACGACCGCCCGATGCACGAAAACCGCGCATGCCAGTCGTCGTCGACGACCTCGCACGCCAGCACCGACACCGGCGCGGGCCGCACCAGCGCGTTCAGCGCCTCCATCAGTCGGAACGCCGCGACCGGCTTCGCGATGTCGACATGCGCACGCATCGCCATTCCGTGCACGCCGGCATCGGTCCGACCTGCCGCCTGCACTGACGCGGTCTCGCCGGTCATCTTCAGCACGGCCGCCTCGAGCGCCGCCTGGACGCTTGGCCCGTGCTTCTGCCGCTGCCACCCCATGAACGGCCGCCCGTCGAATTCCACCGTCAGCGCGAACCGCGTCAAAGTTGCGTACCCGAGGGGATCGCGAAGCCGCGGAGCAGTTCCGTCGCCGACGTCACGCCGCGCCCCGCGCGCTGGACGATCGTCGGCCGGATCGCGCCGTCGCCGCATGCGATCGTCAGTTCACCATTGACCGTCATACCCTCGCTGCCCGGGAAGGTGAAGGGCAGCACGTCGGCGGCCAGCACCTTCACGCGCTCGCCCTTGTACTCGAACCACGCCCCCGGTGCCGGGTTCATCGCCCGGATCAACCGCTCGACCTCGGTCGCGTGCTTCGTGAAATCGATCCGCGCCTCGGCCTTGTCGATCTTGGCCGCGTAGGTGACGCCCGCGTCGGGCTGTACGCGCGCCGGGTGCGCGTCGAGATCGCCAAGCACCTCGAGCATCAGCCGCCCGCCCATTGCGGCAAGTTCGCGCGTAAGGTCGCCCGTCGTCTTCCCGACGATCGGCGTCCGCGCCTCCAGACGGACCGGCCCGGTGTCGAGACCGGCCTCCATCTGCATGATCCCGACCCCCGTCTCGCTGTCGCCGGCCAGGATCGCGCGCTGCACCGGCGCCGCGCCGCGCCACCGCGGCAACAGCGAGCCGTGGACGTTCAGGCATCCATGTTTCGGTGCGTCCAGAATGACTTGCGGCAGGATCAGGCCATAGGCTGCGACCACTGCGACGTCGGCATCGTGCGCGGCGAACGCGGCCTGTGCCTCCGCCGTCCGCAGGCTGGTCGGGGTGAAGACGGGAATGCCCGCCGCCTCGGCGCGGACCTGCATCGCGGAGGGGACCAGCTCGCGCCCGCGCCGCCCGCCCGCGCGGGGGGGCTGGCTGTAGACCGCGACGACGTCGTGTTCCGATGCCACCAGCAGCGCGTCGAGGATGTCGCGCGCGAACTCGGGCGTTCCCATGAAGATGATCCGCATGCTCCACCTCGAACACGCTGGCGGGGAGGCTTGCAACCCCCTATCTGTTCCCGATGGCATCCCCAGAGATCGAGGCGTTGACGCAGGCGCTGGCCCGGCTTCCCGGCCTAGGCCCGCGATCCGCGCGTCGCGCCGTGCTGCACCTGCTCAAGAAGCGCGACGCCGCGCTCGGCCCCCTGCGCGAGGCGCTGACCGCGGTCGACGAACGGCTCCAGAACTGCACCGTCTGCGGGAATGTCGATACGACCAACCCGTGCGGGATATGCGCCGACCCGCGCCGCGACCAGCGCGCGCTGTGCGTCGTCGAGGAGGTCGCCGACCTCTGGGCGCTCGATCGTTCGCGGCTGTTCCCCGGCCGCTTCCATGTCCTGGGCGGGCGCCTCTCCGCGCTCGAGGGCATCCGCCCGGAGGATCTCAGCATCGACAGCCTCGTCCGCCGGATCGAGGCGGGGGGCGTCGACGAGGTCGTACTCGCGATGAACGCGACGCTCGAGGGGCAGACGACCGCACACTATATCGCCGAGCGGATCGAACGCTTTCCGATCCGCGTCACGCAGCTTGCCCACGGGCTCCCGGTGGGGGGTGAACTCGACTATCTCGACGAGGGCACGCTGGCGCAGGCGCTTCGTGCGCGACGTCCGATGGCTTGACGGCACCCGGCGCAAAACCTAGCTGCGCGGTATGACCGTCATGACCGTTCTCGAAGTCCCCGATCCCCGCCTGCGTCTCGTCGCCGAGCCAGTGGAGACGGTCGACGATTCGATCCGCACGCTCGTCGCCGACATGATCGAGACGATGTACGACTCCAACGGCATCGGCCTCGCCGCAACGCAGGTCGGCGTCCAGAAGCGTGTCCTCGTCATCGACCTGCAGGATGAGCAGGGCGAGGACGAAAAGCCGATCAAGAATCCCAAGGCGTATATCAACGCCGAGATCCTGTCGGTCAGCGACGAGGTATCGACGTACAACGAGGGCTGCCTCTCGATCCCGGATCAATATGCCGAGGTCGCGCGGCCAGCGCGGTGCCGCGTCAAGTGGCTCGACGAGACCGGTGCAGCGCATGAGGAGGATCTCGACGGCCTGCTCTCGACCTGCATGCAGCACGAGATCGACCATCTCGACGGCGTCCTCTTCATCGACCATATCAGCCGTCTCAAGCGCGACATGGTACTCAAGAAGCTGGCAAAGGCGCGTAAGCTTGGCTGACCCGCATGCGGTGATGCGGTTATTGGCGCCCGACGCGCCCCGCGTCGCACTTAGGCGTGATTCTGAATGACTGCTCGCCGCCCCGGCCAAGGCCGGGCGCGGTCCATCGCAGCACCGCCAGCGTTGGCCCTGCGGGGCGTGGCCACGCTACGTTTTTTGCTTCGAATGCGGAAAAGCGCTGCTAGAGCGCGGGGCAGGCAGTGGAAAAATACTGCTGTCCTACACGGCGTGTTCGACCTATGTTCCCGGCATGCCAGGCCAGACCGTCACTGCCGCGTCGTCGTGTATCGATCATGACGACCAGGGCGGGCACCGGCGCCGGCGCGTATGCCTCTTCAACTTGTGGATCGATTCATGACCGACCTCGTGATCGTCGCCGTGCTTGCGGCTGCTGCCGGGCTCCTGCTCGGCTGGCTGCTGGCGTCACGCCGCGCTGCCACGCTCGCCAGCGACCTCGCCGTCGCGCAGACCAGGGTGGCCGATGCCGACCTTATTCGCACCGCGCGCGATGCGGTCGAGCGTGAACGCAACGCCGCGCTGCAGGATCTCGCCACGCTCCGCGCGCAGAGCGCCGAACGTGCAGGCGAGGCGGATCGCCTTCGCAGCGATCTGCTGACGATCCGCGCGGACCGCGATGCGGCGCGGACCGAACTGGCGACCGAACATGCGCGCAGCGAGGCGTTCGAGGCGCGTCTGGTCGAACTGCGCGAGGCCAAGGACGTCATGGCCGCGCAGTTCGGCGATGTCGCCAACAAGCTGCTCAACGACGCGCAGAAGACGTTTCTCGACCGCGCCGACGCGCGCTTCCGCCAGTCGGAGGAAAGCGCTGGCCAGAACCTCAAGTCGATGCTCCAGCCGGTCAGCGACCGCCTTCAGCGCTATGAGGAAGGCGTCGCCAAGGTCGAGGCGGACCGTCGCGATGCGTTCGGCGATCTCAAGGGGCAGATCGAGCAGATGCGGCTCGGCCAGGAAAAGGTCTCGACCGAGGCTGCCAAGCTCGTCAACTCGCTCCGCAACGCGCCCAAGTCGCGCGGCCGCTGGGGCGAGCAGCAGCTCAAGAACGTGCTCGAAACCTGCGGGCTCAGCGAGCACACCGATTTCCAGACCGAGGTCTCGGTTGCGGTCGGCGACGACGGTGCGCGGCTCCGCCCCGACGCGATCATCCGCGTCCCCGGCGGGCGCGCATTGGTGATCGACGCCAAGGTCTCGCTCAACGCCTATCAGGATGCGTTCGGCGCGGTCGACGATGCCGAGCGCCTGATCGGTCTGGCGGCGCACGCCGCGTCGATGCGCGCGCACGTCAACGGTCTGGGCAACAAGGCGTATTGGAGCCAGTTCGCCGACACGCCGGACTATGTGATCATGTTCGTGCCCGGCGAGCATTTCCTGTCGGCGGCGCTCGAGCACGACCCGACCCTGTGGGACTTCGCGTTTGAAAAGAGGGTGTTGCTCGCCACTCCTACCAATTTGATTGCGATCGCCCGGACAGTGGCGGCGGTCTGGCGTCAGGAAAAGCTCGCCAACGAAGCGCGCAAGATCGGCGAGCTCGGCAAGGAGATGCACGACCGTCTTGCCAAGGTCGCCGACGATCTCCGCAAGGTCGGGGTCGGATTGAACAGCGCGGTGAAGAACTTCAACGGCTTCACCAACTCGTTCAACGGCCGCCTGATGGTCACGGGCCGCAAGTTCCGCGACCTCAATATCGAGACCGGTGCTCGCGATCTCGAGGACGTGTCGTCGGTCGATGCGCTGGCGTTGGGGGAGGGACCGGCGCTGATCGAGAAGCCGGAATGTTAAGGCGCTATATCAACGCTGTTGGGCAAGGACCTCATACGCCATGACGGCGGTCGCAACCGCAGCGTTCAGGCTGTCGGCCTTGCCCAGCATCGGAATCTTGACCAGCGTGTCGCACCCTTCCGCCATCTCGGCGGGCATACCCTGCGCCTCGTTTCCGGTGAGCAGGAACGTCGGCGCGGCGTACCGCGCGGCGCGGTAGTCGGTCTCGGTATCGAGGCTTAAGCCGACCAGTTGCCCGGGTCCGCTGCGGAGCCAGCACTGGAAGGGCGCCCATTCGGTCTTGACCACGGGAATCGTGAATAGCGCGCCCATGCTTGCGCGAACCGCCTCGACCGAAAACGGATCGACCGACTCGCCGATCAGGATCAGCCCACCCGCGCCGACCGCATCGCCGGTCCGCAGGATCGTCCCGAGATTACCCGGATCGCGCAACCGCTCGGCAACCAGCCAGATCCCGGCGGACTCCCGGTCGAGTTGCTCCAGCGTCGTATCGAACTCGTCGAACACTCCGACGACCGCTTGCGGGTTATCCTTGCCCGACAGTTTGGAGAGGATATCCGGCGTCGTCTGGATCGACTCGCCACCCGCCTCCTCGACGTCCATCGACAGCGCATGGACCAGTGGATGGTTCGCGCTCGCGGCGGCGTAGAACAGCGTCCGGGGCAGCCGCCCCGTCTCTCGCGCCTCGGTCAGGATACGCAATCCCTCCGCCAGGAACTGCTTCGCCGCTCGCCGATGCCGTTTGTCGCGCAGATCACGGACATATTTGATGAGCGGGTTGGAGAACGCGGTGATTTCGCGGGGCATCTATCAGGCGTCCAGCGCGCGGGAGGGAGAGAAGTCTATGAGCACGCGCCGCTCATGCCCGTCCGTACGCGCTCCGGCAAGCCGTGCAGCGGGCTGGTTCGCCGCGGATCAGTCCTCGCCGAACTTTGCCTCGACCAGTTCGGCCAGCCGGGTGACGGCTTCGTCGGCGCCGTCTCCGTTCGCCGATATCGTGATCGAATCGCCCATTGCGGCACCGAGCATCATCAGCCCCATGATCGACGTGCCCGTGACGCTGCCCGACCCGTCCTTCTCGACCTGGACGTCGCAACTCTGCGACGAGGCGAGCGTGACGAACTTCGCGCTGGCGCGGGCGTGCAGGCCGCGGCGATTGGTGATCAGGACAGTCCGTGCGACGCTCACGCCGCGGCCTCGCCGAGAACCTCGGACGCGACCGAGATATATTTGCGACCCGCTTCTCGCGCGGCCGCGACCGCGGCGACCACGGTCATCGCCTTGCGCGCCGACCCGAGCCGGATCAGCATCGGCAGGTTCATCCCGGCGATCACCTCGACGCGGCCGCGTTCCATCAGCGAAATCGCCAGGTTGGACGGCGTGCCGCCGAACAGGTCGGTCAGCACGATGACGCCGCGGCCCGTGTCGACGTCGGCGATCGCCGCGGCGATATCCGCGCGGCGTTCCTCCATATCATCGTCAGGCCCGATCGCGATTGTCGCGACGCGTTCCTGTGGACCGACGACGTGAATCATCGCGGTGACGAATTCCTCGGCAAGCCGCCCATGGGTCACCAAAACTAGGCCGATCATATCAGACGCTTCATACTCATGTGCCGACCGGTAGTCCCTCGAGCGAGTCCTGCGGCGCGGCCCCCAGGTCGCGATGGATGACCGTGGGCGAAAAACCCTCGACGCGCAACCGTCCGGCGATCCGTTCGGCGACATGAACCGAGCGATGTCTCCCTCCGGTACACCCGATCGCGACGCTGACATAGGATTTGCCCTCCGCCTTGTAGCGCGGGAGCAGCAGGAGCAGCAGGTCCTCGATCCGCGAGAGGGCGGCCTCATAGGCGGGGTCGGCTGCGATATAGGCGGCGACGTTACCGTCCAGTCCGGTGCCCGGACGCAGGCTGTGGACCCAATGCGGATTACGCAGAAAACGCATGTCGAACACCATGTCCGCGTTGCGAGGCAGGCCCCGCGAGAACCCGAACGACTGGATCGACAGCGTCGGCGTTCCGCGTTCACCGCGCGCGAATTCCGCGCGAATCTGCTGTGCGAGTTCGTTGGCGGACAGTGTCGTCGTGTCGATCAGCCGGTTTGCCCAGTCGCGCAATGGTCGCAGCAGTTCGCGTTCGCGCGCGATGCCGTCACCGGCGGGGCGATCCAGCGCAAGCGGATGGCGACGTCGCGTCTCGGAATAGCGTCGCTCGAGTTCCGTGCTCGCACAGTCGAGAAACAGCGTGCTGATCTCCAGCCCGTGTTCGTCACGCAGATCGCGGATGCGACTGATGATCCGCTGCGAGTCAAAATCGCGCGTGCGGGCGCCGATGCCGATCGCAAGAGGCTGCTTGCCGTCCTCGAGCGCGTTGTGCGGGGGCGGGGTATCGAGCAATCGATCGAGCAACAGCAACGGCAGATTGTCGACGATTTCCCAGCCAAGGTCCTCCAGCGTCTTCAGCACGGTGGACTTTCCCGCGCCGGACATGCCGGTCAGAAGCAGGATAGGTTTGTGGTGAGTCGTCAAGCGAGTGCAACTCCGTTGCGCAGGGCGAATTCGATCTTGATCGGTGCAGAGCTATGGAACGGCTCGATCGCAACTTCGGGTACGTCGATCCCGGCGATCCGTCGGATTCTCCGATCGGGCATGCGCTGGACCTGGTCCTGCAACCTGACGAGCATCGCCACGGGTATGTCGGCGACATGCGGCATAGACAGGATGCCGACGCCGCGGATCTCCAGCTTGCCAGCGATCGTCTGCGGCGGGCGCGCCAGCAACCGCGAACCGGCGCGGATGAGCAGCGTCTGGTCGTCGCTGATGAGCACCGCGCCACGGTCGATCAGCCGCAGCGCCAGATCGGACTTGCCCGACCCCGACGGCCCCTCGATCAGCACGGCAACGCCGCCGATCGCGACCGCCGTCGCATGCAGCCGGTCCGATGACAGTTCGACCATCGCGCAGGCTCCTCAACTATCATTCAGGGGAATGCGGATGACGAAGCGTGCGCCACCAAGGCGATCTTCCCGCGATTCGACGGTAATCGCACCCTGATGGCCTTCGACGATCGTCCGGGCGATGGCCAGACCCAGTCCCGAATGTCGGCCGAAGGTCTCCAATTCCGGTCGGACCGAATGAAAGCGACGGAAGATCGCGTCCCGTGCGTCCTCCGGTACGCCCGGTCCCTCGTCCTCGATCCGGATCACGAGATGCTGCGCCCCGCGAACCGTCGACACGGTGATCAGCCCGCCATCGGGTGAGAACGACACGGCATTGTCGATCACATTCTCGATGACGCGCTCGAGCCGCGCGCCCTCGCCGAGGATGACAAACGGGCCATCGGTGCCGCGGTCGAAACGGATGCGGATATCCCGCTCGACGCCCCGTGCGGTGCGCTGTGCGAGCAGGCCATCGATCAGCGTCGCCATGTCGACCGGCTCGAACTTTGCCCGGCTCAGTTGCGCGTCGAGACGCGAGGCGTCGGAGATGTCCGAGATCAGCCGGTCGAGCCGATGGACGTCATCGCGGACGATCGCCATCAGCTGCTCCTGCAGCGCCGGGTCGCGCACGCGGGAAAGACCCTCGACGGCAGACCGCAGCGAAGCGAGCGGGTTCTTCATCTCGTGCGTGACGTCTGCGGCAAACGCCTCGGTCGCATCGATCCTTGCGCGGAGCGCGAGGCTCATGTCGGACAGCGCGCGCGCCAGCATGCCGAGCTCGTCGCGCCGAGAGGGGAGTCGCGGAACGACCACTTCGCGCGCTCGTCCCAGCCTGACCCGCACAGCGGCGCGCGCCAGCCGCCGCAAGGGCCGGACGATCGTCCGTGCCAGGAACAACGACAGCAGCACGGAGACGATCGAGACGAGCAGCAGAACCATGCTCAGGCGGAAACGCTCGATCCGGACGGTCCGCGTGATGTCCCGGGCGTTCACCGTCGTCATGACGACGCCGCCGCGGGGCAGCGGTGCGGATGCCGTGATGACGGGGGTACGGTCCGGCGCACGCCACACGGTCGCCGAGATACGCTGGTACCGGCGTGCTCGGTCGACGTCGGGCCAGGATTGGCCGGCGCTGCGCTCGCGGTAGAGCGGTGCTCGCGGCGCCATCACGACGATATCGATCACCGCGTCGAGGAAGCGCGCGACGTCCTGACCCCAATCCTCCTTGTCGGGATCCTGGAGCACGAAATTGCGCAGTCCGAGCAAGCGGCTGTCCACGATCGGCTTTCCGGCAGCGTCGTAGAGTCGGATACGCGAGCCGGTATCATTGCCTAGCCGAACGATCAGCGGGTCACGTAAGTCGGGCGCGACCGCGGCGAGCGCTTCGCCGATCAGCCGTGCCTCGCGCCCGGCTTGCGCCACGCGGCTGTCGAGGATCCGGCTGCGATAGGAATCAAGGTAGAAGAACCCGCCGGCCAACAGCAGCAGCGCGAAGATGTTGACCGCCAATATCCGCCGGGTGAGCGAGATCTGGCCCGACCAGCGCAGCGTCAGATCCCGGCCATCTTCACTTTCGCGCAGATCGTCGATGTCGTGCAGATCGGGGGCGGGCATGCTAATCGTCTGAAAATCTGTATCCGGCGCCATAGAGCGTCTCGATCGCATCGAATTCCGGGTCGACCTGGCGGAACTTGCGGCGAAGGCGTTTGATATGGCTGTCGATCGTCCGGTCGTCGACGTAGATGTCGTCCTGATAGGCCGCATCCATCAGCTGGTTGCGGGTCTTCACGATCCCCGGCCGCTGCGCGAGCGTTTCTAGGATCATGAACTCGGTCACGGTGAGCGTTACGGGAAGCCCGTTCCACATCGTCCGGTGTCGCGCCGGATCCATGTTCAGACGACCACGATCGAGCGGACCCGCCGTCTCCGCTTCGGTTTCCGATCCCGGGGACTGCGTCAGTTCGGTGCGCCGCAGGATCGCTCGGATACGCGCGATCAGCAGACGTTGCGAAAAGGGCTTGGCGATATAGTCGTCGGCACCCATCGCGAGGCCCAGCGCCTCGTCGAGCTCGTCGTCCTTGCTGGTCAGGAAGATGACGGGAATCTGGCTCTTCTCGCGGAGCCGACGGAGCAGCTCGAGCCCATCCATTCGCGGCATCTTGATATCGAAGATCGCGAGATCCGGCGGGTTGTCGGTCAGCGCTTTGAGCGCCGTTTCCCCGTCGGAATAGATACGCGTCGTGAACCCCTCGGTCTGCAGCGCGATCGACACCGAGGTCAGGATGTTCCGGTCGTCATCGACCAACGCGATCGTCGCGGTCATGGGAAAACTGTCATTCGATCGCCGTTCGCATCCGTCATGCATCCATCACGTGCGGACCGGACTAAGCCAAAGTCGGGCGCCACTCAACAACATCGCGCGTTTGAGCCAATATGGGTCATGAAATGTCTGACGATGGTAAGATTGTAGGTTACCCCGTTTGACCCGTGCCGGGGCGCCGGATACATCGACTTTCAATCACATACATACGTATGCGGCAGAGTTTATGGAGAGTTGACGTGGCGGATTTGCGCATTCCCGATGGCGGGCTGGCAGTACAGGGGATCGAGACCCCGGCGAAACTGCACTGGAACCTCGTTACCGCCCAGCTCGTCGAGGCCGCGCTCGAGCGTGGCGAGGGCACATTGTCCGCCGATGGACCCCTCGTGGTGACGACGGGGGCCCATACGGGGCGCTCGGCGCAGGACAAGTTCATCGTCCGCGATGCCGAGACGGAAAGCACCGTGTGGTGGGGCAAGAGCAACAAGGCGATGGAGCCGGCGCATTTCGAGGCGCTCAAGGCCGACTTCTTCAAAGCGCTCGCCGATCGCAAGGAGCTGTTCGTCCAGGATCTGTACGGTGGGTCGCAGACGGATCATCGCGTCCAGGTCCGCGTGATCACCGAACTCGCCTGGCATAACCTCTTCATCAGGACGATGCTGGTTCGTCCCGAAGAGGCCGCGCTCAAGGGCTTCGTAGCCGATTATACGATCGTCGATCTGCCGAGCTTCCGCGCCGATCCGGCCCGTCATGGTTGCCGCAGCGAGACCGTGATCGCGGTCAACTTCACCGACAAGCTCATCCTGATCGGCGGCACCAAATATGCCGGCGAGATGAAGAAGTCGGTGTTCGGACTGCTCAACTATCTGCTGCCGCCGACCGGCGTCATGCCAATGCACTGTTCTGCCAACATGGGACCGAACGGCGATACCGCCGTATTCTTCGGCCTGTCGGGCACCGGCAAGACGACGTTGTCCGCCGACGCGAGCCGTACCCTTATCGGCGATGACGAGCATGGCTGGTCCGATACCGCCGTCTTCAATTTCGAGGGTGGCTGCTATGCGAAGATGATCCGTCTCTCCGCGGACGCCGAGCCCGAAATCTTCGCGACCACGAAGCGGTTCGGCACGGTGCTCGAAAACGTCGTGATGGATCCGACGACGCGCCTGCTCGATCTCGACGACCACACGCTCGCGGAAAACAGTCGCGGTGCCTATCCGATCGACTTCATCCCGAATGCGTCGGATGAGAATATGGGCCCGGTTCCCCGCAACATCGTGATGCTGACCGCGGACGCCTACGGCGTTCTGCCCCCAATCGCGAAGCTGACGCCCGATCAGGCGATGTACCATTTCCTGTCGGGCTACACGGCTCGCGTGGCGGGAACCGAGATCGGCGTGACGGAGCCCGATGCGACATTCTCGACGTGCTTTGGCGCGCCGTTCATGCCCCGCCACCCTTCGGTGTACGGCAATTTGCTCAAGGAGCGGATCGCAAAGGGTGGCGTCGACTGCTGGCTGGTCAACACCGGCTGGACGGGTGGCAAATATGGCGTCGGCAACCGGATGCCGATCAAGGCCACGCGGGCATTGCTCAACGCGGCGCTCGACGGCAGCCTGAACGACGCGACATTCCGGACCGATCCAAACTTCGGGTTCAAGGTGCCGGTCAGCGTCCCGGGCGTCGACGACGCGATCCTCGACCCGCGCGCCACCTGGGCGGACAAGGATGCCTACGACGCGACGGCGGCAAAGCTCGTCGACCTGTTCGTCGAGAACTTCGCGCAGTTCGCCGATCATGTCGATGAGGGCGTCCGGCAGGCCGCACCCAAGACTCGCGAAGCGGCATAACGGGACGGATCGGTCCTGACCGGTCGTCTGTTTCGGGGCGGGGGTGCTGCATATTGCACGCCCGCCCCGGGTATACGTCGGGTCAGACTGGCGTCACGTCCGCCACGCCGTCGGCGACGCGCGTAATCCGAACACGTGTCCCAGCCGCGGCGTCGTCCCCGCGTGCCGGCCAGCTTCCATCGCCGACCAACACCCGCCCGCGTCCCTCCACGATCGCCGTTTCGACGATCACGATCTGCCCCACCATCCTGGCGGACCGGTCGTTCAGCATCGGGTCGGCACCCGCAACGGGATAATCGCGGTACCAGCGCCGGCCGATCAGGACCGTCACGGTGCTCCAGACCGCGAATGACGCCAACTGGACGGCGATCGGCAACTCCGGAAGCGCAAGAAGGGCAATTCCGGTCACGGCTGCGGCAATTGCCAGGAACACGAAGAATATCCCGGGCGCGGCAAGCTCCGCGATCCCGAGCACAAGCGCGGCAATCAGCCACGCGCCAGCCGCACCGATCATTCCCATCAGGTCGTGGGCGGTTCGGTTGAGGACGACAGTTCAAACGGACCACGCGGCGCCGGTTTGGCTGGGGGTGGACTGACCGTGTCGCGCAGCGCATCCTTGGCGAGTTCGCCGATCCCACCCAGCGTGCCCATCAGCTGTGTCGCTTCGACGGGGAACAATATGGTCTTGGCGTTCGGCGAAGTTGCGAACTTGCCGATCGCCTCGACATATTTCTGCGCGATGAAATAGTTGATCGCCTGCGCCCCGCCTTCCTCGATTGCGTGCGAGACGGCGCGGGTGGCAGCGGCTTCGGCTTCGGCGGCGCGCTCGCGTGCTTCCGCATCGCGAAACGCCGATTCCTTGCGCCCCTCGGATTCGAGGATCCGCGCCTGTTTCTGTCCCTCGGCACGGAGGATTTCAGAGGCGCGTGAGCCCTCCGCATCGAGGATGTTGGCGCGCTTCTCTCGTTCGGCTTTCATCTGCCGGCCCATCGCGTTGACGATGTCGGCCGGCGGCCGGATGTCCTTGATCTCGACGCGCGTGATCTTGACGCCCCAGGGGGTCGTCGCATGGTCGACGACGCTCAGCAGGCGCGCGTTGATCTCGTCGCGTTTCGACAGGGTCTCGTCGAGGTCCATCGACCCCATCACCGTCCGGAGATTGGTCGTCGTGAGCTGAAGAAGCGCCTGGTACAGGTCCGACACCTCGTACGCCGCCTTTGCGGAGTCGAGCACCTGGAAGAACACGACGCCATCCGTCGAGATCATCGCATTGTCCTTCGTGATGATCTCCTGACCGGGGATGTCGATGACCTGTTCCATCATGTTGACCTTGCGGCCTACACGGTAAAAGAACGCGGGGTAGAAGTTGAAACCTGGCCGGGCGACCGCGGTGAACCGACCGAAATGCTCGATCGTGTACTGATATCCCTGACGGACGATCTTGATGCTGGTCATCAGGTAGAAAAGCACCAGCGCCACTGCGAGCGCGGCTATTACGAGGCCCATGGTAACTCCCTCATCCGTGTATCGCTTCGCTATAGCACGTCGACCGACGAGAGGCCTAGCCGTACGCGTCGGCTTTGGTTACATGGCGCGCCACCTCACACCCAGGATCGGCAGCTTACATGGATATCCGCCTCGGCCTCACCTTCGACGACGTCCTCCTGTATCCGGGCGAGTCGGACGTCCTGCCTAGCCAGGCGGACACGCGTACCCAACTGACGCGCGGCATCGCGCTGAACATCCCGATCCTGTCCTCGGCGATGGACACCGTCACCGAGGCGGACATGGCGATCGTCATGGCGCAGCTTGGTGGCATTGGCGTGCTCCACCGCAACCTCACCGTCGAGCAGCAGGTGGCGGCAGTGCGGCAGGTCAAGCGGTTCGAGTCGGGCATGGTCGTCAATCCGATCACGATCAAGCCGACCGCGACTCTGGGCGAGGCCCAGGCATTGATGGCCGGGCACCGCATCAGTGGTATCCCCGTCGTCGAGGCGGACGGCAAGCTCGTCGGCATCCTCACCAACCGCGACGTGCGCTTTGCCGGCAACCCGCAGCAGCCCGTCAGCGAGTTGATGACGCATGAGAACCTCGCCACGGTTTCGACCGAAGTCGGCAAGGAGGAAGCCCGCCGCCTGCTGCATCAGCGCCGGATCGAGAAGCTGCTCGTCGTCGATGCGCAGTATCGCTGTGTCGGGCTGATCACCGTCAAGGATATCGAGAAGGCGGTCATGTTCCCCGACGCCACGAAGGACGAGGCAGGCCGGCTGCGCGTTGCGGCCGCCACGACGGTCGGCGACAAGGGGTACGACCGGACCGAGCAGCTGGTCGATGCCGGCTGCGATCTGATCGTGATCGATACCGCGCATGGGCATAACCGTGACGTTGGCCGCGCGGTCGAGCGCGTCAAGAAGCTCTCCAATTCCGTCCAGGTCGTCGCTGGCAATGTCGCGACCGCTGCGGCAACGCGCGCGCTCATCGACGCCGGTGCCGATGGCATCAAGGTCGGGATCGGGCCCGGTTCGATCTGTACGACGCGTGTCGTCGCAGGCGTCGGCGTGCCGCAGCTGACCGCGGTCATGGATTGTGCCGAAGCGGGTCACAAGGCGGGCGTCCCCGTCATTGCCGATGGCGGGATCCGGACCTCGGGCGATATGGCCAAGGCGCTCGCCGCGGGCGCGTCGACCGTCATGATCGGCTCGCTGCTGGCCGGGACCGACGAGGCACCGGGTGAGACGTTCCTGTATCAGGGACGCGCCTATAAGTCCTATCGCGGGATGGGCTCGGTCGGCGCGATGGGCCGCGGCTCGGCGGACCGCTATTTCCAGGGCGATATCAAGGATCAGCTGAAGCTCGTTCCCGAGGGGATCGAGGGCCAGGTCGCCTATAAGGGGCCGGCAAAGGACGTCATTCATCAGCTCGTCGGCGGCATCAAGGCGGCAATGGGCTACACAGGCTCGGCAACGATCCCCGACCTTCAGTCGCGCGCCGAATTCGTCCAGATCACCGGCGCGGGCCTGATGGAGAGCCATGTCCATGACGTGACGATCACGCGTGAGGCGCCAAACTACCCGACCCGCTAAGCGCTTACCCCCGAAAATATTCCCCTCCCGGCGCCGGGAGGGGCTAGGGGAGGGCATGATGATGAGCTTGTTGTACCAATCGCCGCTGATATCCCTCCTTGTTGGGGGCGCAGCAGCATGACCCCCCCGGCGCGAACGCAGGCTGCGATCGAACTGCTCGATCAGATCATCGTCGCTGCGCGCGAAGGCGGCGCTGCCGCCGACACGCTGATCGCGCGGTATTTCGCGACCAGGCGCTATGCCGGGTCGAAGGATCGTCGGGCCGTTCGCGAGCTCGTCTATTCCGCCATCCGCAAGGCGGGCGATCGCCCCGAGGATGGGCGGTCCGCCATGCTGCTCGTCGCCGATGCCGATCCCGCCGTTGCGGAAACCTTCGATGGCTCGACGCATGCGCCGGCGTCGATCGCAAAGGATGAGCCGCGGGCACGAGCGGGTGTCGCCCCGCAATGGCTGACCAAGGCGTTGCGCGCGTCAGGGCTTGATGGCGCCGCGCTGACCGACCTGGCAGGCCGTGCTACGCTCGATCTTCGCGTGAACCGGCTCGTAACCGACCGCGCAGCCGTTCTGGCGGCGCTGCCCGAGGCGGAGGCTACCGATAAGGCGCCGGATGGCATCCGGCTTCCGCTGGGTACCAATGTCGAGCTGCTCCCGCTTTTCAACGGAGGCGCACTCGAGGTTCAGGACGAAGGCAGCCAGATCGTCGGTCTCGCGATGCAGGCAAAACCTGGCCAGCGGATCGTCGACTTCTGCGCCGGGGCAGGCGGCAAGACGCTCGCGCTGGCGGCGGCGATGGCCGATCAGGGTGCTATCCTGGCGTGCGATACCGACCGCAACCGGTTGGCGAGGCTCGCCCCCCGCGCAACCCGCGCGGGTGCGACGATCATCGACACGATGCTGCTCAATCCCGGTCGCGAGCGGGACGCGCTGGTCGAATGGAGCGGGCAGGCCGATGGCGTGCTTGTCGATGCTCCCTGCTCGGGAACCGGGACGTGGCGGCGCAACCCGGAGGCCCGCTGGCGGCTCACCCCCGACCGCCTGTCGCGCCTGCAATCGACGCAGCAGCAGGTTCTCTCGGCGGCATCCTCGCTGGTCAAGCCGGGCGGTGCGCTGGTCTACATCGTCTGCTCGTTGCTGGACGCGGAGGGAACGGATCAGGTCAGCTGGTTCCTGAACGCGCATCCCGGCTGGCAGGTCGATCGCTTCACCTTGCCCACCGGTGCGGAGCATGGTCACGGTATCCGCCTCGAGCCAGGCCGAGACGGGACCGATGGCTTTTTTGTCGCGCGGCTTATCCGCGCATGCTAGCCGCCTAGCAATGCTAGCCAATGTCGCTGTGCGCCGCCTGGAGACCCTGATGCGTTTTTCGACCGTTGCCTTTGCTGCCGCGCTCACGGTGGTGTCGGTGTCGACCTCGCTCAGCGGCCAGCGCCCGGACAATCAGATCGATCCCAGGTCGATGCAGCTGCTGGCTCAGGGCCGCAGCCTGAAGGCGGCCGGCAATCTGGACGGTGCGACCGACATGCTGGAAACAGCGGTTGCGGTCGATCCGCGCAATCGCGCGGCGTTCATCGAGCTGGCGAAGGTCGCAGAGGCACGCGACCTGCCCGGAAAGGCGATCCGTCTCTACCGCGAGGCGTTGCTGCTCGAGCCGAACGACGTCGTCGCGCTCAACGGACAGGGCACGGCCTTGGTCATGAAGGGGGCGGTCGTTCGTGCGCGCGACAACCTCGCCAAGATTCGGACGATCTGCAAGGGCGCATGCCCCGAGGCAAGCCAGCTGGCCGCGACGATCGCCAAGGGGCCGCCGATCACGACGGCGCAGGTCGCTCCCAAGCCGGCGCCGGCCAAGGACTGATCGATCAGCGGGAGGCGTTGCCCGCTGATCCTGCCTCGCGGGCCAGCGCCACGAAGTCGACCACCGAGAGTGTCTCGGCGCGACGCGTTCCTTCGATACCGATCCGGTCGAGCGCATCGAGCGCGCCCGGTACCGACTTCAGGCTTTGCCGGAGCATCTTGCGTCGCTGCCCGAACGCCGCGCCGGTAAGCCGCTCCAGCAGGCTGAAATCGACATCCTGCGGGGCGGGCGATGGGGTGATGTGAACGACCGCCGACATGACCTTCGGCGGCGGCGTGAAGGCGGAGCGATGAACCGGCATCGCAATACGCGCGTTGCTTCGCCACTGCGCGAGTACGGCGAGCCTGCCGTAATGATCGCTGTCGGTCGTCGCAACGATACGCTCGGCGACTTCCTTCTGGAACATCAGCGTCAGCGATTGCCACCACGGCATCCATCCCGTCGATAGCCACCCGACGAGCAACGCCGTGCCGATATTGTACGGCAGGTTCGAGACGATATGCGGAGCGCCTTCGAAGAGCGACGGGGCGTCGATCGCCAGTGCGTCGCCTTCGATCACGCGCAGGCGCCCCGGGAACGCATCGCCGAGTTCGCCGAGCGCCGGGATGCAGCGATGGTCGCGTTCGATTGCGGTAACCCGCGCCCCTGCGGCCAGCAGCGCACGCGTGAGGCCGCCCGGGCCTGGCCCGATCTCGAGAACTTCCTTGTCGTGGAGATCCCCTGGAACCGCCGCGATCCGCGCGAGTAGCTGCCCGTCGAACAGGAAGTTCTGACCAAGCGCCTTGCTTGCGTTCAGGCCGTGCCGCGCGATGACTTCGCGGAGCGGCGGCAACGGCATTGTCGGTTGAATCATTGCGCCAGCGCGGACCGTGCACGACGGTCCGCCGCCTGGCCGGCCATCGCAATCGCAGCGATCATCGCACCGGGCTCCGCCATATCCTTGCCGGCGATCGAAAAAGCGGTGCCGTGGTCGGGCGAGGTCCGGACGATCGGGAGGCCAAGCGTGATGTTCACACCCTCATCGAAATGGATGGTCTTGAGCGGCACCAGCGCCTGGTCATGATAACAGCAGAGCGCCGCATCATAGGTCGCACGGGCACGCGGATGGAACAACGTATCTGCTGCGAACGGGCCCGTCGCATTGATGCCCTCGGCCTGAAGGATCGCGATGGCCGGTTCGATGACGTCGATCTCCTCGCGACCCAGTGCGCCCTGTTCGCCGGCGTGCGGATTGAACCCTGCAAACGCAAGCCTAGGGGCTTCGATGCCGAAATTGCGGGTCAGCCCCCGCGCGGTCGCGCGCCCCCGTGCGAGGATGAGATCGATCGTCAACAAGGACGAGACCGCGTTGAGGGGGACGTGCGTGGTGATGGGTACGACCCGAAGCGACGGACCGGCGAGCATCATCACGGCATTCTCACCGGCAATGCCAAACCGTTCGGCGACGAATTCGGTCTGACCCGGATGGCTGAAACCGATCGCATAGAGACGCGCCTTCGACACGGGCCCGGTCACCAGCGCGCGCGCTGCCCCGGTCCGGACGAGTCCTACCGCAAGTTCGAGCGAATGGAGCGCGCATCGGGCCCCATCGGTGTCCGGCGCGCCCGGCACGACATCGCCCGCGTCCTCGACGCTGAGCACGGGAACGCCCGTCGCGAAGGCAGCGCTGCCTTCGTCGAGGCTGGTAACGCGGACGAGCGGACCGTTCCACACCCGTTCGATCGCCCGCGCGTCGCCGATCGCCACGAACGGCGGCAGATCATGGGCCTCACGCTTTGCCCACGCCTTGGCGATGATTTCGGGTCCGATTCCGGCCGGGTCGCCCATCGATACCGCCAAGGGATTGCGCATGCTCATCGTTCGATCAGCGATATTCGACCACCGCGTCGCGACGGAGATCGCGCAGCTTCTGTTGCGCACGTAGGTTGACGCGCTGCTGCTCGAGCTGACCCTGGATCTGGGCCGAGCTTGGCAGCGCGCCCGATTGCGGATCGTCGCGGCCACACAGCACGAGCGCGCGGACACCCTGTTCGGCGGAGCCGAATGGCGGGCTCGACTCACCGACCTGAAGCTTCAGCATGACTTCCTGCAGCTGCGGCGGGAGATCACGGATCCGCACGGTGTCGTTGTCGACCACGTCGGCGCCGATCCCGGCAGCAACCTTCTCGACGGTCCCGCAGCCCCGCAGATTCCTCGTAGCCTGCGCGAACGCCTCGGCGCGCACCGCGGCCTGTGCCTGCGTCGTGTTCGCCGGAAAGCGCAGCGTGAGCTGCTTGAGGCTGAGCCGTGCGTCACGCGGATCCGCCGTCAGCACCTGCCGCTTGTCGGTCAGATAGAGGATCGAATAGCCACCCGAAACCTCGATCGGGCCGGCGACCTGACCCACCTGCATCGACTGTGCCGCCTCGGCGAGCTGCGGCGGCAGCGTTGCGGCGCGCACCCATCCAAGATCACCGCCGACCGCACGGGTCGACGCTTCCGAGAACTGCGTCGCGTAATAATCGAACGGCTTGCCGCCCTTCTGGATATCCTGAATCAGCTGGCGGGCGTTGGCATAGACCTGCTGGCCATTGGTCGCATTACCCGCGAGGTAGATCTCCTTAAGGTTGAACTCGTCGGTGCCCTTGGCTGCCTCGAGGCGGTCGATGATGCCCTTGACCTCCTCGTCGCCGACATTGACGAACGGCTCCACGCGCTTGCGGAGATAGCGCTGCCAAGCCAGCTCCCCCTCGATCTGCCGCTTGAGCGAACGATCCGACGACCCCGTTTCGCGCAGATAGGCGGTCATCGCCACGGGGGTGCGATTGAACCGCTTCGAGACCGCGTCATAGCTCTGGGTAAGTTCGGCGGGCGAGATCGTGATGTCGGCCGTCTTCGCTTCCTGAAGCTGCAGCGTCTCGTCGATCAGCTGGCGCAGGACCTGGAGCTTCAGCCGGTCGCGGTCTTCGGGCGACAGCTTCGCACCTTCGTTTGCCATCGCGATCAGCGCGACACGCTGGTCGACATCGGTGCCGGTGATGACCGAATCGTTGACGATCGCCGTCGGCTTTCGAACGTTTGGATCGACCTTGCCGAAGATCTGGAGGTTGGCCGGAATGTCGAGCCCGGTATTGTCCGGTATGCTCTGATCGGACACGGTGCGGCCCGAGTTGGCCGCCGGTGGCGCGGTTTGCGCCACGGCGCCAGCCGCTAGGGCCGCCAAGACCACTGCCCCGATTACCCGGCTTCCACGCGTTGCCAGTCGAACATCATGCTTCAAGATATCGGTATCCCATCATCGCGTAATCGTCGCACGCAACGCGCGTCTTGCCGTGCAGTAGCTGAATAGGGGCTTAGCGGCCCAGATTAGTGAAGGCCAGCGTCAGCAGGAAACTGTTGCCCCTGCGCGCATCCCCGGTGTTGTTGTAATAGCGTCGCCACGTTGCACCGAGCCGCAGGCAATCGTCCTCATATTGGACACCAAGCCGGTGGCGGATCGGATCGAAGCCGCTCGACTGCGACAAGGGGTCCTCCGCGCGGTTCGTGAGGTCGACGACCGCCGAACCGAACGCCGACCAGAATTTGGCGAATTGGACACGCCCTGCGACGCGCGCCTCTTCGCGATCCTGGAGATCCTCGATCGCCGGCGTGATGTCGCGGTTGAGCCGGAGATACCCGACGAGAATGTAGGTTGCGCGCGAGCCGAGCGTGGCGTCGATCTCGTTGCGGCGGACCGCGAAGCCGTCCTTGTCGAGGCGGAACCGGTGCGTCACCGAGACGAAGTCACGGAAGCGGACCTCCGTGCGACCGACGACATCCGAGAACCGGTCGCTGAGGCCCGTGCCGTCGGGGAGGATGGTCGGTCGCGTGTCGAGGCGATAGCTCTGGCCGATATTCGTCTCGATCGCGATCCCCGGCAGGTCGATCGCCCAGTCGGCGCCGTAGGTGACACGGGTCGAATCCTCGAACCGGTCATATCCGGCAAACCGGTTGAGCGAAAACAGGTTGGACGTATCCAGATCGAGCGCACGACTGTCTTCATTGGGGACCGAGAGATTGGCCAGCTTCGGCGCCGCGACGACCTGTACCCGCGGCGTGAGACGCTGCGTGCCGCCAAGGAACGACCCGATGAACGGCCATTTCACGTCGACGGCAACCGCGCCGATCGCGCGGCCGGTAAAGCCTTCGTTCCCGCGATAGCTCGCGACCGACGTCAGCAGCGTATCGTCGGTATTATAGGCATCGCCGCGTGCAAAGGCGGTGAAGGTGACTTCCTGCCCCCACCGCGTCAGACGACGGAGGTCCCACTGGAGACTGGCGAACGCGCGCTGCGTGTCCTGCCCATCCGTTCGCGTCAGCGCGAGCGTGTTCAGCTGCAGCTGGAACCGGCCTCCGAGCACGCCGTCGTCGAACCGCTTGCGATAGTCGATTTCCGGCAGCGCGATCGGTTGCTGGCCTTGGGGATCGTTGACCCGGAGCGTCTGCGCTGCCCAGGCGGTCAGCGAAAGGTAACTCGAATCGTCGACCCGCTGAATGCTGGCGGTCGACCGGAGCCGATCATCGCGGGAAATGTCGTACCGCCGCAGGAACGTGCGATCGGTCGTCACACGCAGCGACGCGCTGGCACTCCATTGCGGCGAGAACTGATACCGCGCGATGCCGTCGAGATAGCCGCGAAAAGCCATCTCCGTGTCGGCGGGGTTGCTGTTGAGCAAATCGTCGCTGCGCCGGCTGGCCGTGGCATAGGCGTTGACCCTGAACGCCCCCTTCGTCCCCAGTTGCGAATAATCGGCCTGCACCATCGGCAGGACGCTCGAATAGACGCGAGGCGTGATCACGAGGCCCTTGTTTGGCCCCAGCTTGAAATAATAGGGAACGCCGAGCTCGAGCCCGTTGACCCGGCTGTAGCTCGCGGTCGGCGACAAAAGACCGCTGTCGCTGCCGCCGCCCACGGGCGTGGAGAATTTGGGCAGCGGAAGCGAGGGAAGCCCGAACAGGTGGAGTCGTCCGCCGTCGAAATAGATACGCTCTCGCTGCGGACGGTAGGTCACGCGTACGGCCGTGATCTTCCACGTCGGGTCCTTCGGGCATCCGTCCGAATTGGTGACCGAGCACGGCGTATAGGCGGCGCTGCGAAGGTTGAGCGTTCCGTCCGCTTCGCGCGTACCCTGTGCGGCCGCCATGCGGCCGCCCTGCTCGAGCACCACGAGCATATTGTCGACGACGCCGTCCTTGAGCGAATCGGTGAGCTCGATCTGGTCGCCATAGGCGATGTCACCCTGCGGGTTGGTCACCGCGATATCGCCGGTCGCGAGCACTTTGCCCGTCTTGCGGTTCCAGACGACCGTGTCCGCGCGCAGGCGGCTTCCCTCGCGAAACATGCGAACCGCACCCTTGGCGGTCACGACATCGGTGTTCGTGTCATATTCTAGCGTCTCCGAGCTGAACTGGACCTGGTCCGCGTCCGGCGTCGTCGGCGCGCCCGCCGCCGGCGCTTCGGGCGCAGGGGGTGTGACCGGGCGGTCCTGCAGATCCTGCGCATGGGTAGGCGACGCCGCCAGCAATGCGAGCGTCAGGGCGCAACCCGCCAAAAGGTCGATACGCAGCACGATGAACATCAGCCCCTTTTGGCATTCGGGCCACCGTTCGTGCCCGTCGAAGGCCGCCTATCGCACCACCGGGCCTTTGCTGCAATCGTCGTGCTTTGCCAGACCCGCGTCATGAGCCTAGGAGGCTGTCATCGCCTATTTATCCCGTGGTTCGAGGTCCCCTGATGCAGATCCATTTCGCTCCCGCCGCTGCCGCTGATGCCGCCATTCTCGCACTTCCCGTCGGCAAGGACGGCGTGCCCCATATCGTCTGGGGTGCGTTCGGTGACCACGCGCAGGCTGTCGCGGACCAGGCCACCACCGCGGCACGCTTTTCGGGCGATGCGGGTTCGATCGTCGAACTCTTCGTCCCCGTCGACGATGTCGTTCGGCAGGTCTTGCTGGTCGGGACGGGTGCGGGAAGCGAGAACGACTGGGAGAAGGCTGGCGGCGCCGTCGTCGCGCGCCTGCTGACGTCGGGCGCCACGGCGGTCACGGTGATGGTGCAGGCTCTGCCATCGGCACCTTCGGCCGATCTCGTCGCGCGGTTCGCCGCTGCTGCCGAACAGCGCGCATGGCGCTATGATACCTATCGTACCAAGCTTGCCGAGACCGCGAAGCCGACACTGACGACGCTGACGATCGTTGGTTCGGGTGACGGCGGCGAAGCCGCGTGGGCGCGTCACGACGCCGTCACCGACGGGCTCGATCTGACCCGCTGGCTCGTCACCTCGCCCCCGAACATCCTGTATCCGGAGAGCTTCGTCGCGAAGGTCACGGAGGCGGTCGAAGGTCTGGGCGTCGAGATCACCGTGCTCGACGAAGCGCAGATGGCGGATCTTGGCATGGGCGCCTTGCTGGGCGTGAGCCAGGGTTCGCGTCGGGAAGCCCGTATCCTCGCATTGAAGTGGAATGGTGCAGGCGCGGATGCACCGACGCTGGCGTTCGTCGGCAAGGGCGTGACGTTCGACTCGGGCGGCATCTCGATCAAGCCCGGCGCGGGCATGGAAGACATGAAGTGGGATATGGGCGGTGCCGGTGCGGTCGCCGGCGCGATGAAGGCGCTCGCCGCGCGCAAGGCCAAGGTGAACGTCGTCGGCGTCATGGGGCTGGTCGAGAACATGCCCGACGGCGCGGCCTTGCGGCCCAGCGACGTCATAACCTCGATGTCGGGTCAGACGATCGAAGTGCTCAACACCGACGCCGAAGGCCGGCTCGTGCTGTGCGATTGCGTCACATGGGTGCAGAAGACGTTCAAGCCGACGATGATCGTCGACCTCGCGACGCTGACGGGTGCGATGATCGTCGCGCTCGGGACGGAGAATGGCGGCATCTTCGCCAATGACGATGCGCTCGCGGACAAGCTCCTCGCGGCGGGGAAGGCGACCGGCGAGACATTGTGGCGTTTTCCGCTGTCGCCGGCCTATGACAAGATGATCGACTCGCCGATCGCTGACATGAAGAATGTCGGTCCTCGCGGCGCAGGGTCGATCACCGCGGCACAGTTTATCCTGCGTTTCGTCGACGAGGGCGTCAAGTGGGCGCATCTCGACATTGCCGGCATGGTCTGGTCCGACAAGCCGGGGACGAACCACGACAAGGGCGCGACGGGATATGGCGTGCGGCTGCTCGACCGGTTCGTCGCGGACAATTTCGAGGGCTGAGGCTAAAGCGCATGTGCCCATCGTCATCCTGAAAAGGTCGGGATGACGGAAGGGTCGGGCAGGGGGACGCAACGTGCAGGTCGACTTTTACCACCTCAGCATCCCCCTCGACCGCGTCCTTCCCCGGATCGCGGAGCGCGTCGTCGCTAGCGGGGGAAGGCTCGTCGTCGTCGCGGAGTCGGAGGCTCAGCGCCTCGCGCTCGATCGGCTGCTGTGGTCCTACGCGCCCGAGAGCTTCCTGCCGCATGCGCAACAGGGCGGCGGTAACGACGCGGCACAGCCCATACTGATCGCGCCCGACGTTACCGCGGCAAATGCCGCCGGCAACGTCGCGATCGTCGATGGCAAATGGCGCGATACGGCACTCGACTTCGACCGCGCGTTTCACATCTTCGACGAAGACGCGATTCGTGAGGCACGGCTGGCGTGGAAAGCGCTTGCGGGCCGCGCTGGCGTGGAACGACGCTATTGGAAACAGAATGATTCGGGGCGTTGGGAGCAGGCCGCCTGATCGGATCGCCCGGGCATGCGCGCGGCATAGACGTTGCTTTAGGGCCGCTCTGCGACTAAGCGCCGCGCATCCCATTTCCGTCAACACAGGAGCCCGTGACCAGCATGGCCGCGAACCGTACCTTTTCGATCATCAAGCCCGATGCAACCCGCCGCAATCTGACGGGCGCCGTCACGAAGATGCTTGAGGAAGCCGGCCTCCGCGTCGTTGCTTCGAAGCGCATCCAGATGACGCGCGAGCAGGCCGAAGGCTTCTACGCCGTGCACAAAGAGCGCCCGTTCTTTGGTGAGCTCGTCGACTTCATGATTTCCGGCCCGGTCGTGGTTCAGGTTCTCGAGGGTGAGAACGCGATGCAGCGTAATCGCGACATTATGGGTGCGACCAATCCTGCGAATGCCGATGCCGGCACGATCCGCAAGGAGCTCGCCGAATCGATCGAGGCAAACTCGGTTCACGGTTCGGACTCGGACGAGAATGCCGAGATCGAGATCGCCTATTTCTTCAAGCCAGAAGAAATCGTCGGCTGATGACCTGGCGGCTGCGACGCGCGACACTGGGTGATTCACCCGCCTTGTCGCTCGTCGCATCCGCCGCGTTTCTCGATGCCTATGCAAGCGTGCTGAACGGGGCCGACATCATCGGTCACTGCGCGCGCAACAACAGCCACGCCGTCTTCGAGACCTGGCTATCGGATCCGCAGACGGTGGTGACCCTGGCCGAGTATGAACCAGGCCATGCCCCGATCGGCTACACGGTGCTTACCAGCCCGGACTTCCCGATCGACACGGACGCAGCGGATATCGAGCTGCGTCGGATATACACGCTCAAACAGTTTCACGGCGGCGGGGTCGGACAAGGCCTTTTGCGACAGGCGTGCGACGACGCGAGGGCACGTGGCCACACGCGGATGTTGCTGGGTGTGTGGGCGAAGAACGTGCGCGCCAGACGCTTTTACGAGCGTGCCGGCTTCGAGGTCGTGGGGTCACGGTCCTTTGCGGTAGGCGATACACTCTACGAGGATCCCGTATACGCGCTCCGGCTCTGAACGGCGCGATTGCATCCTGCCGTCGCTGGCCAACCTCACCACTATGATTTCGGTTTTTCCCGCGCCCAGATCGCATCCAGCTTCGTTTGGTCGCCGCCCCGTTGCCGCGAGCGCAGGCCTTGCAGCTTGAGGGACCGGCCCGCCAGGAACCCGCCGGGTTTCGTCTCCCAGATGATGTCATGGATGCCACTCGCGGTGCGTACGGCGTCACCATCGGTGTACGAGACCGTGATCAACACCGGCAATCGCCCCGCCTGCTCGTCCGCGCCACCGTCGGTCGCCTTGAGCAAGGGCTTTTCGAACCAGCTGCGCTGGATCTGGTCGGTGAGTGCCTCCTTGCGCGCGACCTGAAGCGCGGATGGAAAGGTGACGGTCGCATTCTGGATTTCGTGTTTGTCGTCGCGCAACAACAGCAGCGAGTCGCCATTTTCCGCCGCTACCGCACGGATTTCGAACCGCCGCGCGGCCTGTCGTTCGCTCGCGCTGGCGTTCGCCCTTTCGGCCTTCTCCGCTGAGCGATCCGACCAGTTGCTCCAGAGCGTCAGCGCCGCGATCAGAACGCCGGCGATGGCAAGGAGCTCGGCCAATGTGATCCAGCGCCGCCGGACCGCTGACGCTTCGGCTCGTTCGGTGGGCGTGGGGCCGCTCATCGTGTCACGAACGCGGCCAGCGTCTTTGGATACAGCGCATGCTCGGCCGCCAATACGCGGTTCGCGAGACTATCGGCGTCGTCACCGGGACGGATCGGGACCTCGACCTGGCCCAGCACCGCGCCCCCGTCGAGTTCCTCTGTGACCAGATGAACCGAGCACCCGCCAACCGTGTCGTTGGCCGCGATCGCCCGTGCGTGCGTATCGAGGCCTTTGTACTTCGGCAGGAGCGAGGGATGAATATTGACGATCCGGTCCCGCCATGCGGCGACGAACGTGTCGGACAACAGCCGCATATATCCTGCGAGCGCGACCACCTCGACGCCAGCGTCGCGCAGGGCCGAGTCGATCGCCGCTTCATAGGCCGGCTTGCCCAGCCCGCGTGGCGACAGCGCAAACGTCGGCAAATCGTGTGACCGCGCCCAGTCGAGCCCCGCCGCGTCGGGCTTGTCCGATGCCACCAGCACGATCTCGTAGGGGCAATCCGGCTCGAGCGCGGCGGTCGCCAGCGCCATCATGTTCGAGCCGCGCCCCGAGATCAGGACGCCAACGCGCGTCCTGTCAGCCATGCGTCGCCGTCCAGTCGGCGCGCGCGCTCCAGGTACCCACCGATCCCCGGACGGTGCAGCCATGCGTCCCGGCCTCGATCCGCCCGATCGTGTGGACCGTTTCGTCCGATGCGGTAAGGGCGGCGGTAACGGCCTCGGCCTCGTCGCTGCTCACGATGACGACCATGCCGATCCCGCAGTTGAAGGTGCGCGCCATCTCCTCGGGTTCGATCGCGCCCTGCGCCTGGAGGAACGCCATCAACCGTGACTGCTCCCACGCATCGGCGTCGACCACCGCGTGAACGCCGCCCGGCAGGACACGCGGGATATTCTCGAGAAGCCCACCGCCCGTAATGTGTGCAAGGCCCTTGATGCGACGGTCCCGCAGCAACGGCAGCAGGCTTGCCACATAGATGCGCGTCGGCGCCATCAGGTGATCGATCAGCAGCCGATCCTGATCGAACAGCGCAGGCCGATCGAGCTTCCAGCCGCGATCGGCGGCAAGCCGGCGAACGAGCGAGAACCCGTTCGAATGGACCCCGGACGAGCCCAAGCCGAGCATGACGTCGCCCGGCGCGATCTCGCGGCCCGTCAGGACGTGGCTGCGCTCGACTGCGCCGACGCAGAAACCTGCGAGATCGTAATCGCCATCGGCGTACATGCCCGGCATTTCCGCCGTCTCGCCACCGATCAGCGCGCAGCCCGCCATCTTGCACCCCTCCGCGATCGAGGCGACGACGCGTTCCGCTACGGCCGCATCGAGCGCGCCGCTGGCATAATAATCGAGGAAGAACAGCGGTTCGGCGCCCTGGACGATGAGGTCGTTGACGCACATCGCGACGAGATCGATCCCGACGCCTTCATGCCGGTTCCAGTCGATCGCAAGCTTGAGCTTGGTACCCACGCCGTCGTTCGCCGCCACCAGCAACGGATCGGTGAACCCTGCCGCCTTCAGATCGAACATACCGCCGAACCCGCCAAGGTCGGCGTCAGCGCCGGGCCGCCGCGTCGCGCGGGCCAGGGGAGCGATCGCCCGCACCAGGGCATTGCCCGCAGCGATCGAAACACCGGCTTGGGCATAGGTGTACGAACCGGTCTGGGGCTGGTTCGGGGCGGCGGTTGGCTCTGGCGTGTCGGTCATGTTCGATGCGCCTAGCCATATCGCGCTTGGATTTCCACGCCTGCTTCGCCAAAAGGCCGATGTGATGCGTATCCGTGCCCTGCCCACCGCCCTCGCCGGCACCGCCTTGTTGCTTGGCGGCGGCGCCGTGCTTGCCCAGATCGAGGGTGGCGGCCGGGGCGCGCCGCCAGTCGACAGCGGTAGCGCCTACGAGGTCAGCGGAGTCGTCGTCGACGTGTCCGGCAAATCCGCCGACGCCGCGCGCTATGGCGGTTGGCGCCTCGCGCAACGCAAGGCCTGGGTCCAGTTGTCCAACCGGCTTGGCGGGGGCGGGGGGCTGGTGTCCGACGGTACGCTCGATTCGCTGGTGTCGGGGATCGTCGTCGAGAACGAGCAGATCGGTCCGCAGCGTTATGTCGCCAAGCTCGGTGTCTTGTTCGATCGCACCCGCGCGGGGTCGATCCTCGGGATCTCGGCCTATGCGGATCGCTCGCCACCGATGCTCGTCGTACCGCTCCAATGGTCGGGCGGCGTCGCGCAGGGCTTCGAGCAGCGCACCGAATGGCAACAGGCCTGGGCGCGCTATCGCACCGGTAACAGCAGCATCGACTATGTCCGTCCTTCGGGCACCGGTCCGGACGCGCTGTTGCTCAATCTGGGTCAGTCGCAACGCCCCGGACGCGGCTGGTGGCGGACAATTCTCGATCAATATGGCGCGAATGACGTCCTGATCCCGGTCGTCCGGCTGTACCGTCAGTGGCCAGGTGGACCGGTCATCGGCGCGTTCGAGGCGCGTCACGGTCCCGACAATCAGATGATCGGCCGCTTCACCCTGCGCGTCGGCAGCCCTGATGGCTTGCCGCAACTGCTCGACGCCGGGGTAAAGCGACTCGACGACCTGTATCAGCAGGCGCGGCGCAACGGGACGCTGCGCCCCGATGCGACGCTGTCGCCGCCGCCGCCGCCCGAGGTGGCGCTCGATGAAGCAGTGGGCATCGACAGCGTCGCCGAGGCCAATCTCAGCCAGCTGGCGACGGGCGCGGGGCTGCCCGTGACGATCCAGTTCGACACGCCCTCGGCCGCTGCCATCGCCGCGACCGAGAGCGCGATGCGGGCAGTGCCCGGCGTCAGGTCGGCGGCGACGACCAGCCTGGCGCTTGGCGGCGTCTCGCTGATGCGCGTGACCTTCGACGGAGATCCCGCAGCGCTGAAGGCCGCGCTCGAGGCGCGCGGATATCAGGTGTTCGGCTCGGGGCAGACGATCCGGATACGCCGGGTGACTCAACTTCTCCCGCCGGACCTTCCGGCGGACAATGCGACGACAGGGTGAGCATAGCCGGAATGACCCAGATTGCGCTGCCATTGGGATGGCCGGCGGACCCCCGTGACGACGCCTTTCTCGTAACGCCTTCGAACGCCCGTGCCGTCCAGACGCTCGAACACACCGCGACGTGGCCCGTGATGACCGCGATCCTGACGGGGCCGCGCAAGTCGGGCCGCAGTCTGCTGGCACGCATCTTTGCCGCAAAGACCGGGGGCGCGATCATTGATGACGCCGAACGGCTACCCGAGGCGCAGCTTTTTCATGCGTGGAACCGCGCCCAGGAAGAGCATCGGCCCCTGCTGATCGTCGCCGATGCCGCGCCGCCCGAGTGGAAGGTCAAGCTGCCCGACCTGCGTTCGCGTCTTTCGGCCAGCCCGATCGCCGCGATCGGCGCGCCCGACGACGAACTGATGCGGCTGCTGCTTGCCCATCTCTTCGAGCGACGCAGCCTCGATGCGCGTCCCGATCTGGTCGACTGGCTCGCCACGCGAATTGAGCGTAGTCATATTGCCGTAACGCGAACCGTAGATGCGCTGGACCAGGAGGCCATGGAACGTCGCCGGCGTCTGTCCATTCCCCTTGCAAGAACCACTCTAACCGAGGCGGGTCTGATCGTCCGGCCACAATTGGCGTTGGATCTTCCGATCTTCACGCCGCCCTGACCGTCAGCACCCGAGCCAAAGAGGACCGATGAACCGTCCAGCGCATATCGTCCGCCAATCGGAAGACGACGACGATCCCATCGGCGCAGAGCCGAACGACCGCTATTTCAATCGCGAGCTGTCATGGCTGGCGTTCAACCGGCGTGTTCTGGAAGAGGCGTGCAATCCCGCGCATCCGCTGCTCGAGCGGCTTCGCTTCCTGTCGATCTCGGGATCCAATCTCGACGAGTTCTTCATGGTTCGCGTCGCCGGACTGAAGGGCCAGCAGACGCAGGACGTCGATCGTCGGTCCGCCGATGGCCTGACGGCGGGCCAGCAACTCAGCGCGATCGTCCGTGAGGCCGATGCGCTGATGGAAAGCCAGCAGGCGGTCTGGGGCGACCTTCGGGTCCTGCTCGACGATGCCGGTCTGTTCGTCCTTCGCCGCGAGGCGGTCGAGGGTGAAGCCGATGACTGGCTCGAAACGCATTTTCGCGAACAGATCTTCCCGATTTTGACCCCGCAGGCGCTCGATCCCGCGCACCCGTTTCCCTTCATCCCGAACCGTGGCCTTTCGGTCATCTTCGATCTGGTCCGGCGTTCGGACAACGAACCGGTGCGTGAGCTGGTGATGCTGCCGCACACGATGACGCGGTTCGTCCGGCTCCCGGGCGAGCCGGCGCGGTACGTCGCGATCGAGACGCTGCTGAAGCGGTTCGCGCCCGTGCTGTTTCCGGGCTATGACGTGCTCGCGGCGGCAAGCTTTCGCGTGCTGCGCGACAGCGATATCGAGATCGAGGAAGAGGCCGAGGATCTCGTCCGCTACTTTGCCAACGCGATCAAGCGGCGCAGGCGCGGGCGGGTGATCCGGCTTGAGCTCGAAACGGGGATCCCCGATGTCCTTGCCGCGGTGCTCAAGGACGAGCTTGGCGGCGCCGATGCGATCATCACCGAAAGCGGTAACCTTCTCGGTATCGTCGACCTCGATGGACTCGTCGACGAGGACCGCCCCGATCTCAAATTCCCGCCGTTCACGCCCCGCTTTCCCGAGCGGATCCGCGAGTTCGGCGGCGATTGCTTCGCCGCGATCAAGTCGAAGGACATCGTCGTCCACCACCCGTACGAGACGTTCGAGGTGGTGCTCGCTTTCCTCAAGCAGGCTGCCAACGACCCCGACGTCGTCGCGATCAAGCAGACGCTCTACCGCGCGGGAAAGCAGCCCGCGGTTATCAATGCGCTGATCACGGCGGCTGAGGCCGGGAAGTCGGTGACCGCGGTCGTCGAGCTCAAGGCCCGGTTCGATGAAGAACAGAACATGGTCTGGGCGTCGGCGCTCGAGCGCGCCGGGGTCCAGGTCGTGTATGGCTTCATCGACTGGAAGACGCATGCCAAGGTCTCGCTGGTCGTACGCCGCGAGGGACAGGCGTTTCGCACCTATTGCCACTTCGGCACGGGGAATTATCACCCCGTCACCGCCAAGATCTATACCGATTTGAGCTTCTTCACCGCCGATGCCGCGGTGGGTCGCGATGCGGCGCAAATGTTCAACTACATCACGGGCTATGTCGAACCGATCGACATGCAGCGCGTCAGCCTCTCGCCGCGCGACCTGCGGCAGAATCTCGTGAACCTGATCGACGTCGAGATCGCCAACGCGCGCGCGGGCAGGGCCGCCGGGGTCTGGGCGAAGATGAACTCGCTCGTCGATCCCGCCGTCATCGAAAAGCTGTACGAGGCGAGCGGGGCGGGCGTCGAAATCGACCTGATCATCCGCGGCATCTGCTGCCTGCGTCCGGGCGTGCCGGGCCTGTCCGAGACGATCCGCGTCAAGTCCGTCATCGGCCGCTTCCTCGAGCACAGCCGGATCTGGGCGTTCGGCAACGGCAAGGCGCTTCCGAACGACGGCGCCAAGCTGTTCATATCCTCGGCGGACTGGATGCCACGCAACTTCGACCGTCGTGTCGAGTACATGTTGCCCATTCTCAACCCCACGGTACATGACCAGATTCTCGATCAGGTGATGGTCGCCAACCTGATCGACAACGAACAGAGCTGGGAGCTCGGGCCGGATGGCGACTATACGCGCGTCGATCCGGGTGACCGGCCATTTAACCTGCATCGGTATTTCATGACGAACCCATCGCTCTCGGGTCGCGGCGCCTCGCTTGCGACCAGCAATGCCGTGCCCACCTTGTCGCTGCGACGAAAACGATGAGCGTCACCAACATTCTCTTCGGCACAGGCAAGCCCCGGGTCGAGACCGACGATCACCCGCGGACCGGGATCATCGATATCGGGTCGAACTCGATCCGGCTCGTCGTCTACCAAGGTCCGGCGCGTCTTCCCGCGATCCGGTTCAACGAGAAGGTGCTGGCGGGCCTCGGGCGTGGACTCGCGGCGACGGGCGCGATCGAAAAGTCGGCGTTGAAGACCGCCCGGATCGCGTTGGCGCGGTTTGCCGCGATTGCACGCGAAATGGAATGCACCGCCGTGCGGACCGTGGCAACGGCGGCGGTGCGTGATGCCAGGAACGGTTCCGACCTCATCGCCGCAGCCGAGCATCTTGGCCTGACGGTGGAAACGCTGTCCGGCGAACAGGAAGCCAGCGCAGCCGGTTACGGGGTGCTTTCGGCGATCCCCGAGGCGGATGGGATCGTCGGCGATCTCGGCGGCGGGAGCCTCGAACTCGTTCGGATTCGCAGCGGCAAGATCGAGGACCGCGTCTCCTTTCCGCTCGGCGTTCTTCGCATCGGGGATATGCGCGCAAAGCGGGGGAAGGTGCTCGAACGCTATGTTGCGCGACTTGTTCGGGAAGCAGGCTGGGATCAACGGGGGCAGGGCCTTCCGCTGTTTCTCGTCGGTGGCTCCTGGCGGGCGCTGGCCCGGCTCGACATGGAGCTGTCGGACTATCCGCTGCCGATCATCCATCAATATTCGATGACGGCTGCCACGATCACGCGACTGAGCCGGACGATCCCGCAACTTTCTAAGCCGCGGCTGAAGGCGATACCCGGGCTGTCAAGCGGGCGCACCGCGACGCTTGCCGATGCCGCCGCGCTGCTCGGCGTTCTCATGCGTCAGCTGGGCAGCCGGACGACGGTGGTGTCGTCATACGGCCTCCGCGAGGGTCTGCTTTACGAGCAGTTGAACACGGCAACGCGCGCGCTCGATCCGCTGATCGTCGCGGCGCGTGAAGAGGGGCGTTTGCTCGGCCGCTTCCCCGAGCACGGCGATCTGCTCGACCGATGGATCGCGCCGTTGTTCGTGAACGAGCCACCGGCGACGGCAAGATTGCGTCACACCGCCTGCCTGCTCGCCGATGTCGGCTGGCGCGCCAACCCCGAGTTTCGCGCAGAGCGCGGCGTCGAAATCGCCCTGCACGGCAACTGGGTCGCAATCGACGCGCCAGGACGCGGGATGCTCGCGCAGGCGCTCTATGCCAGCCTCGGCGGCGACCTCACCGCAGCCGATCCCATCGGTCGACTGGCCAGCCCTGCTGCAATCAAGAGCGCCACGGCGTGGGGGCTTGCGATGCGTCTGGGGCAGCGGATGAGCGGCGGGCTGGCCGGGCCTCTTAAACGGTCGAGACTGACCGATGACGGTACCGCGCTGACACTGACGCTGCTTCCCGACGATCGCGGCCTCTATGGCGAGGCGGTCGAGCGACGGCACGCCGCACTTGCCGCGGCACTGGGGCGAAAGCCGTCGCTCGCGATTGCCTGAGCCGGCTTATCGCTGGCCCGCGAGATACCGTGCGAGCGGGTCGATCATGTCTTCGGGGATGCGCCGCGCGATGACCGGCATCGTCGACTGCGACTTGCGCGCATCGACCACCGTCTCGTCGCCGCGCCAGTTCCGCAGGCGTTGCGCGATATAGCTGGCGCGCTGACCTGCTAGCACGGGATAGGGCTTGCCGGGCGCGTGGCAGCTTGCGCAGGCCGGGAGCTGGACCTTTGGCAAGCCTTCGCGGTCGATCCGGGCGGCGTCGGCGTGACCGCTGGGCGTGGTCGCGCCGATACCGGGCATTGCCGCGAAGTGATCCGCGAGCCGCGTCATCTCGGCCGGCGTCAGCGTGGCGGCGGCGTTCGCCATCACCGCGCTCTGCCGCTTGCCGGTCGCATAGGCCTCGAGCGCCGCGCGAAGATAGGCGGGGCTCTGGCCACCGAGCACGGGCATGTCGGGCTGTCCGCGGCCACGACCGTCCGCACCGTGACAGCCAGCACAGGTGGCGATGCGCGCCGCATCGGGACCGGCGGTACCGCTGCCGGGAACTTCGGTCAGGGCGCGATAGGTCGCAGGCGACATCTCAGGCAAGAGGCGGACGAAGGCGACCATGCGGCGGACCTCGTCGTCGCGGTCTTTCGCCGCCCAGCCGGGCATCCCGGTATATTTGACGCCGTGCTTGAGGATCCAGAAGATCTGCTTGTCGGTCCACTCGCGCGCGTTGACCGCGAGGTCGGGGGCGGGGGGCGTCGCCGCCTGCATCACCGGGAGCGGGCGCACGCCGGGTGCGCCGTGGCACGAGGCGCAGCTTGCCCGGAACAGGCCCGCGGCGCTGACGAGGCCCTCGCGCGCCTTGGGATCTTCGGGCGCGGTGAACGCGGCGTGCGTCCGCACCGAGTTGCGCATCGTCCAGTGGAGGAACCAGTCGGTGATCCTCCAATGCCCCGACGACGCGGCAATGTTGAACACGCCCGACCAGGCGAACAACAGGCCGGCGATCGCCAGCGCGACGATGGCGGCGATCGCGCGCGCCCAGGTGATGCGGATCGTCATGCCGTCGCGCTCCGTGTCTTCAACAAACCGCCGAGCATCGCGAGCCCGCCGAGAAAATAGCTCGCCGCGCCGACCATCAGCATGACGACGCCGCCGAGCTGCTGGTCCTCGAGCGGATCGAGACCATGCGCAGCAGGGTGCATCGCCATCATCGCGTAGAGCGGCCTGGGGGCGAGGCCGATCAGCGCGCCGAGCAGAGTCATGTGCATCGAAGTCAGCAGCATCGCCGCGACGCCCGACGCGCGCCGGTCGGTCGCACCGCCGTTCCGAGTGCCGAGCACCGCGCTCCACAGCAGCAGGCCCGCGCCGAGGAAGCTCGCTTGCTCGATCAGCAGTGCCAGCGGCTGCATGTCGACGCGCAGCCGCAGCGCGGGCAGATGCCAGAGCCACACCACGACGAGTTCGACGAGCGACATCGCAAGCGGCGTCACCACCGCCGGCCATCGCTCGGCCGGATCGAAGCGGCTGCCGGCAATGCCGTAAGCGAGGAACGGCGCGGCAACGGCGACGGCGATCATGTGGCCGGTCATGTGCCCGACCATGCCGAGCGGCGCCGCGGCAAACGCCCAGCCGAGCGGGACCAGCACCGCGCCGAGCACCAGGCTCGCGCGTCTCATCGGCAATCGCCGAAGATGATGACGGGCAGCGCGGTGAAGATCACCGCCACGAAGCTCAGCGCGGCGAGCAGCCGGGTCGAGAGCGCGAGGAATCGCAGCCGGTCGATCGCGGTCCCTTCGTCATGCGGTGCAGGGTCGCCCGGCGTCTGCGACTGGACGCGCGCGATATATCCCGCCGCGACGATTCCCAGCAGCGCGACGACCGTCGCGATCAGCGTCGCCAGCGGGAACCCATCCAGCGCCGCGCCCGGCGTCGGCGATTTCGCGCACGTCACCGCCACCCACAGATAGCAGAACAGGAAATGGACGGCCCAGATCGTCGGCGGGATGATCAGCGTCCACAGCGTGACCTTCAGGTCGCGCGCCCAGTGCTTCCGGTTGTCCTTCGGCGTTGTCATGCGACCCCCGGGAACAGGCCGATCGTGCAGAACGTCACGATGCCCGTCAAAGCGAGGAAGTGGTGGTAGACGGTGATGTTGCGCAGGTCTGCGTCATAGACCGGCGTCATCTTGCCCGCGAGGCTGCGCGCGAGCGTATAGGCCTGCATGATCACGCCGATCGCGGCGTGTACCGCGGTCCAGATCGCCAGCGTCCACACGATCGCGGGATAGACGTGCAGCTCGGGATCCATTCCCGACACCCAAGGCCCGGCGAGCCCCGCGAACAGGCTCGACAGCGTCGCGACGATCCCGACGACCAGCAGCGCGCGGCCCGCGTCGACGTTGCCACGGCGATGCACCTCGCGCGCGCCGACGGTGGCGGCCCAGCCGACCAAAGTCGCCGCGAGCGCGACCATCGGCCAGCACACGCCCGGTCCGTCCAGCCCCGCGCCCGTGGGCGGGAAATTGGTGTGGATCGTCCAGAAGAAGAAATAGCCGAAGACGAGCCCCGAAAACGCGGTCGCATCCGCCATCATCGTGATGAACATCGCCCACCAGCCCGGCGCCGATGGCCCCGAGGTGTAGAGCGGCACCTCGATGCCGTGGCCGATATGCTTGGTCGGCTTTTCGGGGATCTCGGCGGTCCCGGTCCACAGCCACCACAGCACGCAAGCTAGCGTCGCGACGCCGCTGAGCGCGGACAGCAGGTATAGGTGATAGGTCGTCAGGATGAACACGCCCGCCAGCGCGACCGCGGTCATCATCGGCTTCACGCTCGGCGTGCCGAGGCGGATCACCTGCAACGGTCGTGCGTCGAGCACGGTGGTGATGATCGACTCGCGCCGCATCTCCTCCGCGTCGGGCAGGAAGAAGCGGCCCTCGTCGACCTTCTGGACGAAGTTCTTCTGGTCCCAGATCGGATAGCGGCTCTCGATCAGCGGGACCGAGCGGATGCCCCAGTCCTCGTCGTCGGGCAGCGCGAGCCATTCGAGAGTCCCTGCGTTCCAAGGATTGCGCGGCGCCTTCGGGCGGCGCGGCGACAGCGCGAGATCGATGCAGACGATCAGCACGCCGAGCGCGAACAGGTACGACCCCGCGGTCGAGGCGAGGTTGAGCCCGCCGATCCCCAGTTCCTCGGGATAGGTGAACACGCGGCGCGGCATGCCGAGCAGCCCGGACAGGTGCATCGGGAAGAAGGTCAGATTCATGCCCACGAACATGATCCAGAACGCGATCCGCCCGAGCCTGTCGCTGAGCTTCTTGCCGGTGACCAGCGGCCAGTAATAATAGAGCCCGGCGAACAACGGCAGCAGCGTGCCGCCGATCAGCACGTAATGGAGATGCGCGACGATGAAATAGGTGTCGTGCGCCTGCCAGTCGAACGGCGCGACCGCAACCATCACGCCGGTGAGGCCACCGATCACGAATACTGCGAGGCTGCCCGATGCGTAGAGCAGGGGCGTCGATTTTTTGACGTTGCCCGCCCAGAGAGTCGCGATGAACACGAAGATCTGCACGCCGGTCGGGATCGCAACCGCTTCGGAAGCGGCCGCGAAGAAGGCGAGGCTGATCTTCGGCAGACCCGTCGTGAACATGTGGTGGACCCACAGCCCGAAGCTCAGGAACGCAGTGCCGACCGCGGCGAGCACGATCCACGGATAGCCGAGCAGGTGCCGCTGCGCGAAGGTCGGGATCAGCATCGCGAACAGCGCGATCGACGGCAGGAAGACGATATAGACTTCGGGGTGACCGAAGATCCAGAACAGGTGCTGCCACAGCAGCGGGTCGCCGCCCTTTTCCGCGTTGAAGAACGGCCAGTTTAGCAGCCGCTCCATCTCGAACAGCACGTCGCCCGCGATCAGCGGCGGAAATGCGAACAGGATCATCACCGCGACGACCAGGATATACCAGGCGTAGAGCGGCATGAGGTTGAGCCGCATGCCGGGCGGGCGGCATTTGAGCACGCCGACGATCAGCTCGACCGCGGCTGCGACCGACGACACCTCGATGAAGCTCAGCCCCAGCATCCAGATGTCGGCGCCGAGCCCGCTCAGATCGGTCCGCGTCGTCAGCGGCGGATACATGAACCAGCCGCCATCGGGCGCGGCATCGAAGAAGATCGACCCCGACACGAACACGCCGCCGATCAGGAAGCTCCAATAGCCGAAGCCCGACAGCCGCGGGAACGGCAGGTCGCGCGCGCCGAGCAGCTGCGGCAGCAGGATGATCGAGACCGCCTCGAACATCGGCACCGCGAACAGGAACATCATCATCGAGCCGTGTAGCGTGAACAGCTGGTTGAACGTGTTCGCGGTGACCAGATCGTTGTTCGGCACCGCCAGCTGCGTGCGCATGATGAGCGCGAGCACGCCCGCGAACAGCATGAAGCCGAACGCGGTCAGCGTGTACCACACGCCGATCCGGTTGTTGTTGACGTCGGTCCAGCGGAAGAACCAGCCCGAGGGCGGCTTCCAGACCTCGCGCAGGCGATCCTCCTGGCCCTTTCGCACCGCGGGATCGTTCTGGTCGGGGGCGACGTACTGGGCGCTCTCGGTGTTCATTTGAGCCCCTGGAGATAGCTGGCGATCTGGTCGGCTTCGGCGGCCGACATCTGCGGGAAGGCGGGCATGCGCACGCCGGGCTTGGTCTTGCCGGGGTCACGGACGAAGTCGGCGATGTTGGTGTGCGTCATCGGCAGGATGCCGGCGGCGAGCGTCGGGCGCGATCCGAAGTGGGTCAGGTCGGGGCCGATCCTGGCGACCGGGCCGATTCCGCGGACGCTGTGACAGCCGCTGCACCCATAGCTGGCGAATAGCCGTGCGCCGGGCGATGCGGTCGGCGTCGCGGGACGCGCCTGCACGGCGAGCCAGCGCTCGAACGCGGCGGGCTCCATCGCGACGACGTCGAACGCCATCAGCGCGTGACCCAGCCCGCAGAACTCGGCACAGACGCCGCGGTACGTCCCCGCCTTGGTCGCACGGACGACGAGGCGGTTGGTGCGGCCGGGGATCATGTCCATCTTGCCCGCGAGGCCGGGCACCCAGAAGCTGTGGATCACGTCGGGACTGCGCAGCGACAGCTCGACGGTGCGGCCGACGGGCAGGCGCAGCTCGTTTGCGGCCTCGACGACCGATCCACCGGGCGGGGCATAGCGCACACGCCACCAGAACTGCTCGCCATCGACACCGATGCGCAGATCGGCGTTTGCCACCGGGATCGGCCGCATCGCCGGCAGCGCATAGACCAGCAGCCCGAGCAGCAGGATCGACGGGCCGATCCCGCCGAGCCACAGCACCAGCTTCATCCCCCCCTTGTGCGTGAGCCGCCCCTCGGGCGCGCGCATCGCGTGCCGCATGAGGAGCGCCAGGCCAGCGGCGAGGATGACCGATCCGACGACGAGCACGATCGCGATGGAGCGGACCTGATCCGCCTGTTCGCCAAATGGCGACAACGTGGACTGGTGCTGATTGCAGGCGGCCAGCGATAGCGTGGCTGCCCCCGCGGCCAGAAATATCGCCTTTCGCATCATGCCCTTGCGTCAGAGTGTCATGCGCCCACTAACGGCGCGTCGGACGCAAGGTAAGCCGGAAAGTGACAGGCTTGTCATGGAAGAAATACCACGTGTACGCGGTATATCCTGATTATCGTAAGGTAATGAGATCCTTGATGCGTCCTGCCAGCGCCTCCATCGCAAACGGCTTGGTCATCACGTGCATGCCCGGGTCGAGATGCCCGTTGCCCACGACAGCATTCTCCGCATAGCCCGTGATGAAGAGGATCCGGAGGTCCGGGCGACCGACCCGTGCGGCGTCGGCCATCTGCCGGCCATTCATGCCGCCAGGCAGACCGACATCGGTCACCAGCAGATCGATCCGGACGTCCGACTGGAGAATCTTGAGCCCGGCAGGCCCGTCGCCCGCTTCGATCGCACAATATCCCAGCTCCTCGAGAACCTCGACGACGAGCATCCGCACCGTCGGCTCGTCGTCGACGACAAGGACGGTCTCGCCAGCACCGGCTCTCGGCGCTGCGGTCAGCTCCGAATCGGGCTCGGCGATTTCGGCATCACCGAAATGGCGTGGCAGATAGATGCAGACGTTCGTGCCCTCGCCAACCTCCGAATAGATCCGGACCTGCCCACCCGATTGTCGCGCGAAACCGTAGATCATCGAGAGTCCCAGCCCCGTACCGAGGCCGAGCGGCTTGGTCGTGAAGAACGGGTCGAAGGCCTTCGCAATCACCTCGGGGGTCATCCCGGTGCCCGAATCGGATACGCACAGCGAGACATATTGTCCCGGATCGAGGTCGCGCTCACGCCCGGTTCTGAGATCGATCCACCGGTTTCCCGTCTCGATCGTGAGCCGCCCCCCGCTCGGCATCGCGTCGCGCGCGTTGATGCACAGGTTGAGGATCGCGTTCTCGAGCTGATTGGGATCGACGAGCGTTGGCCAAAGGCCTGCCGCGGTGACGACCTCGACCGTGACGTCGGGGCCGACGGTGCGGGTGACCAGCTCCTGAAGCCCGCCGACCAGCCGGTTGACGTCGGTCGGCCGGGGGTCGAGCGTCTGACGCCTCGAGAACGCCAGGAGCCGGTGAGTCAGCGCCGCTGCACGCTTCGCCGCGCCCTGTGCCGCGATCGAATAGCGTTCGACATCGCTGAGTCGCCCTTGCGCGATCCGAACGCCAAGGAGCTCGAGGCTGCCGATGATCCCGGTCAGCAGATTGTTGAAATCATGCGCGATGCCGCCGGTAAGCTGACCCACCGCCTCCATTTTCTGGCTTTGCCGGAGCGCCGCTTCGGCCTCCATCAGCTCGTGCGTGCGCGTCGCGACCTGATCTTCCAGCGTCTGGTTCCACTGCGCCATCTCGGCGGCCTGGCGTCGGCGATCGTCGATATCGGTGTTGGTGCCGACCCAGCGCGTGATCGCCCCCGCCGGGTTGCGCACGGCCTCCGCCCGGACGAGAAACCACCGATAGATGCCATCGGCCCGGCGGATGCGAAACTCCGTCGAATAGTATGTGCCCGACGAAAGCGCGTCGCGCCATGCGTCCATGGATTGGTCGCGGTCATCGGGATGGACGAGCGATCCCCAGTCTTCGAGACCTTCGAGGTTGTCGCGTTCAAAACCCGTATAGTCGTAGACCTGGTTATTGAACCAGCCGAGTTTCCCGTCAGGCGCTGCAGCCCAGATCTGGTTGGGGACGGCCTGAGCGAAAACTCGAAACTGTTCCTCGCTTTCGCGCAGTGCCGCTTCGGCGCGAAGGCGTTCGGTCGCCGCGCGCACGCGCTCGGCGACGTCGCGCATCAGGCGTATCTCTTCGCTCGCCCAGACACGCGGGTGTTCGTGGTTGGCATAGATGATCGCCACGAAACCCTGCTGTTCGAGCAATGGCATGTTGATGAACGACGATGCACTGATCCGCTTCAGGACCTCCGCCGAACCAGCAGTGCGCGGGTCGTGCTCGACATCCGCGATCGCGACGACCTCGCCACGCTTCAGATCCTCGATGTAACTCCCGTGCTGACGGAAATGGAGCGTACCTGCGAGCGTCGCTATGCCGTCCGCGTTCCAGTCTCTCGCGACGGTGATCGTCTCCGCGACCGGATCGATAACGCCGTAGCCGACGCGGCTTACCTGCAAAGCCCGGCCAAGGATTTCCGACGCCGCATACGCGATCTCTCCGGGATCAGTCATTTCCCTGACGACGTCGCCGAGCGCGAGCAACGCTGTCTGGCGAACCTCCGCAAGCTTGCGCGCGGTGATTTCAAAGCTGATTCCGGGAAAGCGGAGCGGGGCGCCGTCAGGCGACAGCTCGCACCGTCCCTGTGCGGTCACCCAACGGATCGAGCCGTCACTGTCGAGAAGCCGGTATTCCGCCACAAATGCCCCGCCGGAGGCGAGCGCCGCATCAATATGCTGACGGGTCGCAGCGATGTCGTCGGGATGGATCCGCGCGAAAAACCGGGCCAGCGGCGCGCCCGCACGGGCAGCGTCGGGGTCGACGCCATACAGCGCCGCGAACCGCGCGTCGGCCGTCACGCGGTCCTCGGCGACATCCCAGTTCCAAGTCCCGATCCCGCTACCTGCCGAGAGAGCGAGTTGCAGCCGCTCCTCGGATTCGTGCACCGCGATCTCGGTCTGCCGCCGCTTGGTGATGTCGGTGAAGATGATCGCGACGGTGTGCGCCGCCGGATCGCCGATCCGCGCCGCCTGCACTTCGAACCAGCGCCCCATCGCAGCCGACCCGTCTTCGAAACGCATCGGCTCCCCGGTCAGGGCGATGCGACCATAGGTGTCGATCCAGTGCTGTTCGAGGCCCGGCGCCAGCGTCCGCGCGGTTTGTCCGACCGGATCGACGAGCCCGGTCTGCAACTCGAACTGCGGGTTCACCTCCAGGAAGCGGTAGTCGACCGGGCGATCGTTCTCGAACAGCATTTCGATGATACAGAAGCCGGCATCGATCGCTTCGAACAGCGCACGGTATCGCGCCTCGGTCGGGATCTGCGGCGGCGTCGAAGCACGAGCCTCCGCCGGGGTGTTCGTCAGGTTCGAAGGCATCTGTGCAGGGTACTTCTGGTCGTGAGAATGACGGGGACGCGTTTGTAAGTAATTTGCCCCGTCTGAACGCGTCCGGCGCGCCGGATGATCCCGAGCTTTTGCGACGATCCCGATGATCGGTCGCTAGCGGCGCGCGAAAGTCGGGCGAGCACGTCTTGCCTATGGGTCGAAGGACAGGAGGCTTACGATGCGCAGGCCGAAACGAGCGCGTGTGCAATCCTGTCGGCCCAGTGCCGGCATCCCTCGTGGTCGGCGATCAGGTCCTGACGGATCTCGATCTCGGCATAGGGCAGGCGATCCGGATAGGCATGCCGGGGGATCGTATAGTCGATCAGATCCATGCGATAGGGTTCGTTGTCGCCGACGACGAGATCCGGGTCCGCGGTCAGAACATTCAACAGCGTGGTGGCAAATGTCGTGTCGCCACCGTCGTGAAGAATGCCGATGTGCCAGGGGCGCAGCGTCGCTGTGGCACGATCGCCGGACGTAGCCAGTGCCCGCATCAGCGGCGTGAAACTATGCAGCGCGATCAGGATTGTCGTCCGACCGGCGGCCGTGCCGCGCGCGACCTCATGCGCGATTGCCGCGTGATACGGCTCGTGTATCGCCGCGAAGCGCTCCGCCTTCGCCTCGTCCGACAATGCAAGGTTGCCGGGTATGACCGTGGTGTCGCTGACTTCCGCGATGGCGTCGGGTTGCGCTGGAGAACGGTTGCAGTCGACGACCAGCCGGGAATAGGCCTGACGAATGAACACCGCGTCGAGCCGTTCGGCCAGCATCGCGCCGGTCTCGGCGATGCCGATGTCCCAGCCGATATGCCGCGACAGTTCGTCCGACGTGATGCCGAGCGATGCCAGCGCGTTCGGGACCGCATTTCCCGCATGATCGCCGATCAGGAGGAACGATGACGTCCCTCCCGGGTTGACTATCGCGACCGGTGGAATGTCTTCTGCCGTAATCAGCGGGCGGTGAGGCTCGCTGGTCATGCGACACGGATCCTTGATGCCATTTCTCACACTCTCCCACGTGACGACATATTCTTACCGCAACCCGGTCTCGTTTGGCGAGCATCGGATCATGGTTCGGCCGCGCGAAAGCCACGACCAGCGCCTGATCTCGGCCGAGTTGACGATCACGCCCGAACCGGCCCAAGTCCGCTGGCTGCATGACGTGCTGGGCAATTCCGTCGCGGTGGCAACGTTCGACAGGCGTGCAAAGGACCTCGTGTTCGATAGCCGCGTGCGGCTCGAGCATAGTCCCGCCGACCTCGAAAGCGTGCATATCGAAGATTATGCCCGGCTCTATCCCTTTACCTATTCCTCGGAAGACATGCCCGACCTGCTGCGATCGATCGAGCGCCAGCATCACGATCCGTTGCGGGAGATCGATCGCTGGGCGCGCCGGTTCGTCGATGTTTCGGGTCAGACGGATACGCTGGCGATGCTGTCCTCGATGACGGCAGCGATCCGGCGAGAGTTCACCTATGTCCCGCGCCCGGAAAAGGGGACGCAATCGCCGATCGAGACGCTCGCCAAACGCAAGGGGACGTGTCGCGACTATGCCATGCTGATGATCGAGGCGGTGCGCGCGCTCGGGTTCGCGGCGCGGTTCGTGTCCGGCTATGTCTATAGCCCGACGAAGCGGGATCAGCGCACGGGCGGCGGGAACACGCATGCCTGGGTTCGCGTCTATCTGCCCGGCTCTGGTTGGGTCGAGTTCGACCCGACCAACGGTATCGTCGGCAGCCGTGGCTTGATCCGCGTCGCGATCGCCCGTGACATTTATCAGGCCGTGCCCGTGTCCGGCACCTGGGCCGGCTTTCCCGGAAGCTTCGAGGACATGACCGTGTCCGTCGACGTCGCCGTCGACGATCCGGCTGAGACCAACGCCCAGATTTCCAATACTCAACCGTCAGTTGCGCCGCCGCCACGCAAGGTGAAGGCATGAAAGGGTCGATTGCATGCTGATACGTGCCGGTTACAAGATCCGTTTCGAGGCGGAGGCGCCGACGCCGCTGATGGCGATGCTGTCGATTCACCCATCGCGGAACAAGGATCTGGTCTCGCCGCACCGGATCGTCGCGGGTCCCGATATCCCGATGTACGATTATCTCGACGCGTTCGGAAACGTATGTACGCGGATGACGATCCCTGCGGGTGGATTGACGTTGTCGTGCGATTTCACGGTGACTGACGACGGCAAGCCCGATCCTGTCGACCTCGACGCGCAACAGCATGCCGTGGAGGATCTGCCCGACGAGATTCTGGTCTTCCTGCTCGGCAGCCGCTATTGCGAGACAGACCGGCTGTCGGAAACCGCATGGTCATTGTTCGGCCACGTCCCGTCCGGCTGGGCGCGCGTCCAGGCGATCGTCGCGTTCACGCATGATCATATCGAATTTGGCTATCATCACGCGCGCTCGACCAAGACCGCATGGGATGCGCATCAGGAACAGCAGGGCGTATGTCGTGATTTCGCGCATCTTGCGATCACGTTGTGCCGATGCATGAACATCCCGGCGCGTTATTGCACCGGGTATCTCGGCGATATCGGCATAGCGCCGGTCGATGCGCCGATGGATTTCTCCGCATGGTTCGACGTCTATCTCGGTGGCCGCTGGCACACGTTCGACGCGCGCCACAACACGCCGCGGATCGGCCGGATCCTGATGGCACGGGGAAGGGATGCGACCGATGCGGCGCTCACCACCACGTTCGGTCGGGCGCAACTGGTGGGGTTCGATGTCCATACGGACGCGGTCGAAGCGACGGCTTGAGCGTTTCGCACTGTCCGTTTATCCTTGTCAGACGCCGAACGTTCGTGCGAACGGCGCGTGATTCCCAACTATGCTGCGATGCACAATATGCCTGCTGACACGACCGGTACCGTCCCTTCGAACGCCAACGCGCTATTGCTGCAGGCTATCGCGCTGCGACGGTGTGTGACTGCCGTCTATAACCGCATGCACGTGAAGCTCGCACCACACATCCTGTTCACCAAGCACGATGACGTGTTCGTCGACGCGGTAACGCTGCTGCGCGATGGCCAGCCCCCGCGCGAGATCAAGCTGGGGACGTTCAAGCTTGCCGGCCTGAAGGATATCGCGGTCGACGAGGACGGGTTCAAGACCGATGCCATCTTCAACCCGCACGACATCAAATATGAAGGCGTGACGCTGTTCGTCGTCGAGCCGAACTAACCGGCCGCCTCCCACTTCAGGGGGCAGCGGGAAGCCACGCGGTTTCGATCTCGCCGTAGCGGTCGACAAACCCCGTCTGTCGCATGAGCGAGTCCGGATCGATCAGACGAAGCCGGCGCCCGTTGCGTTCGATGACGCCATCACGTTCGAGCGCCCGGATCGTCCGATTGACGTGCACCTTCGTCAGCCCGAGTGCGTCGCCGATGTCGCTCTGTGTCAACGGCAGATCATAGGAATCGATCACGCCGCCTGCCGTCACGCGCAGCCGGGCGAGGATATCGAGCAGCAGCGTCGTCAGTCGTTCGGTCGCACCCTTGCGGCCGATCGACGTCAGCCGGTCGCTCATCGCGACGTTTTCCGCGGCGGCGATGGCATAGAGCAAACCAGCAAGCCGGGGCTGTTGGCGAAATATCCGGCCCAGCTCGACCTTCGGAAGCTCCATCACCGTACTGTCCGACACCGCGGTCAGCGTCGCGGAGGCCACCGACCACGCGATGCTCGACGTCCCGATCAGGTCGCCCGCATAATGGAACCGCAGGATCTGACGCCCGCCCGTCGAGAGCTTTGCGGACGAGTGCAGCCAGCCATAATGCACCACGAACAGCGTGTCGCTGAGCCCGCCCTCGGCCATCAGGATCTCGCCGGGCTTCAGGCGAACTTCACGATGTTCCGCGCTGGTGATCGCCTCGCGCTCGCCCGCGGTCAGCACGAGATGCCTCTCAAGCCGTGCAATCAACCCACTTCGATGCATCGTTCCGCCCCCGTAACACAGATTATTCGGCCAGTTGAGACTACGCCTCGCGATCGTCAACCGGTTAGGGCCGTATCAGCCTTTACCAAGCTGTCCCATAACGATCGGCGTAAGACGATCCGCGATATGATCGATCCCGCTGGCATTCGGGTGGACATAATCGCGCTGCATGAGCGCAGGCTGTCCGATCACCCCGTCGAGAATGAAGGGGTAGAGGCGCGCATCATAGGCTTTGGCAAGATCGGGCCATATCGTATCGAATGCGCGCTGATAGTCGGCACCCAGATTGGGGGGCGCGCGCATACCGGTGAGGATGACGGGAATGTCGCGGCGCTTGGCCTCGTCCATCATCGCCGTCAGGTTCGCCCGCGTCTCCGCAGGCGAGATCTGCCGCAAGACGTCATTGCCGCCCAGACCGAGCAGGATCAGGTCAGGTTTGCGGGCCATGCTGTCGAGCGCGAAGGCAAAGCGCCGCCGTCCAGCGGCGCTGGTGTCCCCCGATACGCCCGCGTTGACGATCGTCGCATTGGTACCCGCCCGACGCAGGTTCGCCTGCACGACGTCCGGCAGGCTCTGACCACGTGCCACGCCATAGCCTGCATAGAGGCTGTCACCGAAGGCGAGGATCAGCCGCTGAGCACCAGCCGGCGCGGCGGGCATCGCCCCGACATTGTCCGTCACGGCGTTCTGGCTTGAGGCGGCGACGGTGGATGGCTCGCGATCGGACGACGGCGTCGCCGACTCGTCGGGCCGATTGCAGCCGGCGACGGCCAAGGCTTGGAGAAGGGCGGCCGCGACCGCATATGAGGACCGATATCGCTCCAACGTAAAGATCTCCATGTCACAAGCAGCTTCCGACGATATGGTGATATCGGTCCGCGATGTCACGTTGACGCTGGGCACATCGACCGCGGCCACGCCGATCCTGAACAACATCGATCTGGATATCGCGCGCGGATCGAGCGTCGCATTGCTGGGTCCGTCGGGATCGGGCAAATCCTCTCTCATGGCGGTGCTGTCGGGGCTGGAGCAGGCGACGTCGGGTCATGTTCGGGTGGCCGGGCTCGACTTCACCGCACTGAGCGAAGACGATCTGGCGCGCGCGCGACGGGGGCGGATCGGTATCGTCCTGCAGGCATTCCATCTGCTGCCGACGATGACGGCGCTCGAGAACGTTGCCGTACCGATGGAGCTCGCGGGCATCGGCGATGCGTTCGATCGCGCACGCGCCGAGCTCGAGGCGGTCGGCCTTGCTCACCGGCTTGGTCATTATCCGACGCAGCTGTCGGGTGGCGAGCAGCAGCGCACCGCGATTGCCAGGGCGCTGGGGCCGCGCCCCGACCTTGTCTTTGCGGATGAGCCGACCGGCAATCTCGACGCCGCGACGGGCGCGGCGGTGATGGATCTGCTGTTCGAACGCCGCGCCGCGACGCGCGCGACGCTGGTCATCATCACGCATGACCCGGTTCTCGCCGCACGGTGCGACCGCACGGTGGAGCTCGGTGACGGCCGGATCGTCGGAGACCATCGCGCGTGAACGACTTTCGCGTGGCATGGCGCATCGCCCGGCGGGAGCTCAACCTCCAGTTCCGCGGGCTCCGTCTCCTGCTGGCCTGTCTGTTCCTCGGCGTGGGCGCGCTCGCCGCGATCGGCAGCCTCACCCGGGCTATCGACGACGAGCTTTCGGCTCGCGGCAGCACGATCCTCGGCGGCGACGTCGAATTTGCCGCCTCACAGCGTGCTGCCTCGGCGGACGAACGCGCGGCAATGGGCCAGCTCGGCCGTGTCTCGCAGACCGTCCGGATGCAGGCGATGGCGGTACGCCGCGGCACGAGTGTCCCGATCGAGCTGAAGGGCATCGACAGCGCCTATCCGCTATACGGCGCGCTCGCATTCGCACCGCGCGCCGGCCGTGCAACGCTGCTTGCCGACGGGGTCTGGATCTCGTCGGCACTGGCCGAGCGGATGAGGATCGGTAAGGGCGCAGCGCTCAATCTGGGCCGTGCCGGGTTCGTCGTGACGGGGGTGCTCACGGAGGAACCCGACCGCCTCGGCGAGGGCTTCACCTTGGGGCCGGTCGCGATCGTGTCGCTGGACGGGATTGCGCGTACCGGACTGGTGCAGCCCGGCAGCCTGTACGAAAGCAAGTATCGCGTGAGGCTCCCCGATGGCGTCGCGCCGCAGACCGCCGTCGATCGGATCAAGACCCGGTTCCCGAACGCCGGCTGGGAAACCAAGACGCGCGACCGCGCGGCGCCGGGAGCAGCGCGATTTGTCGAGCGGATGGGGCAGTTTCTGCTTCTGGTGGGGCTGGCGGCGCTCGTTATCGCGGGGATCGGGGTGGGGAACGGCGTATCGTCCTATCTCATCGCGCGTCGTCGGAGCATCGCGGCGCTGAAGGTGCTCGGTGCCACGTCGGGTATGATCGCACGGATCTACAGCCTGCAGATCGGCGCGGTCGCGGCGGTCGGCATTTCCGCGGGCCTCCTCGCGGGGGTGGCGGCAATACCGTTGATCGTCGCGGTGGCCGGCGACGTCCTGCCGGTCGCCCCGCGATTTGCTGTGCATCCGGCACCGCTCGCATTGGCCGCGGCCTACGGGCTGTTGATCGCGCTGGCCTTCACCGCGCCGCCCCTGATCGCAGCGGGGAGGGTGCCGGCAGCGGGGTTGCTGAGGGGGAGCCTGAGCGGGGGGACGACGGGGGCGCGCGCAACGCTTCTATGGGTAGGGGGTGCGGTTCTGGCGATCGTCGGCCTCGCGCTGGCGACGGCCGAGCAGCCGCGGCTCAGCGCGGGGTTCCTCGCCGCGGTCGCGGGCGTGCTCGGGCTGCTCGCAGGATTCGGGTGGCTCGTGCAGCGCGGCGCGGCGATGATCCCGCGTCCGCGCCGGCCGCTGCTGCGGCTGGCGCTCGCGGCGCTGCACCGGCCGGGGGCACGCACCACGACGCTGGTCGTCGCGCTCGGGCTGGGCCTGACGCTGTTCGTGCTGCTCGCGGCGATCCGCACGAGCATCGATGCGAACATCCAGCGGACGATCCCGCAACGCGCGCCGGCGCTGTTCGCGCTCGACGTTCCGCCCGAGCAGGCCAAGGCCTTCGCACGAATCGTCGCGGGGGTCGCGCGGCATCCCGTGATCGAGACCGTCCCCGCGATGCGCGGCACGATCACCGGCTATGGCACGACCCGCGTGGCTGATCTCAAGACCTTGCCCGAAGGCGCCTGGGCGCTGCGCGGCGAGCGCGGGCTCACCTATTCGGAAGGCGTCCCGAGCGGCAGCACGATCGTCGCCGGGCGGTGGTGGCCGCGCGGCTATGCGGGACCGCCGCTGGTCTCGATCGACGAGCGTCTCGGCAAGGCGCTGTCGCTCAGGATCGGCGACCCGATCAGCTATTCGCTGCTGGGCGTCGAACGAGAGGCGCGGATCGCGTCGTTCCGGCGGATCAGCTGGGACACGCTGGGGTTCAATTTCGTGATGGTGTTCTCGCCCAACGCAATCGCGGATGCACCGCACATGCTCGCCGCGACGATCGATCTCGACAAGGGCGAGGAGGGCGGGGTGATGCGCGCGCTCGCCGCCGTGTTCCCGTCGATCTCGGTGATCGAGGTCCGCGACGTCATCGGCCAGGTCCGCACGATCGTGTCGCAGATGGGCACCGCGATCACCGCAGCGGCGTCGGTGGCGATCCTCGCCGGGATCGCGGTGCTGATCGGGGCGATCGCGGCCGCACGCGAGGCGCGAACCTATGACGGCGTGATCCTGCGCACGCTCGGCGCCACGCGCTGGCAGGTGCTCGGCGTGCAGGCGCTCGAATATGCGGTCCTGACGCTCATCCTGGTCGGGTTCGCGCTGCTGCTAGGCCTTGGCGGCGCCTGGTATGTCGTGACGCAGGTCTTCAGCTTCACCTGGCTGCCGAGCTATCCGGCGGTCCTGCTGACCGTAATGGCGGGCGGCGGCATGACGATGGCGATCGGGCTGATCAGCAGCTGGCCGATCCTCGGTGCACGACCCGCCCGCGCGCTCCGCCAGCTGTGATCGCGCATCGTGGGTCCGGTGACAGGGGGCACCAATTGCGGGCCCCCGCGTTAGATGGAGGAGAAATGGGCATTCGGCGCGTCGGATGATGCCCGAAAAAGGGGAAGCGAAGGTGACGAGGACATTGGCTGACGGTAGCGATGCCGTCGATGTTGCGAACCCGTGGTCGATGTCGGGCGGCGCGTGGTGGGCCGTCCTCAAGCGGAGCTGGGCCGAGGCCGGTCGCGACAATATCGGCCTGATCGCGGCAGGAACCGCGTTTTACGCGTTTGCCGCGATCGTCCCGCTACTCGCATCGATCGTCCTGATCTATGGGCTCGTCGCCGATACCGCGACCGTCGTCTCCAACATCCGGGGGCTGTTCAGGGTCCTGCCTGCCGATGCCGCGCGGGTGATCGGCGACCAGCTTGCGACCGTCGTCAGCACGTCCGAGGGCAAGAAGGGGTTCGGCCTCATCCTCGCGCTCGTCCTCGCCCTCTACGGCGCCTCGAAAGGCGCGTCGTCGATCGTGACGGCGCTCAACATCGCGTATGAGGAAAGCGAGACGCGCGGGTTCATCGCTTCCTATGCGCTGTCGTTCGCGATCACCGCGGGGGCGGTGATCCTTGCGCTGACGGCCGCGCTTTCGACCGCGGCATTCGCGCTGCTCGACAGCCTCATACCCGCGGCGCCGACGATCGTCCTCACGCTGCTGCGCATGGTCAGCTACGCCGTGCTCGCGGCGTTGGCGGTGACGGCGGCGGCGTGCCTCTATCGGTTCGGGCCCAACCGCAAGCATGCAAAATGGGTGTGGCTGACCCCCGGTTCGCTCGCCGCGACGCTGATCTGGCTCGCCGCGACGGTCGGCTTCGGCTTCTACGTCTCGAACTTCGGCAATTACGGCGCGACCTACGGGTCGTTGAGCGCGGTGATCGTCCTGCTGACATGGCTCTGGCTGTCCGCCTATGTCTTCCTACTGGGGGCCGAACTCAACGCCGAGCTCGAGCATCAGACGGTGGCGGACACGACGGTCGGACCCGACCGGCCGATCGGTCAGCGTGGGGCGGCCGTGGCGGATGGCGTGCGCCAGCCCGACGCGGTGCCGTCGGACGCGGGTCAGAAGGTCGGGCAAGACGCCCGGGCCGCGCCGGGTATCGGCGTGCGAACCGCACAAGCGGGCGTGGCATCGCAGGTCGCAGGCGCCGGGATGCCTGCGTTCCTGCTGACGGTCGGCGGGCTCGGGGCGCTGCGACGCGGGTCGACGAAGGCAGGGATCGCAATGATGGTGATCGGTGCAGGACTCGCCTGGACCCGTCGGGATACCGATCCCGCCACCGCGCGCGAGGCGTGAGGTGGCGATAAGCGCCTTGCGTCTTTACTTCGACGGAGGCAGCCGTCCCAATCCCGGCGCGATCGAAATCGCCGTGGTGGTACGGGGCGTCGAGCATATCGTCACTGGCCTGGGTCCAGGCGACAACAGCGATGCAGAATGGATGGCTGCGATCCACGCGCTGCATGTTGCGCGGGATCTCGGGGCAGCAAGGGTCGACCTTCGCGGCGACTCGATGCTCGTCATCGGTCAGGCGCGGGGAACCGCGCCGTGTCGTTCGGACAGCCTGCGTGCGCACCTGAAGCAGTTCCAGACCGCGGCCGCCAGTTTCGAATCGGTCCGGCTGCGGCACATCGGCAGGGCGCAGAACCTTGCCGGGATCGCGCTGGCGCGACGCCATCCGCGGTGAGGTACAGGGCAGGCGAAACATAGACCATGTGATCGATGTTGATCCATGATATAGTACGTCATCGTCGCTTCTATGATGGCCGTCGACGACCGAGAGATGCGTGTGCTCCCGCCCAACCGCGGAAGCTATGCCATGACCACCGACCCACCGCTCACGCTGATGATCCGCAAGCTGGAAACGCATGCGCCGCTCGACGCCGAGGACCGCGCGGCGTTGCTCGCGCTGCCGCATACGGTGCGCACCTTCGACGCATCTGCCTATCTCGTTCGCGAAGGCGACCGGCCGGACAAATACGCGGTCCTGCTCAGCGGCTATGCCTTCCGCCAGAAACTGACCAGCGACGGGCTACGTCAGATTATATCCCTGCACATTCCGGGCGACATGCTCGACCTGCAGCATCTTCACCTCGAGGTCGCCGACCATAATGTCCAGACGCTGACCTCCGCCGACGTGGCGACGATCCCGCGCGCTGCGGTGCAGGCGCTCGCCCGGACGCGGCCGGGGGTCGAACACGCGCTGTTCGTTGCCGCGCTGGTCGAGGCATCGATCTTCCGCGAATGGGTGCTCAACATCGGCCGGCGGGATGCGCGATCGCGGCTGGCACACCTGCTCTGCGAATTCGCGGCACGGCTTGACGCCCAAGGGCTGACGCCCGGTCAGGCTTACGACTTTCCGATGACGCAGGAGCAGATCGGCGACGCGCTCGGACTGACCGCGGTCCATATCAACCGGACGCTGCGCGCGCTCGAAATCGAGGGACTGATCGTTCGCAACGGCCGGCAGGTCAGCTTCCCGAGTTGGACCGCGCTGCGCCAGGTCGCGGACTTCTCCGTCCGCTATCTCCATCTCGGTATGCAGCAGGCCTAGCGGCGCGCGGCGGCGATGGCGGCCAGCACCGGCCCGGCGAGCTCGGGGCGGCAGATCAGCAGATCCGGGAGCAGCGGATCCGCGCAATTGTAGACGAGCGGGCTGCCGTCGATCCGCGAGGCATGCAGCCCTGCGGCCATCGCGACCGCCGCGGGTGCGCAATTGTCCCATTCATACTGTCCCCCGTCATGGAGGTATATCTCGGCGCGGCCGTCGACGACCGCCATCGCCTTTGCGCCCGCCGAGCCCATCGGGATCATCGTCGCGTGCATCGTCTCGCCGACCAGCCGCGCGATGTCGGGTGCGCGCGACCGGCTGACCACGATACGCGGCGGCGATCGGCTCTCGCAGCGGACATGGACGGGATCGTCCGTGGTGTGCACCGCATCGCGCGCCGGGACGGCTACGGAACCGACATGGGGCACGCCATCGACGGACAGGCCGATATGGACGGCCCAGTCGTCAAGGCCCGCGGCATATTCGCGCGTGCCGTCGAGCGGATCGATGATCCACACGCGCCGCGCCGCGCATCGCCGCCCGTCGTCGAGCGACTCCTCCGACAGGATGAAGTCGTCGGGCCGTTCGGCGCGAAGCCGATCGATGATGAGCGTGTTGGCCTCACGGTCTCCCGCGTCACCCAGCGCCTTGCTCGACAGTGTCCCACGCGCGCGGATCTCGAGCAGCAGCGCGCCCGCGGCCAGTGCAAGCGACCGCGCGAGCTGCGCGTCGGCGCCCGCACCATCGTCGTCACGCTCGGACATTGCCGTCAAAGCTCGTAGCTCCAGACGCCAAGGACATGCTCGACGATGCGTTCCGCCGCGGCCTCGGGCGTTTCGTGCGTCGTATCGATGCGGATGTCGGGACGCTGGGGCGCCTCGTAGGGGCTCGATATGCCGGTGAAGTCGGCGATCTCGCCCGCCCGCGCCTTTGCGTAGAGGCCCTTGACGTCGCGCGCCTCGGCGGCCGCCAGCGGCGTGTCGACGAAGATTTCCACGAAAGCGCCCGGGTCCACCATGGCTCGCACCATGTCACGTTCGGCGCGGAAGGGCGAGATGAACGCGGTCAGGACGATCAGGCCAGCATCGGCCATCAGCCGCGCCACCTCGCCGACGCGCCGGATATTCTCGATCCGTCCCGCCTCGGTGAAATCGAGATCGCGGTTCAGCCCGTGACGGATATTGTCCCCGTCGAGCAGGAAGCTGTGCCGCCCAAGCGCGAACAGCCGCTTCTCGACGAGATTGGCGATCGTCGACTTGCCCGACCCCGAAAGACCGGTGAACCACAGGATCCGCGGCGTCTGGCCCTTTTGCGCGGCGTGCGCCTCGCGCGTCACGTCGATCGACTGCCAGTGCACGTTCTGCGCACGCCGCAGCGCCGACTGTATCATGCCCGCGGCGACGGTCGCATTTGTCGCGCGATCGATCAGGATGAAGCCGCCGAGTTCGGCACCCGCGTCATAGGGCTCGAACACGATGGCCCGGTCGGTATACACCTCCGCGACGCCGATATCGTTGAGCGAAAGCGTCGGCGCGGACAGTTCCGCCTGCGTATTGACGTCGACGACGTGGCGGGGCGGCTGGACGGTCGCGCCGACGAGCTGCGTACCGATCTTGAGTTGATAGCTGCGGCCCGGCACCAGCGGCGCGTCCGCCATCCAGACGAGCGTCGCGAGGAACTGATCCGCCGCCTCGGGCGGTGCATCGGCGGCCGCGATGACGTCGCCGCGCGAGCAGTCGACCTCGTCGGCCAGCACGAGCGTCACCGACTGGCCCGCGACCGCCTGCGCAAGGTCGCCGTCAAGCGTCGCGATACGCGCGATCGTCGTCGTCTTTCCCGAGGGCACGATGCGGACACGGTCGCCGGGCGACACCACCCCGCTCGCGATCGTCCCCGCAAAGCCGCGAAAGTCGAGGTCGGGCCGGTTGACCCATTGGACCGGCAGGCGAAAGTCGAGGGCCTGGCGCGCATCGGCTTCGATCGCGACGGACTCGAGATGCGCGAGCAGCGGCTGGCCGGTATACCACGGCATTGCCGGCGCGGGCGTCGCGACGTTCTCACCCGTCAGCCCGGACAACGGGATCGCGGCGAACCGGCTGATGCCGATCGAGGCGGCGAAGATGCGATACTCCTCGACGATCGCGTCGAAGCGCGCTTCGTCATGCCCGACGAGATCCATCTTGTTCACCGCCAGGACGATCTCGCGGATGCCGACGAGATGCGCAAGATAGCTGTGGCGCCGCGTCTGGGTGAGCACGCCCTTGCGCGCATCGATCAGGATCACCGCAAGATCCGCGGTCGAGGCACCGGTGACCATGTTGCGCGTATATTGTTCGTGGCCCGGCGTATCCGCGACGATGAACTTGCGCTTCTCGGTCGAGAAGAAGCGATAGGCGACGTCGATCGTGATACCCTGCTCGCGTTCGGCGGCCAGACCGTCGACGAGCAGCGCGAAGTCGATATTCTGCCCCTGGGTTCCGACCCGACGGCTGTCCGCCTCGAGCGTCGCGAGCTGATCGGCGAAGATCGTCTTCGAATCGTAGAGCAGCCGGCCGATCAGCGTCGACTTGCCGTCGTCGACCGAACCGCAGGTGATGAACCGCAGCATCGACTTGTTGGCATGCGTATCAAGATAGGCGTCGATGTCGGACGCGATCAGCGCTTCGGGCGTATAGGCGGTCATCAAAAATATCCCTCGCGCTTCTTCTTCTCCATGCTGGCCGCCTGATCGTGATCGATCGCACGGCCCTGGCGCTCGCTGGTCGTCGTCAGCAGCATCTCCTGGATCACGGCGGGCAGCGTCGCCGCCTCGCTCTCCACCGCGCCCGTCAGCGGGTAGCAGCCGAGCGTGCGGAAGCGGATCGATCGCTCGACCGGAACCTCGCCGTCGCGGAGCCGGAAGCGCTCGTCGTCGACCATCAACACCATGCCGTCGCGTTCTATGGTGGGGCGGGGGGCCGCGAAATAGAGCGGGACGATCTCGATCCCCTCGGCGAGGATATATTGCCAGATGTCGAGCTCGGTCCAGTTCGACAGCGGAAAGACGCGGATGCTCTCGCCCCGCGCGATGCGCGTGTTGTAGAGCCGCCAGAGTTCGGGACGCTGCGCCTTGGGATCCCAGCCATGGCTCGCGGAGCGGAAGCTGAAGATGCGCTCCTTCGCGCGGCTCTTCTCCTCGTCGCGCCGCGCACCGCCGAACGCCGCATCATAGCCGCCCGCGGTCAGCGCCTGTTTCAGCCCCTCGGTCTTCCACATATCCGTGTGGCGACTGCCGTGGTCGAACGGATTGATCCCCTGCGCCTGCGCGTCGGGGTTGGTATGGACGATCAGTTCCATCCCGGCATCCGCGGCGGCGCGATCGCGAAGCTCGTACATCGCGCGGAATTTCCACGTCGTATCGACATGGAGCAGCGGGAAGGGGGGGCGCGCCGGGAAGAACGCCTTCTTCGCGAGATGCAGCATCACGGCCGAATCCTTGCCGACCGAATACAGCATCACCGGCCGCTCCGCCTCGGCGACGACTTCACGCAGGATGTGGATGCTTTCGGCCTCGAGCCGCTGCAGGTGAGTAAGCGCTGTCATGCCGTTGCAGATAAGCATGTCCGCGGGGCGTGCGACCAACTTAAAGTGTTGACCGGCAAAGCGCGACGGCGGCGACGCGCTGCGCGATCAGTCGGGCGGGCGGTTTGCGACCGAATCGATCAATCGCCCGCCGGCCATGAACACGGCGGTCGAGCAGGCCGCAAACAGCAGCCACCCGCCATAGCCAGGATATTGCTCCATATAATGTCGACCGCGCTCGACGGCGCCGAGCCCGAGGCCATAGATGACGAGAAACGCCTCGAACTTGGTCTTGATGATGAACAGGCGGGCAAAGCGGTTCCACATGAAGCTATCGATGCAAGGGTCGCGCCAGCGGTGGATTTCTGCGGTTTTTCACTCGAGGAACATGGTTAAATGTAAATTAACCCGACATGGCAGCATCCGTCTGGAAGCCCGCCCCGCACGGGGGAACAATCCGAGCCGACGCCGCGATGACGAACGCCTTGCTACCAGCGGCCTGGGGTTGCCTCCGCACCCGCAAACGCCCAGCCTCAGGTAGCTGCGGCTCATGACCAAGGGTGACTGCGATTCCGAGGAACGAACATGTCTGCAGATGATGACCGCCTGGACGGGTTTCTCTCGGCATCGCCGCTTGATGACGCACGCACCTTGCCGGGGCGGGCAAGGAGCAATCGTATGCTGCTCGCCGTTGCGGGCGTCGGCGTGGTCATGTTCGGGATCGTGGTCGGCATCGCAATGCTGATCGCCTCGCGACATTCAGACGTCGAGCTGGTGCCATCACCACGTGGTGCGATGCCCCGCCAGAGCCCGGTCATCGCGGCCCGCACTATGCCCCACGACCCGCCAGAAAGACGCGCGCCCGAGCTTGCCGTGCCCGAACCGGCTGACAATCCGACCGCCATCGCCGAGGTGGCAGAAAACCCGGTCGAGCCGCCCAGCGACTCGCGTGCGATCGCCCCGAAACGCCCCGCCCGTTCCAGCGATCGCGCAGTCGGGTATCAACGGCGGCACGCCGACCCGCACCGTCAACAGGCTGCCATCGAACCCTATCGAAACGGGATGCCCGCGGTCCATCTGGAAGGCGAGGCGCTTCGACTCGCGCTGATCGAAGATGCCAAGATCACACAGCGCGCGAATGCAGCAGCGCTGTCATCCACGCTCGACCCGCCCGCGCAATAGCCGCCGGGTACGTCAACGATCACGCCACAGCGTCGACACGCACTAACTGGAATTAGTATCGGTTCAACGCTTCACGCTACAGGTGGCGCTGCGAAACGTACAATGTTGCGTCGCAACATGTGGTGGTCGAGTATGCTGGAAACGATACTGCTGATAGTCGAACTGGTCTGGGGCATCTCCGCGCTCGCGGCTGTGATCGTCGCGCTGGCGGGCACCTGTGTCCCGCAGATGCAGGTGTTCCTGTTCGGCGAAACCGACCGGCGCAAACATCCGCGTCACGTCGCAAACGACTGGTAGCGGCCGCCGCCGCGTGGCGATCCCGCGACCCGCGGGTTCCGCCGCCTCTGCTCAGCCGTTGATCAACGCGACGAGATCGAGCGACTCCAGCAGCGCGGCGCGCGCGGTCTCGATTCGTCGGACGAATGCCGGATCGCCGATGTCGGATGGCGCGATATGCTCCGGCCAGTGCTGCGTGACGATCGCGGCGATCCGGTCGAGCGAAGCGTGATCCACGAGGAAGCGGGGGTCGATCGTCGCGGGGTCGGCAACGACGCGAAGGCGCAGACAGGCCGGTCCGCCGCCATTGGCCATCGATTCGCGCACGTCGACAACCTCGAGACGGCGGATCGGGCCGTTGCCCGCGACATGCTCCTGGAGCCATCCCCAGACCGCGGCATTGGTGCGCGCCTCCTCGGGCAGGATCAGCGCCATCCCGGTGTCGAGCGAGACGAGCTGCGCGTTGAAGAGATAGGATGACACCGCATCGGCAAGGCTGACGCGCGCCGCCGGAACCTCGACGATCTCGACGCCCGGCATCAACCGGCGGAGATCGGCATAGACGCGTTCGCTGTCGGCAAAAGCGTGTTCGTGCGTGAACAGCACGGTGCCATTGGCGACGGCGACGACGTCGTTGTGGAACGCGCCGGCGGCGATCGCGGCATCGGACTGACGAACGAACAGCGTGCGGCCAGGATCCAGCTTGTGCGCGCGCGCGACCGCTTCGCTCGCCTCGCGGTGCTGGCGTGCGGGGAAGGGCCCGCCCGCCTCGCCATAGACGAAGATCTCGACCCCCGTCGCGTCGTGCGTCGTGCAGAGCCGCATATGGTTCGCCGCGCCCTCGTCGCCGAACGGCAGCGGGATCGGCGGATGAACGACGAACGCGTCGTGCGCGAACGCGAGCCGAAGCTGCGCGAGCGTCGCCGGCCATTCATGGCTGCGATGCGGCATCGTCCCGAGGTTGGCGACGGTCAGATGGCAGCGCCCGTCGCGCGTATCGGGCGCAGGCGACACCGTCGCGGCATTCGCCGCCCACATCGCCGACGCGGATACCGCCTGCGCCTGCAGGTGCCCCGCCGCGTCTGCATAGCTGGTCGCCAGACGTGCCAGCCAGCCATGGTCGGGGCGGGGATGCGGGAGAAGGATGCCCTGAGCGAGGCCGAGATCGAGATTGGCGCGCATCTTCGCGATCCCCTGCAACGCGGCGGCCCGAGGGTGGGCGACGCCCCCGGCGTTGCGCGTCGCAGCAAGATTGCCCGGGCTCAGCCCCGCATAATTATGGCTCGGCCCGATCAGCCCGTCGAAATTGATCTCTATCATCGTCCCGAACGCCATCAGAGCCTCGCCACGTGCGTCACGCGGTCACCCGCCGCGATCCCAAGCGTCTCCGCGCACTCGGCCGAGACGATCACGGTATCCGCCCCGGCGCCGGGATCGCCGACGGAGACATCGCCAAAGCCGCAGCGAAACGCGGCGAGGCTGCCCGTCGCGACGAGAGACTGCGTGCCGCCGTCGATCGATCCACGCGCGCCGATCGCGGCGACGGTCGCGTCACGCGCTTCGGCGATCGACCGGACGCGATCGGTGCGCGCGGTCATCGTCGGACCACCGTCGAAGATGTCGACATAGTTCTCGAACGCGAACCCCTCATTCTCGAGCATCCGCATCGCGGCACGGCCCGACGGGTGGGGCAGGCCGATCGCCGCTCGCGCGCTTTCGGACAGCATCGCGGTGTAGATCGGATGCTTGGGCATCAGGTCGGCGATGAACTGGTGCCCGTTGATCGCGTTGAACTGGTCCGCATCCTGGAAATTCATCCCGAAGAACCGGCCGGCAAGCCCGTCCCAAAAAGGCGACCCGCCAGCTTCGTCGATGATTCCGCGCAGCTCCGCGAGGATCCGGTCGGCGAACCGCGCGCGGTGTGCCTTGATGAACAGATAGCGGCTGCGCGCCAGCAGCAACCCCAGGCCGCCCGCACGCTCGCCGGGATGGAGAAAGAGCCCGCCGACCTCGCTCGATCCCTCCAGATCGGTCGCGAGGCTCAGCATGTCGGCGCGGAACGTCCGCGACAATTCCTTGCTGTGCTGCGTGAGCTGGCCGATCCGGTAGCTGTAGAACGGCCAGCTCTGCCCGACATGCGTGAACAGCTGGCAGGTGCCGCGGACGTCGCCGGTGACGGTGTTTTCGAGAACCAGCACGAACAGCTCGTCGCGGACGCTCGCATCGGGACTGGCATCGGCATCGGCCCGCGCGAACGCGGCATGGCTGCGATCGAGTTTGGCCCGCAGCGCGCGGCGGTCTGGCGGAAGGTTGGTGAACCCGCCCCCGGTCAGCTTCGCCATTTCGTAGAGTGGCTGCAGATCGTCGTCGACCGCAGGGCGGATCCGGAAGGTCATAGGCCGTTCTCGCAGAGTCGCAGGATGGTGAGTGCCGACAGCGCGGCGCGTTCGCCGAGGCTGTCGGGGATCATATATTCGTCGGTCGAGTGGATCGCGCCGCCACGCACGCCCATCGTATCGACGACGGGCACGCCGGCCGCGGCGATGTTGTTGCCGTCGCACACACCCCCCGTGGCCTTCCACGCGATGTCGAGCCCCAGGTCCGCGCCGCTGGTCTTCACCAGTGCAAACAGGCGGGCCGCGCCGTCGTCGATCGGCTTTGGGGGGCGGTTGAAACTGCCATGGACCGTGATGGCGACATCGTGTTCTGCCGAAGCCATCGCGACGACCGAGTCGATATGCGACTGCGCGCGGGTGATGTCGTCGAGCGTCGCGGGGCGGAAGTTGATGCGCAGGATCGCAAGATCGGGGACGACGTTGTTGGGTCCGCCGCCTTCGATCCGGGCCGGATTGACCGCCAGCCGGGGGCCGGCGATCCGCGCGAGGCGGACCGCGATATCCGCCGCCGCGACGACCGCGTTGCGGCCCTCCTCCGGGTTGCGGCCGGCATGCGCGCTGCGTCCGCGGACGATGATCGAGAAGTTGCCCGTCCCGCCGCGCGCGCCGGCAAGCGTACCGTCGGCGAGCGCCGGCTCGTAGGTGAGCGCGGCGGCCTTGCCCCGGGCGGCACGCGCGAGCAGCCCGGCCGACGAAAAGGACCCGGTCTCCTCGTCGGAATTGATCACGACCTCATAGCCCAGGCGACCCGATTCCGCGCTCGTCTCGACCGTACGAAGCGCGGCAAGCATCACCGCGAGCCCGCCCTTCATGTCCGCGACGCCGGGCCCGTTGATCGTGCCGTCGCTCATCGTGCGGAGCAACTGGAACGGGTGATCGACCGGATAGACCGTGTCCATATGGCCGGTGAACAGCATCTGCACCGGCGCGTCGGGCCGGACGCGCAGATGAATGTGCCGGCCATGCTCGATCGCGGAGACGTGGCCGTCGGGCGCCACGGTCTCGGCGGCGTCGGGCTCCGCGAGCGTCAATTCGCCGGGAAGCGCGGCGAACGCGTCGCCGAGCAACCCGGCCATGGCGGCGAGGCCGGGCAGGTTCCGCGTACCGCTATTGACCGCAGACCAGGTCTGTACCTGTTGCAGCATGGGGGCGGCGTCGATGCCCCCGATGATCCGTGCCTCGTTGGGCGAAAGTCCTCTCATGCGCGAACCCTAGCGAGGACGCGCGCGCGGGGGAACCGTCAGAAACTGTAAACCAGCGACGCGCGGCTCGTCGTGTCGGTGGTCATCGACCCGACCGGCGGTTCGCTTTCATATTGGACCGTATAGGACAGCGACGCCGACAACGGACCGATCAGCTTGGCGTTGAGCGCGGTCGTGCCGCCGAGCGTGCTGTTGTATCGCTGGACATAGGCGGACGCGATCTGGCTGACCGACAGACCGTTGGTGATCCGCCAGCTGAAGTTCATCGTCCCGCGTGCGGCAATCGCGCTCTGGACCGTATCGTCGGTGAAGTCGGTATTCCGGTAGGCCGGGCCGAGTTCGAGGTCGAGCCTTGTCCGTGCCGTCTTCAGAACGCTGTAGCCCGCACCGACCGATGCCGAGTAACGGTTGTTGTAGCCGAGAAACCGGTCGCCTTCATACTGGAGCGCGCCATAGAGATAGGCGCGATCGTCGAACTTGTAGTTGGGCTCGTACGACGCGAGATAATGCTCGCGCGTCGTGATGTTGAGGTTCGACTGATAGTCCGCCTGACCGTGAAACTTGTGACGCCAGCGAAGACCTTCGCGGTTGAGATCGAGGACGGCACTCCCCCCGGCGGTATCCGAATTGCCCGTCGTGAGGTAGCCGCCGACCTCCGCCTTGCCGCTCCAGAGATCGAGGAAGCTCGCCTGGCGGATGACCTGCGTGCGCTGCGCCGCGCGGTCGGCCTTCCATTTCTCGGCGATCGCGAGCACCGCATCGCCGCTCAACGGGTCCGCCGCGCGCGCGTATTTGACGATCGTCGACACGTCGTTCTCGTTGCCCGCCTCGAGCGCGGCGTCAAGCATCGCGCGGATCGTCTCCGGAATCATCACCATCTGCGCTGCCGCAGGCGTAGCGACCGAGCACATGGCCGCAGCCGACGCCGATATGGCAAGAAAGGGAAAACGGGTCACGCGCACAGCGTTCCGTAACGTCGATCTCGCGGAATGGGAACGGTATAGCGCTACCTCGGTGCGCCAAGATGTGGCGCGAGAGCGGCCAGCACCTTTTCATAAAGCAATTTCTTGAATGGTATGATGACGGCGGGCAGTTCGCTGGGTTCAATCCAACGCCACGCGCCGAATTCGGGGTGCGGAGTATCGATCGCGATGTCAGCGTCGCCCCCCAAAAACCGGTACAGGAACCAGCGCTGACGCTGCCCGCGCCACTTGCCTTTCCACGCCTTGCCGATGAGTTCGGCGGGGAGATCATAGGTGAACTCGCCGGGCGCCTCGGCGATCAGTTCGACCTTGTCGGGCGTCACCCCGGTTTCCTCACACAATTCGCGCAGCGCCGCGGCCTGCGCATCCTCGCCGGGGTCGATCCCGCCCTGCGGCATCTGCCATGCTTCGATCGCGGTATCGAGACGCTGGCCGACAAAGACCATCCCCCGCCGGTCGATCATCATGATACCCGCGCAAGGGCGGTAGGGGAGCGTGGTGGTGTCGGTCATGCGCAGGTGAAACGCTCGATCCGACCCTTCGAGTCGACATAGACGTTCAGGCGATCCTGTCGAAAGTCCATCGTCACCGCGGTATCGGGTGCGATCCAGCGGAGCGTCCGGGCGCCCGAGCGCGCCTGCATCACGTCGGCGCGCGCGTCGCTTGCCCGCTTGCCGACGAGATCGCCGAGCGCGTCGGGCTTGCAGCCGGCGGCTGGGGCCGGAGACGGGGCGGGGGCCGGGTCGCGGAGCTGAACCGGGGTGCAGGCGGAGGCCGCCAGTGCGGCGGCGGCAAGCGCGTACTTCATGCGGCATCCTCGGTGCGGGTCATCTTGAGCTTCCCGTTGATGACCGCGAACGCCAGCCGTCCCTCGACAAGGTCAAGCGCGTCGCGACCGAACTGGTCGAAGCGCCATCCTTCGAGCATCGGCAATCCATGCCGGACGCCCGCGGCGAGCGCCTCGAGTTCGTCGGTGCGGGCCAGCAGCTTCGATGCGACGTCGATATCGCGCGAGCGGATCTTGAGCAGCAGCTTGAGCAGATCCGCGACCAGCGAGCCTTCCTTGCCAAGCCCCGGCTTGCGATCGTCGCGCGGCGGCAACTCGTCATCGCCGAGCGGCATCGCGCCTTCGATCGCGGCCATCAGGCGGCTGCCGATGTCGTTCCCCGCCCAGGTCGCCGACAGGCCGCGCACGCGTGCGAGATCGGACTGTTTCTTGGGCGGATGCCCCGCCATGTCGCCGAGCGTCTCGTCCTTGACGATCCGGCCGCGCGGCAGGTCCTTTGCCTGCGCCTCGAGCTCGCGCCAGCGGGCGAGCGCCTTGAGCCGGCCCAGCACGTCCGGCTTGCGGCCGGAAATGCGAACGCGCTTCCAGGCGAGGTCGGGATCGTTGGCATAATTGGCGATATCGCCGAGCCGCTCCATCTCCTGATCGAGCCACTGGCCGCGCCCCGTCTTGCGCAGGCGCTCAAGCATCTTGGGGAAGATCTTCGACAGATGCGTCACGTCGCCGATCGCATATTCGATCTGCCGCGCATCGAGCGGGCGGCGTGCCCAGTCGGTGAAGCGCGCACCCTTGTCGACCGCGATGCCGAGCCAGCTGTCGACGAGGTTCGAATAACCGATCTGCTCGCCCTGGCCGAGCGCCATCGCCGCGACCTGCGTGTCGAACAGCGGGAAGGGCGTCTTGCCCGTGAGGTTGTAGACGATCTCGATATCCTGCCCGCCGGCATGGACGACCTTCAGCACGTCGTGATTCTCGACGAGCAGGTCGAGCAGCGGCTTCAGGTCGATCCCCGGCGCCATCGGGTCGATCGCCGCGGCCTCCTTGTCGTCGGCGATCTGGATCAGGCACAGCTCCGGGTAATAGGTGCTCTCGCGCATGAATTCGGTGTCGACGCACACATAGTCGGCGTCGGCCATGCGCGCGCACAGATTGGCGAGCGTGGCACTGTCGGAGATAAGCGGGTGGATATGCATGACGTTTCCATAGCGAGGGTAGTCCGGGTTGACAAAGGCGGGTGAGGAAGGGAAGCGCGAGACACCTGTTTATCGTCCGAGAAGACCCATCATGCACGCCTATCGCACCCATAACTGCGCTGCCCTCCGTCCCGAACAGGTCGGCGAGGAGGTCCGCGTGTCGGGCTGGGTCCACAAGAAGCGCGATCACGGCGACCTGGTCTTCATCGATCTGCGCGATCATTACGGCATCACGCAGATCGTCACCGACGTGTCCGGCCCCGTCTTCAAGGTCATCGAGGGCCTGAAGAGCGAGAGCGTCGTCACGATCACCGGCAAGGTGACCGCACGGGCGCCCGAGGCGGTGAACCCGAACCTGCCGACCGGCGGGATCGAGATCCGCGCGACCGCCGCGACTGTCCAGTCGATGGCGGGCGAGTTGCCGATGCCGGTCGCGGGCGAGGCCGAGTATCCCGAGGATATCCGCCTGCGCTATCGCTATCTCGACCTGCGTCGCGAGCGGCTTCACGCGAACATCATGCTGCGCTCGAAGGTCATCACCTCGCTGCGCAACCGGATGAACGATCAGGGCTTCACCGAATTCCAGACGCCGATCCTGACCGCGTCGTCGCCAGAGGGCGCGCGCGACTATCTGGTGCCGAGCCGCGTCCATCCGGGCAAGTTCTACGCGCTGCCGCAGGCGCCGCAGATGTTCAAGCAGCTGCTGATGGTGGCGGGCTTCGACCGCTATTTCCAGATCGCCCCCTGCTTCCGCGACGAGGACGCGCGCGCGGATCGTTCGCCGGGCGAGTTCTACCAGCTCGATTTCGAGATGAGCTTCGTCACGCAGGACGACGTGTTCAACGCGATCGAGCCCGTCCTCCACGGCGTGTTCGAGGAGTTTGCTGACTGGCAGGGCAAGGGACGCAAGGTCTCGGCATTGCCGTTCAAGCGCATCCCCTACCGCGAATCGATGCTGAAGTACGGCAGCGACAAGCCTGATCTGCGCAACCCAATCCTGATCCACGACGTCGGCCACCACTTCGTCGATTCGGGCTTCGGCCTGTTCGCGGGCATCGTCGCCGGCGGTGACGTCGTCCGCGCGATCCCCGCACCGAACACCGCCGAGAAGAGCCGCAAGTTCTTCACCGACATGAACGACTGGGCGCGCGCCGAAGGTCATGCGGGTCTCGGCTACATCACGCAGAAGAACGGCGAACTCGGCGGTCCGATCGCCAAGAACCACGGTGAGGAGGCGACGCGGAAGCTGATCGCGGAGATGGGCCTCGGCCCCAACGACGGCATCTTCTTCGCCGCCGGCAAGGAACTCGCCGCCGCCAAGCTCGCCGGTGCCGCGCGTGCGCGGATCGGCGCGGACCTCGGCCTGATCGACGAGAACCGCTTCGAGTTCTGCTGGATCGTCGACTTCCCGATGTTCGAATATGACGAGGACGCCAAGAAGGTCGACTTCAGCCACAACCCGTTCTCGATGCCGCAGGGTGAGATGGACGCGCTTGAGACCAAGGACCCGCTCGAGATCCTCGCGTACCAGTATGACATCGTCTGCAACGGCGTCGAACTGTCGTCGGGCGCGATCCGGAACCATCGTCCGGAGATCATGTACAAGGCGTTCGAGATCGCGGGCTACACGCAGGCCGATGTCGACACGAACTTCGCCGGCATGATCAACGCGTTCAAGGTCGGCGCACCGCCGCATGGCGGCTCAGCCCCCGGGATCGACCGGATGGTCATGCTGCTCGCGGGCGAGCCGAACATCCGCGAGGTCGTGCTGTTCCCGATGAACCAGAAGGCCGAGGACCTGATGATGGGCGCGCCGAGCCCGGTCAGCGCCAGGCAGCTCAAGGAACTCAACATCCGCCTGACCGTCGATGGTCCGAAGGATCCGGCCAAGGTCGTCGCACCGACTGGCGGCTGACCCTGCCCGGCGACGATCAGCCGGAAAAATCTGGACTGCCCCCGTCGTCCGGAGCCGAATGGCAGACGGGGGCGTTTCCGTAGCCATTCCACTACGGAGCGTCCCATGTCGATCGATCTCACGCAGTATGAAGCCGGCGACGACTATGATGGCCGGTATCGGCGTGATCTCGCCGCGCTGCAGAAGCGGCTGGAGCACATCCAGGTCGCGCACATCGTCAACAAGCGTCCGGCCGTCGTCATGTTGGAGGGCTGGGATGCCGCGGGCAAAGGTGGGATCATTCAGCGGCTGTCGGCGGAGTGGGATCCGCGTACCTATCGGGTCTGGCCGATCGCCGCGCCAAGCAGCGATGAAAAGGCGCATCATTTCCTGTGGCGCTTTTGGCAGCGGCTTCCCGCCGACGGGTCGATCGCGGTCTTCGACCGGAGCTGGTACGGCCGCGTCCTGGTCGAACGCGTCGAGCAATTCGCGAGCGAAGCCGAATGGCGCCGCGCCTATGACGCGATCAATGCGTTCGAGGCGGGATTGATCGGCAACGATACCACGCTGATCAAGATCTTCGTCCATATCACGCAGGAGGAGCAGGACCGCCGGCTCAAGGCGCGGCTTCGCGATCCGTGGAAGCACTGGAAGACGGGGCTCGACGATTATCACAACCGGTCGCGGCGCGCCGACTATCTCGAGGCGATGCACGAAATGTTCGAGCGCACCGATACGGCCGAGGCGCCCTGGGTGGTGATCGACGGCAACGACAAGAAGGCTGCGCGGATCGCCGCGCTGACGGTGATCGCTGATCGGCTGGAGGCTGGAGTCCGGATGGTCCCGCCGCCGCTCGATCCTGCGGTACTCAAGGTCGCCAAGAAGGCACTGAAGCTCTGATCCGGCCACGGCCTCGTGATGTTGACGTTCGCCGGATCAACATGAATTTCGTGTCACATATGCAATCCATGTTAGCGCACGGGTGTCGCGTCGGCTGTTAGTCCCGCTTATTCAAGGGGGTGCATCCGCGTCGCGGCTGCCTGACAAGGCTCTGGCGATGACCAATCTCGGATGCATGATGATCGACATGGCGGGTGTGATCGTCGAGGCCGACCCGGCGATCTGTGCGACGTTGCGCGCGCCCGCCGAGATACTCATCGGGAGCAACCTGTTCGACTTCACCGCGCCCGCCGATCGCGAGCGGTGCATGCACCTGTTCTCGCAGGTGCAGTCGAACGGCATCCCGGTCAGCACGGTCAAACGGCTGATCCGAAGCGATTCATCGCACCTCTGGATCCAGAGCCATGTGTCGATCGCGTCGCGGACGTCGGAGGGCGTCCGCATTCACATTACAATCCAGGACGGCAGACAGCCGAGTTCGACGATGCGGCCCGAAGCGCTGCTCAAGACGGCGCGGCTGACGTTCGAGGCGCGGCGTGCGCGGACCGAGATCTTCTCGGCATCGCTCTTTGCCGACAGCGCATGGGACATCCTCCTCGCCGCCTATATCAGCGAGGCGGAAGGGCGCGTGCTCGGCATGGCGGACGTCGCGACGATGCTCGGGATGAGTGTCGTCAACGTCACGCGCTGGATGCGCGCGCTGAGTGCGGAGGGGCTCGTCGACTATGAAATCGGCGACGATACGCAACTGGCCAATGTGGCATTCCGCTTGTCGTGCGACGCGCACCAGCGGTTCGAACGCTATCTGTCCGAACGCTACATCACCGCGGTGGCCGCGGTGCCGAAACCCGATCCCTTCATGTAAAACCTGCAGAAATCCGCATGCATGTTGTCTCGGATAGCCGGGATCGCTATCTCGCCACCATGAACGACATGACCACGGTTGCCATCCCTCGCGCGCGCAAGCCCGACTGGATCCGCGTCAAGGCGCCCACCTCGGCGGGCTTTGCCAAGACCCGCGAACTGATGCGGTCGAAAAGCCTGACCACGGTGTGCGAGGAGGCGGCCTGCCCCAATATCGGCGAGTGCTGGTCGAAGAAGCACGCGACCGTGATGATCCTGGGCGACACCTGCACACGCGCCTGCGCGTTCTGCAACGTCAAGACGGGCATGCCGCGCAAGGTCGATGCGATGGAGCCGCAGAACGTCGCCGACGCCGCGGCGCAGATGGGGCTCAACCACATCGTCATCACGTCGGTGGATCGCGACGACCTGCCCGATGGCGGCGCGTCGCAGTTCGTGAAGGTCATCCAGGCGATCCGCCGGTCAAACCCCACGACGACGATCGAAATCCTGACACCGGATTTCCGCAATAAGGCGCAGGCGGCGATCGAGTCGATCGTCGAGGCGCGCCCCGATGTCTACAACCACAACCTCGAAACGGTCCCGCGGCTCTATCCGACGATCCGCCCGGGCGCGCGCTATTACGCGTCGCTGCGGCTGCTCGAGAGCGTCAAGCGGCATGATCCGTCGATCTTCACCAAGTCGGGCGTGATGCTGGGTCTTGGCGAGGAGCGGCTTGAGATCCATCAGGTGATGGACGACATGCGGTGCGCCGACATCGATTTCCTCACGATGGGCCAGTATCTTCAGCCGACCCCGCGGCATGCGAAGGTCGCGGAGTTCGTCACGCCCAAGGCGTTCGACGCCTATGCCTCGATCGCGCGCGCGAAGGGCTTCATGCTCGTCGCCTCGTCACCGCTGACGCGCTCGAGCTATCATGCCGGCGACGATTTCGCCAAGTTGCGTGCCAACCGCGATGCCAAGCTGGGGGTCGTTCGCGACTGATGCCGAAGCATACCGAAACGCGCCATCTGCCCTATACACCCGAACAGATGTTCGACCTGGTGGCCGACGTCCGTCGCTACCCGGAATTCCTGCCCTGGGTCAGCGCGATGCGCGTCCGCAGCGATAGCGAAACCGAAACGCTCGCCGACATGATCGTCGGGTTCAAGGGGCTGCGCGAGACCTTCACCTCGCGCGTCGAAAAGACGCGGCCGACGGACCTTTCGGTCGATTATGTCGATGGTCCGCTCAAATATCTGCGCAACGACTGGCATTTCCGGCCGACCGAAACCGGGTGCGCGGTCGACTTCACGGTCGACTTCGCGTTCAAGAACCGGATGTTCGAGCTGATTGCCGGCCAGGTCTTCGGCTCGGCGCTGCGCAAGATGATCGGCGCGTTCGAGACGCGTGCCGCCGAGCTTTACGGCGCGGGATCGTCGACCGGCATCAGCAGTTCGAGCGCACACAGCGCCGCCTGAAGGCGGATACCACCCCGGCCCAGATCGCCGAAGTCGCGGCGGTCGGCATGGACGTCGTTGCGATCGCCGCCTTTTTCAGCGCGGGCGAATACCACGGTGCCGACGGGCTTCTTCGCGCTACCGCCACCCGGGCCGGCAATGCCCGTGATCGCGACCGCGACGTCGGCCCCCGATTTCTCGAGCGCGCCCTGCGCCATGCTCCACGCAACCGCGATCGACACCGCGCCGAACGTCTCGAGCACGTCGGCGCTGACCTTCAGCAGGCGAAGCTTCGCCTCGTTGGAATAGGTGACGAAACCGATCTCGAACACGTCCGAGGAGCCGGGGATCTCGGTCAGTGCCGCCGCGACCAGCCCGCCGGTGCAGCTCTCGGCGACGGCAACGCGTCGTCCGAGCGCCTTGTTCGCGTCGACGACCTTCCGCGCGGCGTCGATCAGTTCGGGGGGCAGGACGGTATCCATCAGCGATTTCCCTGGATCGTGCACAAGGGCAGGTCGGGGACCATCCGGACGCCCTGACGCGCCTTGTCGGCCTTCAGATAGCGCAGCGTCTCGACGACGATGCCCGCCGTGTTGCGCGGGGGGAGGGGCTGTAGCAGCGTGATCAGCCGGTCGATCGTCCCGCAATCGCGCGGCGCGATCCGGCCGACGATCTGCGGAACGAGCAGGCTGGTCAGCAGCGGCCGCGCAAACTCGGAATCGAGCAGCGCATCGACCGCCGGGTCGCTCAGCTTGACGATCGCCGCACGCGCGGACGGCCAGGCGCGATCGGCCTCGCCCTGATAGCGGCCGATCAGCGCGCTCGACTGGTTGCGTACCAGGCTGGTCGCAGGAAGCTGCGCCGCACAGACGCGCCCCGTCTCGCGGATGATGTCGGGCAGCGCGACCAGCGTCATCGCCTCGGCTTCGGGTGCGGTGATGCACTGCGCCTGCGCGCTGACCGGGCTGGCGATCGCCGCCGCTGCCATGAGGATTGCCGAAAGCTTCAACCCTGTGCTCCTGAACTGCTGGTGGGGAGCGTGATCGTCGCGACGGCCTGCGCCGCGATCCCCTCGCCGCGCCCGGTGAAGCCGAGGCGTTCGGTCGTCGTTGCCTTGATGCTGACCCGGTCGGGGGTCAGGTGCAGAAGCTCGGCGATCCGCACGGTCATCGCGCCGCGGTGCGGGCCGATCTTCGGCGCCTCGCACATGATGGTCAGGTCGACAAAGCCGATCCTGCCGCCCATGTCCGCGATCAACCGCGCCGCATGCTGAAGGAATTGCGCCGAATCAGCGCCTTTCCACTGCGGATCGCTTGGCGGGAAATGCGTGCCGATATCGCCCGCCGCGATCGTGCCGAGCAGCGCATCGGTCAGTGCGTGCAGCGCGACATCGGCGTCACTGTGTCCCGACAGCCCCTTGTCATGGGGAATCCTGATCCCGCCGAGCCAAAGCTCCTCGCCGGTCTCGAGACGGTGGACGTCGAACCCCATCGCGGTGCGGGTCTCACGGGGGGCGCGGGCTTCTGCCGCAGCGAAATCATCGGGATGCGTTACTTTGTCGAGCATCGGATCGCCCTGCACGAATGCGACGCGTCCGCCAAGTCGGCGGACCATCTGGCCGTCGTCGGTGGCTTCCTCGTCGCCGGGCCATGCGGCATGCGCGGCGCGTAGCGGTCCGACCCGGAATCCCTGCGGCGTCTGGACGCGGTAGAGCGCGTCGCGGGGGACGACGTCGCCCAGCCAGGTGGCGCCGTCCTCGCTCTCGCCCCGTGCCAGCGTATCGACGACCGCCATGACCGGGATGGCGGCGTCGCACGTCGACAGCGCGTCGACGACGGCACCGATCACCGCGGCAGGTACAAACGGGCGCGCCGCGTCGTGGATCAGCACGCGGTCGGCATCATCAAGGTGTACGAGCCCGTTTGCAACCGAGTCGCGCCGCGTCGTGCCGCCGATGACGATCGTCACCACGTCATGGAGGTCCGCCAGTACCTCGCGGGCCAGCGCGACCTGGTCGCTGGCAACGATGACGATCATGTCGGTTATGGCGGGGTGGGCCTGCATTGCGGTGACGGCATGCACGAGCATCGGCCGCCCGGCGACGACAGCGAATTGCTTGGGCACAGTGCCGCCCGCGCGTACGCCGGCACCGGCCGCGACGATCATCGCGACGGTACGTGCGGAAGGCCGGGCAGGCTGGGGATCGGAGGCATTCATCATCCCCGGCAATTAGCGCGTCGATCAAAGCCAGACCAGTCCGCCAGGCGCGGGGTCGCCCCGGCTTGTCAGTCACCGCCTCGACCTGTATAACTGCCTCTTTTTTGGGCACATCATGCGTCAGCTATCTCCAATCCAGATCGGCCCGGTCCGTATCGAAAGTCCCGTCGTTCTCGCGCCGATGACAGGTGTGACCGACATGCCGTTCCGCACGCTTGTTCGTCGCTACGGCAGCGGACTGAACGTGACGGAGATGGTCGCGAGCCAGGCAGCGATCCGCGAGACGCGGCAGTCGATCCAGAAGGCGGCGTGGGATCGGCTCGAGGAACCCGTATCGATGCAACTCGTCGGCTGCACTCCGTACGAGATGGGGGAAGCCGCGCGGCTCAGCCAGGATCGCGGTGCGGCGATCGTCGACATCAACATGGGATGTCCGGTCCGGAAGATCGTCAACGGCGATGCCGGGTCGGCGCTCATGCGCGACGTAAAGCTTGCGACTCAGATCATCGAGGCCACCGTCAAGGCGGTCCAGGTGCCGGTGACGCTCAAGATGCGGATGGGCTGGTGCCATGACAGCCTCAATGCGCCCGAACTGTCCCGGATCGCGGAGGACCTCGGCGTCAAGCTGATCACGGTCCACGGCCGGACGCGAAACCAGATGTACAAGGGCAGCGCCGACTGGCGGTTCGTCCGGCAGGTCAAGGATGCCGTCACGATCCCGGTCATCGTCAATGGCGACATCTGCTCGATCGAGGACGCGGAGACGGCGCTCGACCACTCGGGCGCGGACGGCCTGATGATTGGTCGCGGCGCCTATGGCCGGCCGTGGCTGCTCAACCAGGTCATGACGTGGTTCGCGACCGGACGACGCATTGCCGATCCGTCGATCGACGAGCAATATACCGCGATCGCAGGCCATTACGAGGCGATGCTCGAACATTACGGGATCGAGACCGGCGTCAACATGGCGCGCAAGCATATCGGCTGGTACACCAAGGGGCTGCACGGCTCGGCGGAGTTCCGGAACCGTGTGAACCAGATTGCGGATCCCAATCAGGTCAAGGCGATGCTCGCCGAGTTCTACGCGCCCTGGCGTCACCTTGCCGCAGCCTGAGCCGTCGATCACCGGTCGCCCGGGGTTCGACGCACTCTTCGCCGCATTGCCCGTCGCCGCGATCGTCGTCGGCCCGGACGAATGTGTCGCGCACGCCAACGCGCTTGCCGAGACATTGCTCAACCAGTCCGAACGCGTGATGCTGGGGCAACCGATCGCGACGATCCTGCCGACGCCCGACCCGATGCGAAACTCCGAGCACCGCGGGCTCGCGGTCTATGATGCCGAGATCGTCACCGCACGCGGCGTGAAGATCCGTGTCGACTTCGCGGAGACGCTGATCCCGGATCATCCCGGCTGGCGGGCGATCACGCTGCATTCGGCCGCGATCTCGCGTCGCCTCGGATATCTCGCCGACCGAACGGGCGGGGCGCGCGCTGCGGTCGGGGCGGCAGCGATGCTGGCGCACGAGATCAAGAATCCGCTGTCGGGTATCCGCGGGGCCGCGCAGTTGCTCGGTGCCGGCGAACTGACGACGCTGATCACGACCGAGGTCGACCGCATCGCCGCGCTGATCGATCGGATGCAGGACTTCAGCGATACGCGACCCTTGCCGCTCGCCGCGGAGAATATCTATCCGCTCCTGACGCATGCGCGGCGGCTGGCACTGGCCGGGTTCGCGCGCGGGATCACGATCGAGGAGCGGTTCGATCCCTCGCTGCCCCCCGCGCAGATCAACCGCGATGCGCTTCTCCAGATCCTCATCAACCTGCTGAAGAACGCGCGCGAAGCCGTTGGAAACGAAGACAGTGCGCGGATCATCATGACGACGGCCTATCGTCACGGAATCACCGTCAGCGGCGCGCCGGGCAAGCCGAGGCAACCGCTGCCGATCGAAATCTGCGTGTTCGACAACGGGCCCGGCGCCCCCCCCGACATCGCCGAACACCTGTTCGATCCGTTTGTCTCGGGGCGTCGCGAGGGGCAGGGGCTCGGTCTCGCGCTGGTCGACAAGCTGACGCGCGACATGGGCGGGATCGTGCAATATGCGCGAGAGGGGACTCCGGAAATGACGGTTCTACGTTTGCTGCTGCCACGGGCCGCGTCGTGAGGGTCTGCGCATGAGCCAGGTCCTCGTCGTCGACGACGATGCCGCCATCCGCACCGTCGTCGCGCAGGCGCTGCGTCGCGCGGGCCATGACGTCGTCGTCGCGGACAGCCTTGCTCAGCTCGAGCGCGCGCTGGCGATCGCGGTGCCCGACGTCCTGATCACCGATGTCATCCTGCCGGACGGTGACGGGCTCGAGCATGTCCGCTCGATAACGACGCGGTTTCCGACGCTACCCGTGATCATATTGTCCGCGCAGAACACGCTGACGACCGCGGTCCGCGCGGCCGAGGCGGGGGCGTATGAATATCTCCCCAAGCCGTTCGATCTCGACGTCCTGGCGCGGGCGGTGACGGGCGCGGCTGCGCGCGGCGGGATCCTGACGGATGACGGGATCGGCGCCGAGGACCGCGAACTGCCGCTGATCGGCCGGTCCGCGGCGATGCAGGACGTCTACAGGGTCATCGCACGCGTCATCTCGAACGACCTGACCGTCCTGATTTCGGGCGAGTCGGGGACGGGCAAGGAGCTCGTCGCGCGCGCGATCCACGATCTCGGCCATCGCAGCGCGGCCCCGTTCGTCGCGCTCAACATGGCCGCGATCCCGCGCGAGCTGATCGAGGCCGAGCTGTTCGGGCATGAGCGCGGTGCCTTCACGGGGGCCGGCGCGCGCAATGCCGGACGGTTCGAGCAGGCGGCAGGGGGGACGCTGTTCCTCGACGAGATCGGCGACATGCCGATGGATGCCCAGACGCGGCTGTTGCGCGTGCTCCAGTCGGGCGAGTTTACAACGGTCGGCGGTGCGCGGCAGATCCGCGTCGACGTCCGCATTCTCGCAGCGACCAACCGCAATCTCGCGGCGCAGGTCGCGAGCGGCCAGTTCCGCGAGGATCTCTTCTATCGATTGAACGTCGTCCCCGTCACGTTGCCACCGCTGCGCGAGCGGCGGCAGGATGTCGCGCTGCTTGCCCGGCATTTCCTCGATCACGCCGCCAACCAGGGCCTGCCACGGCGACAGCTCGCCAGCGATGCAATCGTCGCGCTGGGGGCGTATGACTGGCCGGGCAATGTCCGCGAGCTCGAAAACCTCATGCGTCGCCTCGCGGTCCTGTCGCGCGACGAGGTCATCGGTGCGGACGCGATCCAGACGATGCTCGGCGCACGCACGCGGGGCGCCGATCCCGTCAATCTCGACATGGAGGGAGCGGTCCGTGCCCTGATCGCGCAGATCGAGCGCGACGATCCCGCCGCGCTCGACGATGGCAGCCTGTACGACCGCGTCATCGGCGAGGTCGAGCGGCCGCTGATCGAGCTGATGCTCGCGCGGCACGGCCATAACCAGCTTCGCGCCGCCCGGGCGATGGGGATCAATCGCAACACGCTGCGCAAGCGGCTGGACACGCTCGGGATCGACGTCGGTGTCGAGCCTGGGAGGCTGGACGGCGTACCCCCGGCCTGAACGGGCGGCGGGCTGATCGGTCCGCCGGGGCGATCCGGCGATTATGTGGTTTCCCGGCAACAATTGTCGTTGTATCAGGGCAACGATGATCGCCACAGCGACGCTACCTATCGACGAGGACGTCCCGCCGCACCGGTTCGCCGTCACCCCGGCCATCGAAGCCATGGTCGTCGCGCTTGCCGTCATCGTCGCGGTCGCGAGCTATCTCGTCATCAGTACGGCCGATTCGCCGCAACGGCTGATCGAGCCGCCGCTCATCGCCTTGCTGCTGATCGCAAACCTCGTCCCGGGCATCGCGCTGCTGATGCTGCTCGGACGCCGCGTGGCGATGCGCCGGGCGGCGCGGTCGCCGATCGGCGGGGGCGGGCGGCTCCACGTCCGGCTGGTGACGCTGTTCTCGATCGTCGCGGCGGTGCCGATGCTGCTCGTCACGATCTTCGCGTCGCTGCTGTTCCAATATGGCGTGCAGTTCTGGTATTCGGACCAGGCGCGCGGCATGCTGGAAAACGCGACCGAGCTCGCCCAGTCCTCCTACGCGCGCCAGCTCAGCCGCTGGGAAGAGGCGAGCGTGACGATGGCCGCCGACATGTCGAACTACCTCCGCGAGCGGTCGCTGCAGAGCCCCGACTTTTCCGGCTATTTCTATCAGCAGGTCTATTATCGCAGCCTGTCCGAGGCGGCGCTGTTCAAGGTCACCCCGCAGAACGAGATCCAGACGTTCGCCGTCGTCAATCCGTACGAGATCGATTTCACACGTCAGGTCACGCCCGACGCGATCAAGGAACTCCGCAGCGGCAAGCCCGCCGTCGTATCGGTCACGGGCGAACGGATCCGGACGATCACGATGCTGCCGGGCGCAGACGAGTTGTTCCTCTACGCGGGGCGCGTCGAGGATACCAAGCTGCTCTCGGGGCAGACGCAGCGTGCGAATGCGGTGCTTGCGGGCTACCGGCAGCTGCTTGCCCGATCGCGAAGCCTGCAACTGCTGTTCAATGCCGCGTTGCTCGGGATCTCGCTGCTGATCGTCGGGATCGCGGTCTGGATCGCGCTGGCCGTCGCGGATCGCCTCGTCCGGCCGGTGGGCGAACTCGTCGATGCGGCGCGCCGGGTCGCCGCCGGGGATCTCACGGCGCGCGTGCCCGATCCCCGCAGCCGCGACGAAGTCGGAACGCTGGCGCGCGCGTTCAACCAGATGACGGGGCGGCTGCACGAGCAGAATGCCGATCTGATGACCGCGAACGATCAGCTCGAGACGCGGCGTGCGCTGATCGAGGCGGTGATGGCGGATGTCTCGGCGGGCGTCGTCGCGGCTGCGAACGACCGAGTCATTCGCATCGCCAATCGATCCGCGACGCAGTTGCTCGGCGTCGACGGGCTCGTCGGGCGGACGCTGCACGACGTGGCGCCGGAACTCGACGCGCTGGTCCAGGAGGGCGGTCGCGAGGCGATCGTCCAGGTCGGGCAGGCGGGAGAGGCACGCACGCTCGCCGTCCGGATTGCGCATGCCCCGACCGGCCCGATCCTGACGTTCGACGACATCACGCAGCAGCTGCTCGACCAGCGCCGTGCGGCATGGTCCGACGTCGCGCGGCGGATCGCGCACGAGATCAAGAACCCGCTGACCCCGATCCAGCTCGCGGCCGAGCGGCTGCAGCGTCGCTATGGCAGCAAGATCGATGTCGAAGACGGCACGTTCGCACGACTGACCGACACGATCATCCGACAGGTCGCCGATCTGCGCCGGATGGTCGACGAATTCTCGTCGTTCGCCCGGATGCCCAAGCCCGTCTTCCGCGAGGAATCGCTGCTCGACGCCGCGCGCCAGGCGATGTTCCTCCACGAGGTCGCGCATCCCGGCATCCGGTTCCTGCTCGTGCACGACGATCCGGGTCCGATGCTCGTCTGCGATCGTCGCCAGATCGGCCAGGCGCTGACCAACATCGTCAAGAACGCGGTCGAGGCGATCGAGACGCGCAAGGACGACCAGGGCGGCGCGGTGACGATGACGCTGACCGAGACGCTCCACGAGGGGCGCGTGCTGTCCGTGGCGATCGAGGTGGCGGATACCGGCATCGGACTTCCCGCCGATCGCGATCGGATCATCGAGCCGTATATGACGACACGCGCTCGCGGGACGGGGCTGGGACTTGCCATCGTCAAGAAGATCATCGAGGAACATTGCGGAACGATCGGATTTTCGGATCGTCCCGGTGGTGGGACCGTCGTCACCATGAATTTCGATGCCAGAGCGCTGGCAGCACTCGACCAGGGGGCATCCGCACTCGAGCCGGCAGGGGAAGGCCAGCTCGTCGCAATGAACCGCAACCGGACATGATTTGATGGCGCTCGATATTCTCGTCGTGGACGACGAACGTGACATTCGCGAACTGGTCGCCGGCGTCCTGGAGGACGAAGGCTACCAGACGCGCGATGCCGGCGACAGCGATGCCGCGCTGGAGGCGATCGCCGCAAGGCGGCCGTCGCTGGTGCTCCTGGACGTTTGGCTTCAGGGATCGCGGCTCGATGGGTTGGAACTGCTCGACGAGATCAAGCGGCGCGACCCGTCGATCCCGGTGCTCGTGATTTCGGGTCACGGGAACCTCGACACCGCGGTCGCGGCGATCCGCCGGGGTGCGTCCGATTTCATCGAAAAGCCCTTCGAGGCCGAGCGGTTGCTGCTGATGGTCGCGCGTGCGACCGAGACCGAGCGGCTGCGTCGCGAGGTCGCGTCGTTGCGCGCGACGGTCGGCCGTGAAACCGACCTGACCGGAAGCTCGGGCGCGATCAACGGCGTCCGGGCCACCCTGAAGCGCGTCGCCGCGACGGGCAGCCGCGTACTGATCATGGGCGGGGCAGGGGTCGGCAAGGAGGTGGCCGCGCGGCTGCTCCACGGCTGGAGCCTGCGCACCGACGCGCCGTTCATCATCGTCAGCGCCGCGCGGATGACCCCCGAGCGGGTCGACGAGGAGCTGTTCGGTGCCGAGGATACCGGCGACGTGGTCCGGCCCGGGCTGCTCGAACAGGCGCATGGCGGCACGTTGTTCCTCGACGAGATCGCGGACATGCCGATCGCGACTCAGGCACGGATTCTGCGCGTGCTGACCGACCAGAGCTTCACGCGCGTCGGTGGCACGCGCGTGGTCAAGGTCGATGTCCGCGTCGTGTCGGCGACCGCGCGCGATCTGGTCCACGAGATCGCCGAGGGACGATTCCGCGAGGACCTTTATTACCGGTTGAACGTCGTGCCCGTGGTCATTCCGCCGCTCGCGGACCGGCGTGAGGACATTCCCGCACTGGTCCAGCATTTCATCGCGCATTATGCCGCCGAGCGCCGCGTGCGGACGCCGGAAATCGCGCCCGACGCGATGGTTGCGCTGCAATCCTATGACTGGCCGGGCAATGTTCGCCAGCTCCGCAATGTCGTCGAACGTACCATCATCCTCGCGCCGGGCGACCGGATCGGGCGGATCGACCTCGATCTGCTGCCCGCCGAAGTGCTGGGCGATCAGGGGGACATGAGCGGGGCGGGGGGGACCGCGATCATGGGGTCGCCGCTCCGCGAGGCACGCGAGACGTTCGAGCGCGAGTATCTGCGCGTTCAGATCCGGCGTTTCTCGGGCAATATCTCGCGTACCGCCAGCTTCATCGGGATGGAGCGATCGGCGCTGCATCGCAAACTGAAGCTGCTGGGGATCACCGAAACGCGCGAAGAATGATCGTGCGGCGCGGTATCAGGCTATGGACGTAACGACACCGCGTTCCTAGATCAGCACCGCGCCCGGCAACCGGGCGAGTCTCCGACGCCGGGAAACGGCGCCATGCGGGCAAAGTCCCGCCAATAAAAGGGTTATCCCATTGGCCGAAAAAACTGGCTCGCTTCAGGACCTCTTTCTCAACGCGCTGCGTCGCACGAAGACGCCCGTCACGATGTTCCTCGTCAAGGGCGTCAAGCTCCAGGGGATCGTGACCTGGTTCGATAATTTCTCCGTCCTGCTGCGCCGCGATGGGCAGTCCCAGCTGATCTACAAGCATGCGATCTCGACGATCATGCCCGCCGGTCCGATGGACATCGACGCGATCGTCGCCTCGGTCGGCGAAAACCAGAAGAAGCAGCCGCTGCTCCAGGAGATATTCCTCAACGCGGTCCGCAAGTCCGAAGACAGCGTGACGATGTTCCTCATCAACGGCGTGATGCTGCAGGGGCAGATTGCAGGGTTCGACCTCTTCTGCATGCTGCTGCAGCGCGAGGGCATGGCACAGCTCGTCTACAAGCATGCGGTGTCGACGATCCAGCCTGCGCGGCCGCTCAATCTCGCCGAAGAGACCGACGAGACGGACGACGGAGCGGACGAGGAATGATCGGTACGATGACGGGACCATCGGTTTGAGCACTGGCTTCGAACGCGATCGCGACGATTTCGCGCGTGGCATGCGCGCGATCGTCGTGCTGCCCGATCAGGGCGATGCGACGCGCGACGTCGATGCGCGGCTGGAGGAGACCGCCGGTCTTGCCGCCGCGATCGGCGTGGTCGTTACCGAACGCATCGCCTATCGCGTCCGGCAGGCAAAGCCGGCGACGCTGATCGGGAGCGGGCAAGTCGAATTGCTCGCGACGCAGGTCCGTCTCGAAGAGGCCGGGCTGGTCGTGTTCGACGCCAGCCTCAGCCCGATCCAGCAGCGCAACCTTGAAAAGGCGCTCGAGACGAAGGTCATCGACCGGACAGGTCTGATCCTCGAGATCTTCGGCGAACGCGCGGCGACCGCCGAGGGCCGGTTGCAGGTCGAACTGGCGCATCTCGACTATCAGGCCGGACGGCTCGTCAGAAGCTGGACGCATCTCGAGCGTCAGCGCGGCGGGTTCGGCTTTCTCGGCGGTCCAGGCGAGACCCAGATCGAGGCGGATCGCCGCCTGATCCGTGATCGCATGGCACGACTGCGCCGCGAACTCGAGCAGGTCAGCCGGACGCGCGGCCTTCACCGTGATCGGCGTCAGCGCGCGCCGTGGCCGGTGATCGCACTGGTCGGCTACACCAATGCCGGAAAGTCGACGCTGTTCAACCGGTTGACTGGCGCGGATGTCATGGCGGAGGATCTGTTGTTCGCAACGCTCGATCCGACACTGCGTCAGATCCGCCTGCCGGGGATCGACAAGGCGATCCTGTCGGATACCGTCGGGTTCGTCTCCGACCTGCCGACACAGCTCGTTGCCGCGTTCAAGGCGACGCTCGAAGAGGTCGTCTCGGCCGATCTGCTGATCCATGTGCGCGATATCGCGCATCCCGATACCGAGGCGCAGCGCGCGGACGTCGAGACCGTGCTCGCCGAGATCGGCGTCGACGATACGACGCCCCGGTTCGAAGTCTGGAACAAGCTCGACCTGCTCGATCCCGCCGATCACGAGGAAGTGGTGGGCGAGGCCGCGCACCGCGATGACGTCGTGGCGATCTCGGCGCTGGGTGGGGAAGGGGTCGACGACCTCATCGCGCAGGTCGCGGCGAGGCTGACCAATGCGCATCGGCGGTATCACATCACGCTGGACGCAACCGACGGGGCGGGCGCCGCGTGGCTCCACGCGCACGGGCAGGTGGTCGACAGCCACGATGACGGCCTTGAGACGACCTACGACGTGCGTCTCTCGGAAGCGGACTATGATCGGTTCAGCCGCCGCGACGCTTGACGGCCTGCCATAGCTCTTCCTTTTCGGCGAGCGTGAGGGCGGCAAATCCGGAGCCCGCTTCGTGCTCCATCGCACGGAATCGGGCTTCGAACTTTGCGTTTCCACGCCGCAGGGCTGCCTCCGCATCGATGCCGAGGTGACGCGCCCAATTGGTCACCGCGAACAGCAGGTCGCCCATTTCCTCGGCCACCGTATCGGGCCCCGCAGTCGCGATCTCGTCGATCTCCTCGTGCACCTTGGCAAGCGGACCTGCGGCATCGGGCCAGTCAAAGCCGACACGGGCCGCACGCTTCTGCAGCTTCTCGGCGCGTGCCAGTGCCGGCAGGCCGAGCGCCACGCCGGTGATCGCGCTGGTGTCGGCGGCATCGTCCGATTTCGCCATCCGCTCGGCAGCCTTGATCGTCTCCCAGCCGGGCGACGCCGACGCGTCGCCGAAGATATGGGGATGCCGCCGCTCCATCTTGTCGGATATAGCATCGACCACGTCCGCCAGCGTGAACGCGCCGGCATCCTCGGCGATCTGCGCGTGGAAGACGACCTGGAGCAGCAGGTCGCCGAGCTCGTCCTTGAGATCGGCGGCGTCGTTGCGCTCGATCGCGTCGGCCACTTCATAGGCTTCCTCGATCGTGTACGGCGCGATCGTCGACCATGTCTGGACGCGGTCCCATTCGCAGCCAGCGACCGGATCGCGCAGACGTTTCATGATCTCGGTCAGGCGCTCGATCATCGGGGGGCATCCTGTTGGCTGACGCTATCAATCCGCCTATCCGCAAGATTGATAATATGCATTATGTTAAATATCGTGTGCGATCGCTTTACGCGGTGAGAACCATCCCGTCATATCCGGGCTCGACCCCCTCGGGCAGTTCCGCACGCAGCGACGCATAGTCCATGCTGTGGTCCATGTGGATCAGCGCGGTACGGCGCGGCTGAAACCGCTCGACCCAATCAAGCACCGACGAGAGCTGCGGATGCGTCGGATGCGGTCGCTTGCGCAAAGCATCGACGATCCAGACGTCGAGCCCTTGGTACAGCGCGGTCATCGCATCGGTCATCTCGTGGAAATCGGTCGCATAGCCGATCGACTTTCCCGCGGCCTCGAACCGCAAGCCCGCGGCGGTGATCGAACCGTGCGGCTGATCCGTGACGCTTATGTCGATCCCGCCGATCGTCAGCCTGTCCGGGAGGACGTTTGCTGCAATCGTCGACGGATAACCGCTGCGTCCCTTGAACGCATAGGTAAAGCGGGACTCGAGCGCGGTCAGCGTCGATGCCCGCGCATAGCCGACGACCGGCTTCCCCATGGCATGAAAGACCTGCCGGAGATCGTCGATCCCGTGGCAATGATCGGCATGATCATGCGTCCAGATGACCGCGTCGAACGTCGCGACATTCGCCGCGAGCAGTTGCTCGCGCATGTCAGGCCCGGTGTCGATGAGGATCCGCGTATCCTCGTGCTCGATCAGTGCTGAAACGCGGGTACGGCGGTTGCGAGGCTCGGACGGATCGCAGGCACCCCAGTCGTTGCCGATCCGCGGCACGCCCGACGACGTGCCAGAGCCAAGTATCGTTACTTTCACGCCGAGGCCTCATCCTTCGTCTTGCTGAAGAGCGCGTGGAAATTCTCGGCCGTGCGGCGTGTCAGGTTTTCGAGTGTCTCGCCGCGCAGTTCGGCAAGGAACTTCGCCGTGTCGGCGACGAAACCCGGCTCGCCCGTCTTGCCCCGGTTCGGCACCGGCGCCAGGAATGGCGCGTCGGTCTCGATCAACAGCCGCTCGATCGGCAACCGTGCCGCGACCGCCTGCAGATCGCGGGCATTCTTGAACGTCACGATCCCCGACAGCGATATGAAAAGCCCAAGATCCAGCATCTTGTCGGCGAATTCTCCGCTCGCCGTGAAACAGTGGATGACCCCCGAATAGGCCCCCTTCCCCATTTCCTCCGTCAGGATCGCCGCGGTGTCGCCCTCGGCATCGCGCGTGTGGACGACGATCGGCAGCCCGGTCTGTCGGGCGGCGTCGATATGCGCCCTGAAGCTCGCCTGCTGGCGTTCGCGATCCGACGTCTCGCGGTAATAGTCGAGCCCCGTCTCGCCTAGGCCGACGATCCGCGGATGTTTAGCGCGGTCGACGAGCGTCGCGGCATCGACCAGGCCGTGACTGTCGGCTTCGTTCGGATGGATACCGATCGTCGCCCAGACATCCGGCTCGCGCTCGGCGGTCGCAACCACGGCATCCCATTCGCTCTCGCGCGTCGAGATATTGAGCATCGCGGTGACGCCGCGTGAACGCGCCCGCGCGAGCACCCCCCGCTGATCCTCGACGAGACCCGGGTAGTTCAGGTGGCAATGGCTGTCGGCAAGCATCAGGCTTCGGCATCCTGCGGCAGGTCCAGCCGAGGAAACGCGCCGGTCGGCGTGACGATCCTGAACGCGCTTGCCGCGGTCCGTGCATACCAGCCATCGTCATCGATCGCGGCATGATCGCGCGCATCGGCACCGATCTGGTCGAGCACCTTGCCGGCGGCGCTCGGTACGACGGGAATGATCGCGATCGCCAGCATCCGGATCGCGCGGACGAGCGTGCCGAGCACCGCGTTCATGCGCTCGGGATCCGTCTTGCGAAGCGCCCAGGGTGCCTGCGCGTCGATATACTGATTGCAGGCGAAGACGCCGCGCATCCACGCCTCGATCGCGTGCGACAGAGCGAGATCGGTGAACCCTGCCTTGAATGCCGCACAGGCGACGATCACTTCCTCGATCAACTGCCCGTCGGCAGGATCGACGGTCCCATCCGCGGGAAGCGCGCCGTCGAGGTTCTTGGCGATGAACGACAGTGTCCGCTGCGCCAGATTGCCGAAGCTGTTCGCCAACTCGGCGTTGACGCGCGTGACGATCGCCTCGGGCGAATAGCTGCCGTCCTGGCCGAAACTCACGTCGCGGAGGAAGAAATAGCGCAGCGCGTCGACGCCGAACGCATCCGCCAGCGCCATCGGATCGACGACGTTGCCGACCGACTTCGACATCTTCTCGCCGCGCGTCAGCAGGAAGCCGTGGCCGAACACGCTTTTGGGCAGCGGAATGTTCGCCGACATCAGGAACGCGGGCCAGAACACCGCGTGGAACCGCACGATGTCCTTGCCGATCAGATGCAGGTCCGCCGGCCAGAAGCGAGCCAGATCGGAATCCGTTGTGCCGGTATGCGGGCCGGTATGAGGATAGCCCGTCCCGGTCAGGTAATTGGTCAGCGCGTCGACCCAGACATACATGACGTGTCCAGGGCTGCCGGGCACGGGCACTCCCCAGTCGAAGCTGGTCCGCGAGACGGACAGGTCGGACAGCCCGCCCTCGACGAACCGCATGACCTCGTTCCGGCGGCTTTCGGGCCGGATGAAATCGGGGTTCGCCGCATAGAGATCGAGCAGCGGCTGCTGATATTTCGACAGGCGGAAGAACCAGGTCTCCTCCGCGGTCCATTCGACCGGGGTTCCCTGCGGCGAGCGGCGATCGTCGCCCTCCCCGGTCAATTCGGCTTCGTCGTAAAATGCTTCGTCGCGGACCGAATACCAGCCCTCGTACCGATCGAGATACAGATCGCCCGCGTCCGCCATCGCCTGCCAGATCGCCTGACTCGCGGCATAGTGATCGGTGTCGACGGTGCGGATGAACCGGTCATACGAAATCTCAAGACGATCGGCCATCGCGCTGAAATAGGACGACATCTCGTCGGCGAATTCGCGCACCGGCACGCCCCGGTCGCGCGCGGCCTGGACCATCTTGAGGCCATGCTCGTCAGTACCGGTCTGGAAGAGCACGTCGCGCCCCGCCTGGCGCTGGAAGCGCGCGATCGCGTCGGCGGCGATCATCTCATAGGCGTGGCCGATATGCGGTCGCCCATTGGGGTAGTGGATTGCGGTGGTGATGTAAAAAGGATCGGCCATGCCGCGCTCCTAGAACATCCCCCGGAGCAGGTGAAGCCACCGCGTGGCGACGCGGTGCACGCCCTCCCCCCGGTTCACTCGTGGAGCGTTGCGACGAGGCCCGCCATCTCGAACACGGTGGCCTGCGCGTCGAGCGACAGCCCGATAGCCGCCCCCGCGAGATCGCGTGCAGCCGCGTGCGCGTCGAGCGCGGCCTTCAGCCGCAGACCCGAGCGCTCGCGTGCCGCCAGCGCGATGAACGCGGGTACCCGGTCGAGAAACGCCTCGTACCGCGGCTGGGCGGGCTTTCCCGCGAGCGCCTTTGCGAGCCTCAGTCGCTGCGCGTTGTCGCGGTCACCATCGCGCGCGATGCGGGCAATCGCGGTGTCGATCCCGGCGAGATCGAGCCCGGCATAGCGCAGCGCCTTGCCCGGCGCGCCTTCGCTGGCGAGGACCAGCGCCTCGACTTCGCCGTCGTCGAGATCGGGACGCGCCGCACGGATCGCGGCCGCGACCTCGGCCGGTTCGAGCGCCCCGAACCGCAACAGGCGGCACCGCGACCGGATGGTCGGCAGCAATCGCCCGGGCGCGTGGCTGACCAGCAGGAATATCGTCCCCGCGGGCGGCTCCTCGAGGTTCTTCAGCAGCGCGTTGCTGCCCCCCCGCTCGAGATCGTCGATCGCATCGATCATCACGACCCTGCGCGGCCCCATCGACGGGGTCGTTGCGAACAGCGGCTGCAGCGTCCGGACCTGCGCGATCGAGATGCTTCGCGCGATGTCCTGATCGGGCTTGTCGGGATCCTTGGGCAGGCGCGCGAGGACGCGAAAGTCGGGATGCGATCCGGCCTCGATCAGCGACCGCGTCGGATCGTCGGCGGGCACATCAAGGCCGGGCGGCAGCGACGATCGCTCGCCTCGCGCCTCGGCCAGCATCCGCATCGCCGCGATACGCGCGAACGTCGCCTTGCCGACACCGGGTGGTCCGGTCAGCAACCAGGCATGATGCAGCGCACCACCGTGCATCGCCGACACGAACGCCGCCTGTGCAGCGTCATTGCCGAACACCCTGGTCACAACGTCGCCCCTCGGCGCGTCCGCGGATCCGGTATGGCGCGTGCCGCCGGATCGCGCATCCGATCCGGCGCGGTGCGCATCATCCGAAGAAGCCCGTCAGCCCCGCCCAGGCGCGACCGAAGAACCCTGCCTCGGCGACATCCTTCTCGGCGACCAGCGGCATCCGCTGCTCGACGCCGTCGGGCATCGAAACGACGAGATCCGCGATATGCTGACCGGCCTTGATCGGCGCCTTGATCGGCCCCTGATAGACGACCTTGGCGTTCATCCCGGGCGACGTGCCCGCGGGTACCGTGACGGTCAGCGCCTTGGGCGCGACGAGCCCGACGGTCGACGAATCGCCCAGCTGGACCGACGCGTCCTCGACCTTGCGGCCCTTCGCGACGATCGGCTTCGACTGCCAGGCACGGAAGCCCCACTCCATGAACCGCACCGACTCGTCCGCGCGCTGGTTGAAGCCCGTCAGGCCTGCGACGACCATTACGAGGCGGCGACCATTCTGTTCGGCGGACCCCACGAAGCCGAACCCGGCCTCTTCGGTATGCCCGGTCTTCAGCCCGTCGGCACCCGCGACGCGGCCGAGAAGAGGATCGCGGTTGGCCTGCGTGATCGCGCTGCCCCCCATGGTCTTGCCCCAGGTGAAGTCGCGCTTCGAATAGAATTGCTTGTAGAGCTTCGGATGATTGGTGATCGTGGCCGAGGCGAGCGTCGCGAGGTCATGCGCGGTGACATAGGTCACGCCGTTGTCGGGCCAGCCATTGGACGTCCCGAAATGGCTGTCCTTGAGGCCGAGCTGGGCTGCCGCGCGGTTCATCCGCTCGGTGAACGCCTGCTCCGACCCCGAAATCGATTCCGCGAGCACGACGCACGCGTCGTTCCCCGACAGCGTCACGATCCCGTACAGCAGATTGGCGACGCTGACATTCTCGCCAGCCGACAGGAACATCGTCGAACCCGCGGATGGGCCATGCCATTTTGCCCAGGTCTCGGGGCGAACCTGAACCATCTGGTCGAGCTTGAGCTCGCCCTTCTTGACCATGTCGAACGCGACATAGACGGTCATCATCTTGGCAAGCGATGCGGGCGGCATACGGCGGTCGGCGTCACGCGCGAACAGCACCGCGCCCGACGACAGATCCTGCATATAGGCAATCGGTGCGGCGGTCTGGAACTGCGGCGCAGCGGCGATCGACGGCGTCGCCAGCGCGACCAGCGCCAGCGGCGCGGCGATCAGGCGCGGACGGACCGCCGCACTGAAAGCATGATGGGCAATCGCCGCGAGAGGTGCGGCCGACAGGGTCTTGGACAGCTTCGTCATGGGTATCCGTACGTCAAAAGAGGAACGCGGTATCGGGGCAAGGTCCCGCGCCGCCTTGGGCTTGCCGCCGCACCTTAGCCCGGCGGCACAACCGCGTCACGCGCGTGTTCCAGGATTTTTATGCGGCGCTCACCGCTCGACCGCATCGGCGAGAAGCCCGACCGACAACGCATAGAAATTCGAGCAGTTATAATCGAGGATCACGCGGTAATTCCCCGTCAGCAGATAGGCCGTTGCTCCCGGGCCATCGGGCTCGAGCAGCGTCGCCATGACCAGGTCCGGGGGCAGGCTCGCGCCCTGCGGGGCGATCCCGAGCGCCCGCCATTCCGCCATCGTCCGCCACCCGCTGTGCCGCTCGAAGACCCGGGGGCAGCGCGGCGATACCAGGCGATTGCGGATTTGTGTCCGGTCGAAACCCGAAGGCACCGTGACCGCGACACCCCAGGGCTGGCCCGCGCGCCAGCCGGCATTGGCAAAGTAATTCGCGATCGACGCCAGCGTGTCCGCCGGGCTGTTCCAGATGTCGGCACGGCCATCGCCATCGCCGTCCCGCGCAAGCCTGAGATAGATCGAGGGCAGGAATTGCGGGTTCCCCGTCGCCCCTGCCCAGCTGCCCTTCAGCTGTTCGCGCGTGACGCCGCGATCGAGCATCTTCAGCCCTGCGATGAATTCACCGGCGAACAACGTCCGCCGACGCCCTTCATAGGCGAGGCTCGCCAGCGAGCGCAGCAGATCGAAATTGCCCGTGTAGCTGCCATAGTTCGTCTCATGGCCCCAGATCGCAACCATGATCGACTCCGGCACGCCGGTCTCGCGTTCGATCCGCTGCAACCGGCCGCGCTGCGCCAGATAGGTCTGTCGCCCGCGTCCGATGCGCGCGGCATCGACATGCTGGGCACGATAGGGGGCAAACGCCGGGATCGCGCTGCTCGAACCGCTACCCGGTTGCGCGCGATCGAGCGCGATCACCCGGTCGTTCAGCGTCAGCGTCGGAAACACGGCATCCGCGGTTCGCGCGGTGACGCCGTCCGCTAATGCCTGCTGTCGAAGCTGACCCAGATACGCCTGGAATCCGGCCTCGTCCTGCGCGTAGGCGGCCTGAGACCCTGCCCCCGCGATGATAAGCGCCGCAACAGCGGTCACACAGAGCCGGCCAAACCGACGCGCTGTCTTTGATGATCCCCACATGGCGGCCGCTCTGCCATAGGGGCACCCGGATCGGAACCCCGCCCACCGCAGGGATCGCACAGACCGACGCGGCAAGGACCCCGGGGATGCACAAGAGGCGTGTCGGGCGTCAATGACGACGCGACCGACCGCTGTCACTTACATACACATACGGCGCACAAGTTTCCCATCCGTTTACGATGCAATTGCCCGGCATATATCAATAACAATGACATAACCATCGGCGAAGTCTTTACAGCCCTCTAATCCGCAGTATTGAGATGATTGGCGTATATTGACTCATCACGTATTGGCTTTAGTTCCAGCAGGTACAAAGGAAACATAGAGAGCGGGGCTATCAGATGCACACAGTGGCGCGGTCCGAATACGGTTCATCGGCAACATCGGAAATCAATATTTATCTTGAATCGCCGCCGCCTAAGGGATTTGTGAAAGTTGATGCGCTTTGGGTTCGGCGATCGCGGATAGCTGCCGGCTGGATACTTGACGCGACATCCGGTAATCTGCCCGCGGTCGTCGATATCGGTTGCGGACAAATGTCGATCAGCGCGTTTCTCCCCGCGCACACGCTGTATATCGGCTGTGATCATGTAGCACGCGATCTCGATACCATCGTCATCGACCTGAACGAGGCCAGCCTCCCCCTGTTCGACGTCGCCGACGCGGTGATGCTCGGCGTCCTTGAATATATCGACGACGTCCCGGCGCTGCTCGCACAATTGCAGCAATTCGAACGGATCACGCTGTCCTATTGCACGCATGCCTTCTGGCGCTCGGGCACCAAGCGGACGCGGTATTGGCGCAACGCCTATTCGGCGCGGCAGTTCAAGGCACTGCTGCGCGCCGCCGGGTTCGAGATCGTGCGCCAACGCTATCTGCGCGTCGGCGAGATGCTGTTCCAGATCAAGCGCGCCGCCTGACGACCGGGGCCTGACACCGCGCCACGTTCATGGTGCGATGCCAGGCCCCGGTCCTTCCAATGACGACGCGGCAGATAAGCAAATACCCGATTTCGACAGGACGGGTGACGAAGCCGCTTGCCATTGCCGAAGCGCAACCGCTAAGGGCAACGGCGTCGGGGAGTGGCGCAGGCTGGTAGCGCACCTGGTTTGGGACCAGGGGGTCGCAGGTTCGAATCCTGTCTCCCCGACCATTGTACGTTTGTCGTATAATCCTGGCCGCTTAGCGCTCACGCAAGCGACCTTTTTCAAACAGATACACGTGACACCTTCATGGGCTCCAGAACGCCTGAGGTCCGACGCTTGTCAGCGCCACGGGCGCACACCCTGCTACCGTCACGTATCGACACGAAGCCGCGCACCTGCCCGGGCAGAGCGTCGACCTCCCGCCGTCAAAGACCGCGAAACGTATCCCCAGCGCGTTATTTTGCTGTCCAGGCGGCACAGAGCAGCGGCGGCGCGTTGTCCCAGCTTCCTACCGGAACGGGATATGATGCCGAAAACACTGACTATTATCGGAATGGGCGCTTGCGGCGTCGCGGCGTTCGCCGAAGCGGTGACGCGGCTCAGCTATGATCCCGGCGATAGCTGGCTGATCCATCTCATCGAACGAGATGACGCGCTTGCGCGTGGGCTGGCGTTCGGCACCGAGCAGCCCGGGCATCTCCTCAACACCGAGTCCCGACTGATGGGGCTGTACGACCAGGAGCCGGGCCACTTCCGGACCTGGCTCGAGGCGCGGCGCGCGCAAGCGGGTACGCCGCTCGATCCCGACGGTGTCGAATATCCGCAACGCCGCGAATATCGCCTCTATATGCGCGACGTCCTCGATTGCGCGCTCGATCGCGCGCGCACCGCGGGGATCGACGTCCGGATCCATCACGAGGAGGCCGTGAGCATCGAGGGCAATCATGTCGCAGCGACCATAGCCCTGTCCGACGGCGCGACGATCGCGACGGACATCGTACTCCTGACGATCGGCACGCCCGATCCGGACAGGTTCGGCAAGCTCAATGGCGCGCCCGGCTATTTCGACTCGCCCTACCCCGCGCATCGGATGACGGAGCATATCGAGCGTGACCAACCGGTCGTCATTCTGGGCAGCGGGCTCAGCGCGATCGACGCGGTCATGACGCTGCTCGACAATGATCACCGGGGGCACATCCACCTGATTTCGAAGGAGGGGATGCTCCCGCGTGTCGAAATCCCCGCGCCCGAGACGGGCTATGAGCGGCGTTACCTGACGCTCGAAAACGTCCACCGTCTGATCCGTGAGCGCGGCGCGGCCTTCTCGATCGTCGATCTGTTCCGGCTGTTCCGGATGGAAGCCGAGACCGCGGCCGGTCGGTCGATCGATTGGCAGGCTGAGGACCGCTATGGCGGGGACGCGGAGGCCGCGCTGCTGCACGACATTGCCGTCGCCGAGGCGGAAGACGAACCGTTCCAGCGCATCCTCACCGCCGCAAGACATGACTCCACGGCGATCTGGAACCTGTTGCGCCCGATCGACCAGAAACGGTTCGGCAAATGGCTCGCACCGCATTTCGCCGCGGCACGGTTCGTCACCCCCATGATCAACGCGCGTCGTCTCGCCGATGCGATGGCCCGTGGCCTGCTCACCGTTCGAGGCCAGATCGACGAGACCGTCGCTGACGAAGGCGGCGCGGGCTTTACGGTCACGTTCGACAATGGCGACACGCTCGAGACGCCGATCGTCGTCAACGCCACCGGACAGGCGACGACGCTGGACGAGATGAAGGAGCCGCTGATCAAGGACCTGCTCGCGAAGCAGTGGCTGCAGCCGCATCCCGTCGGAGGCGCGATCGCGCACCGGGCGACGTGCCGGATCATATCCGCGACACGCGATGCGCCGCGTCTCTACGCGCTCGGCCAGTTGCTCAACGGCGAGCTTCGCGACACCAATGCGGTGTGGTTCAACGTCGAATGCGCGGGCCGCGCCGTCGATGACATCCTGCGCCAGCGATGAGCGCGATCGGCAACATCGCCGCGGCATTGCTGCCGCTCTACGGCGTCATCCTGATAGGCTGGGCCGTCGGGGGGCGTCTCCCGTGGGCGGCAAAGCTCTTCTCGACGATCCTCGTCTTCGGCCTCATCCCGCTTCTGGTGATCGACAAGGTGCTGGCGGCGGAAACGCGGCAGCTCATGGTGATCCCGCCATTGATGTTCGCTGTCGCCGCGCTGATGAGCATCCCGGCACACCGTCTGGCGCAGCGGCTCGGCAAGGATTTCGACCCCAAGCTCCTGTCCGCGTCCTTCTCGTTCTTCAACGTCGCGTTCTTCGGCGTTCCGGTCAGCCAGGCGCTGTTCGGCGAGGTCGGCGCATCGACGGTCATCTGCGCGTATATCGGCAGCGCGCTGTATGGCGACACGATCGGCTATTTCCTGATCGCGCGTACCAAGGAGGGCGCGCGCAAGGCGGCGACCAAGGCGTTGCGCGTCCCGATCGTCTATGTCGTGATCGGCGCCATCATCGCCAAACTGGCAGGCGTCACGATGCCCGAGGCGGCAACGCCCGTGCTGTCGATTGCGGGCACGCTCGTTTCGGTCCTCGGCATGGCAGTGATCGGTCTGAACCTCGCGGAAACCGGCCGTGACGACTGGCGACCGAAACTCATGACGCGCATCCTCGCTGTCAGGCAGGCCAGCGGTCTGATCCTGCTCGGCACCGCACTCGCACTCGAAGCGGCCCTTGTCGGGATATTGACCCCGCGCGACCGTGTGATCGTCGGGCTCGTCGCGCTGTTCCCCATCGCCAGCAACGTGACGCTGTTCGCGACGCTGCTCGACACGAACCGCAAGGCCGCAGCAGTGCTCGTCGCACTGTCGAGCGTCGTATCGCTGGTGCTTGTCCTGCTGGTCGTTGGCCTGGTCCATTCGGCAATGCCGACAGGGTGACCGCGCCCTCCCCGCGCGGCGAGCCCGATCTTGCCGGGCGCGGAGCCGGTTCGAAAGTCAGGACTGCTGCTCGCCGGCCTAACGAACCGAGCCTCGCACCCGCTGTGCTCATCGACACCGCACAGTTGCGAGCGTGGCCTGCGTATCCGTTACCACGTGCACGGGGGCTTTCATCCCGCGGTTCGGTGTCTCCAGTGCCCGCAGCACCGCAGCCGTCACCGGATGGGGACCGGATCCGCGGTCAGTGCCTGCCGCATCGCCGTCACCTCGACATTCAGTGCCGCAAGCCGGTCGCGGGACATGCCCGTCCGCTCGACGATCATGGGGGCCAGGCACCCGGTCTCGCGCCAGCACGCGCTTCCCCGCTCGGTCAGCCGGACGCGAACCTGCCGTTCATCCGCGGGATTGCGAACGCGCGTGACGAGCCCGGCCGTCTCCATCCGTTTGGCGAGCGGCGTGATGGTGCTCGGCTCGAGCGCCAGACGCTCCGCGATCGCCCCGATCGGTACACCGTCATCGGCGCCGTTCAGGATCTGGAGCACGAGAAACTGCGGATAGGTGATGCCGAGCCGATCGAGCACCGGCTTGTAGACGCGGTTGATCGCGATGCTCGCGGCATAGAGCGAGAAGCAGAGCTGCTCGTCGAGCGGCAGCGGCGCTGGGGTAGGCATGGAATTTCTCCTCACACCTTATGTAGCACGGTGATGATTATCGCGCAAAATAGATATGGACAGAATGCGAGACACTACCTAGATTGTTTATCGCGACAACTAAAAGGAGATCAGCCATGTCGATCGACGTCAAGTACAGCACGACCGCCACCGCGACCGGTGGCCGCGACGGCCATGCCCGCACCGAGGACGGCCGTTTCGACGTCAAGCTGTCCACCCCCAAGGAACTCGGCGGCGCGGGTGGCGACGGCAGCAACCCTGAACAGCTGTTCGCTGCGGGGTACTCGGCCTGCTTCATCGGCGCGCTGAAGGTTGCGGGACAGCAGTTGAAGGTGAAGCTTCCCGACGATGTGGCGGTCACCGCCAAGGTCGGTATCGGGCCGCGCAGCGCTGGCGGTTTCGGCATCACGGCGGACCTGACGGTGTCGCTGCCGGGGATCGATCGGGACGAGGCCCAGCGGCTGGTCGATACCGCGCACCAGATCTGCCCTTACTCGAACGCGACGCGCGGCAATGTCGACGTCGGGCTGACGCTGGCCTGACGCTGGCCTGACGGGGCCGGGCCGAAGACCCATGTCTCCGGCCCGTTCCGCGTGAGCGCCAAGCGATGTCCCCCGCACGCAGCGCGCGAAGACCACTGCAGCGGCGCCTAGGATAGCGGCGGCTGTCCATTGGAGGCAGTCAGGCCGCCATCGACCGGCAGGTTGACGCCGGTTATGAAGCGCGCATCGGCGCTGGCAAGGAACGCGATCGCGCCCGCGATGTCGGCGGGCTCTGCGCCGCGACCCATCGGAATGCGCTCCTCGAACTTCGCGATCAGCTCGGGCTGCTCCTTCATGCCCGCGGTCAGCGCGGTATAGGTCAGCGACGGGTTCACCGCATTGATGCGCACGCCGTTGCTCGCCTCGTCCATCGCCAATGCGCGGGTGAAATTGCTGACAGCACCCTTCGCCGCGCAGTAGAAGCTGTGGTTCCAGTCGCCGCCGAGGCCGGACACGGACGACACGTTGATGATGCAGCCGCGGGACTTGCGCAGATGCGCGATCGCGGCGCGGCTCATATGGACGACGCCGTACAGATCGGTCTCGATCACCTTGGTGAAGTCCGCGAAATCGCCCTCGTCGAGCTTGCCGAGGTGATCGACGCCGGCATCGTTGATCAGCACGTCGATCCGTCCGAAACGGTCGACCGCTGCCTGTACCAGCGCTTCGCAGGCCGCGCGGTCGGAGACATCGGTTTCGCGGGTTTCGACGGTTCCGGCAAGATCGCTCGCGAGACGATCAAGCGCGGGCTTGTCGATGTCGCCCAGCATGAGCGTCGCGCCCTCCTCGGCAAAGCGGCGTGCGGCGCCCTCCCCGATCCCCGATGCGGCACCGGTTATGAGCACGATCGTGTCCGAGAAGCGCGCCATTACGCGTTTTCCGCCTGCACGGTGCGCTTGCCTTCGCCGAACGCCTCGACAAGCTTCGCGCAGAATGCGGGAAGGTCGTTGGGGTCGCGGCTGGTGACGAGGCCTTGATCGACGACGACCTCCCGGTCGACCCAGCTGCCGCCTGCGTTCTCGATATCGGTCTTCAGCGTCGGGAACGAGGTCAGCGTGCGTCCGCGCAGCTGATCGGCTTCGATCAGCGTCCACGGCGCGTGGCAGATCGCGGCGACGGGCTTCGACGCGGCGAAGAAATCGCGCACGAACGCGACGACCGTGTCCGATCCCCGCAGCGTATCGGCGCCGACGCATCCGCCGGGGATCACGAGACCATCGAATTCGGACGCGGCGACGTCGTCGATCACCTTGTCGACCGTGAACCTGGCGCCGGGATCGAGGTCGTTGTTGAACGTCTCCGCCTCGCCAGCCTTAAGGCCGATGACGGTCACCTTGCCACCCGCCGCCTCGACGGCAGCCTTCGGTTGCGCGAACTCGGGCTGTTCGGTGCCGCGGGGTGCGATCAGGATCGCAATGGTCTTGCCTTCGAGCTTCATGACTGTCCTTTCGAGTTCAGCGTGTGGGTTACGGCGTCAGGCCGGAATGTCGGTGATGCGGGCCGTATTGGCCGCGGCGATCCCGGTTTGGCGGTGGCGGAAATCGCTCAGCGCGCGATACACCTGCATCCGGGCGCGCATCACGCCACCCAGCGGACGGTGCGCCGCCAGGCTGTGCGCGGGACGGAACGTCATCACTTCGTCGAAATAGCGTACGCGCTCGGCGCCATAGGCGGCCTGCCGCGGCAGACGGATCGTGGCGATCGTCCGAAACTCGCTGTCCTGCGTCGGCCAGTCGACCGAGCTGTCCTCGATCGGCTGCGTGTCCGCATTGGTCCACACCTGCGCACGCAGTTCGAACACCGCGTCATTCTCGGCGAAATAGTCGATGGCCGCGTGACGAAAACCGTCCTCGTCCTGATCCGGATCGAGCCGCCAGTCGTCTAGCGCGCGTTGTTCCGCCGCCACCGGGAACGCGCCGATCTTGGCGACATGGTCACCGAAGCGAACCGGACACTGGCTGAAATAGCATTCGTCGAGCGGATGGCTGAACGGGTGACCATAGAAATCGAGCGTGGGACTGGGGCTTCCGGCGACCGCGTTCAGCACCGTGTTGATGGTGCGCGCGATCGACGCCGCCGCGCTCTTGGCACCTTCGGGCATCGGCACGGTCATGCCGATTGTCTTGGCCTGTCGCAGGAACCCTGCGGCGGTGCCGGCGGGAAACGTCGTTCCGCTCGCCAGCACGAAATCCTGCGTCGGTGCGTCGTGGCCGGGAAGCCTGGCGCCCTCGACGCCGAAGACCTTGATCGCCATGCCGCGATGCGTCGACACGCGGTCGCCGAGTTTTTCGCCCGGACCCTGTGCGAAGCGCACCGCGACCGCAAACGTGCCGGGGTTCGCAAACAACCCCTGCGCCAGTTCGGGCGGCAGATTGGCGGCGACCACCATCTCGCCGGTCACGCAGGCGGTGCTCTTCGCGTGGCTCGCACGAACCGCATGACCGTCCCGCTGCTCAACGGTCTGGCTCTCCTGCGTCATGCCCGCGATGATGCCGTCGATACTTGCCTGCTCATCGGCTTCGGGCGTCTCTATGTCGTCGCGATAGGATAGATAGGCCATTGAGAAACTCCCGTTGAATTAGGAGCTAAACACCGCAGCGTACCGAGACGTTGCGGTACGGTTCCGGGCAGAAATCGGCATCTGCGAGACGGCGCGGCGCGATGTCCGTTTGCTGCCAGACTGGCGATCATTCAATCTGTCTCGCGGCCTTTCAGCGGCGGCAGCACGTTGCTTCACGCGAACCAACCGTGCAAGATAGCGACTGGAACGAGCCGAAAATTGGTATTTCTTTGGTTTTAGAATTCAAGATGTAACAATCCGGCACCATCGGGAACCTGATTGCCGCTTCGGCGGCGCACAGCTTCTGGGGGGTCCATGCTCAAGTCCGTTCTCGCAACCGGTACCGCGTTCGTCGCGCTGTACGCGGCGTCTGCCGCGCCTGCTCATGCGCAGGTCGTCGACGCACGCACCGTCACGCCAGCCGAGCCGGGTCGCGAGGACGATCGGACGGCTGCCCCCGAACAGCCGAACAGCGACATCATCGTCACCGGCTCGACGCGTGCGCAGCGCCGCTTCGATGCCTCCTATGCGATCAACACGATCTCGCAGACCGACATCGAGAAGATCGCACCGGTCAACTTCGCCGACCTGATCGGGCAGCTGCCGGGCTTCCAGACCGAGATCACCGGCGGCGAGGTGCAGAACATCTATCGCATACGCGGCCTGCCCAATGACGGCGGCTTTGTCAGCTTCCAGCAGGACGGCCTGCCGCTGTTCCACGAGAATGACGGCGTCTTCTTCCGCGGCGATGCGATCCTGAAACCCGATCTGATGACCGAGCGCGTCGAGGTCGTCCGCGGCGGCCCCGCGCCCGTCTATGCAAGCTATTCAGGCGCGATCATCAACGCGATCGAGGTGACGGGGCGGGACGAGGTACGCGGCAAGGCGCAGCTGACGCTCGGCGATACCGGCCTGTACCGCGCCGACGTGGTGCAATCGGGTCCGCTCGGCGGCAATACCTATTACGCGGTCGGCGGATTCGTGCGCTATCACGACGGCTACCGCGACAACGGCTTCCCGAACGACAAGGGCGGGCAGTTCCGCGCGAACGTCAAGCATGATCTCGACAATGGCTCGCTGCGGCTGAGCGTGAATTACGTCAACGATCACAACGTGTTCTATCTACCGATCCCGACCGCCGACCCGCGCAACCCCGCCGTCTCGCTCGACCGCTATATCGACTATTTCTCCGGCACGATGAACTCGCCCGCGCTGCGCAACGTCAATCTGCGCTACCGTGACGGCGCCGGCGTCGTCCAGAACGAGGCGAGCGACCTCGCCGATGGCCGCCATATGCGGATGATCAACATCGGCACGCAATATAATGCGGAGTTCGACGGCTGGCTGGTCGCGGCAAAGGCCGGCTTCACGATGGGCAAGCTCGATTTCAACGCCTTCTATTCGACGACCAACCCCGTCGATGCGAACAGTTTCGCCAATGGCTACCGCGCGCGCGCGACGACCGCGTTCGGGCCGGTCGCATCGTTCGGCTATGTCGTTGCCGGGACCGCGACGTCCTATGATCCCTATGCCGCGTCGGGACTCGTCGTTCAGGGCCAGTACCGCGATATCCATTCGAAATTCTATTCGAACCAGATCAATCTCTCGGTCGCCAAGAAGTTCGAGACCGGCTTCGGGAGCCATGATCTCAAGCTCGGCGTCTATGGCAGCCTGTACGGCGAAGATAGCCGGACGATCTATCAGAACTACCTGATCGAGGTGGCGGGCAAGCCGAGGACGCTCGATCTCGTCGCGTACAACGCCGCCGGCACGCAGATCGGCCGCGTTACCGACAACGGCGTCCTGAACTATGCCGCGACGCTGACGCGCGGCAATTCGGACGCGAAGATGATCGCGCTCTTTGCAAACGACACGTGGGAGATCGTCCCGGGGCTGCGTTTCGACGCGGGCATCCGCCACGAACGCTATAGCTACGAGGGCTATGCGGCGCTGACGGGGCAGGCCAATCTCGGCGATGCGACGACGCTCGCCGACGACACCACGCGCGCCTTCACCGGCGGTATCCTCAACCAGACGGGCAAGCCGCGTGTCACCAACTGGACCGCGGGTGCCAATTACGACTTCAACCGGCACATCGGCGTCTATGGCCGCGCGTCGCATCTCGAGACGCCGCCGAGCGTCCAGACGGTCATGAGCATCAACCCGACGATCCTGACCACGATCGCCGACCAGTATGAGGCCGGGCTGAAGCTCGCCGCCGGCCGGTCCTATCTCTACGTCACGGGCTTCTACACCAATTTCGACCCGCTCAACGCGTCGTTCCTCGCGTTCGACCCGACGACGGGCCGCAACGACGTCAACATCCCCTTTATCGGCGAGGCACAGGTCAAGGGGATCGAGTTCGACGGATCGCTGGCGCTGACCTCGTGGTTCTCGCTCAACGGCGCGCTGACGATCAGCGATCCCAAGTACAAGAACTTCCAGAGCTCGACCGGCGCCGATCCCGTCCTGGCAGAGGGCAAGCAGATCGTTCGCCAGCCCAAGATCTACGGCAATATCCGCCCGAGCTTCGACTTCGATCTCGACGGCAACGCCGTGTCGATCTATGGCCGCTATACCTATATGGGCAAGCGCTTCGTTGATCTGTACAACAACACCGCGCTCCCGGCGTACGGTACCACCGGCGCAGGCGTCACGTTGCGCCACGGCACGTGGCAGGTACAGGTCGTCGGCGACAATCTGTTCAACGCGCACGGCCTCACCGAGGGCAACACGCGAACCGACCAGCTGAGCGGCCAGGGCAGCGCCGAGGCGATCTATGGCCGCCCGATCTTCGGCCGGAACGTGCGTCTCGTCGTGGGCAAGTCCTGGTGAGGTTCCGCGCGGGCATCGCGCTGGCCGCGCTGTTGATCGCGAGCGCCCCGGCGGGCGCAGGCTCGCCTGCGGCAAGCGTCATCGGCGTACCGCCTGCCGGCGACCGGGTCATGGCGGCTTTGTCGCAGCGGCTTTTCCCGCTGTTCGACTCGATCGGCGCAGATCCCGGCGCGGTTGACCGGATCATCGCGAAGCCCGGCGTCACGGCGATGCTGGCGGCGCGTACGGCGCGGCGTGCCGGCTGCGGACAGGATGTCGTCTGCATCGCGCAGGCGCTGATCTGGACGCCGTCCGAAACCGCGCTTCTCGTCCGGGCGATCCCGCACGACACCGCGCATGCGGACGACGGCGCCGCTGCGCAGGCCGGGCGGGAGGTCGAGGGCGTCAATGTCATCCTGCGCACCTATGGTCTCGGCCAGGTGCCCCGCTATCCGCAGATCGACGGTGCCGGTGCGATCGAACCGCAGGAAGCCAAGGCGCGACTCCAGGCCGCGGACTGGCTGTCGCGGACGCCGCGCGCACGGTCGGCACAGCGCCTCGACACCAGCATCGATTACGCGCTGGCGCTGCTCGACGTCAGCGACCGGACCGACGCGATCGGGTTCGATCCGCTGACCGGCGGACTGAACGCGCCCGCCGTCAAGCGCGCGCGATCGATCGACTGGAAGGCGTGGCGGTACAGCGCGATGATCGTCACCGGTGTCGGTCCGGAGACCCCCGACACGGCGCTCAGCCCGTTCGGCAAATACCATGTGCGGCTCGCCGCGGAACGCTTCAAGCGGGGCGATATCGCGTTCGTGATCGTCAGCGGCGGGCGTGCGCACCCCCGCGGCACGCGGTTCACCGAGGCCGAACAGATGCGCAGCGCGCTGATTCACCGCTATGGCGTGCCCGCGGATGCGATCGTCATCGAACCCTATGCGCGCCACACCACGACCAACCTGCGCAATGCCAGTCGCCTGCTCGTGGCGCTGGGCGCACCGCTCGACCGGGACGCCCTGGTCGTCTGCAATCCGGCCCAGAGCGAGACGATTGCCAGCGCAGCCTTCGCGCAGCGCAACCTGACGGAGCTGGGCTATGTGCCGGGCGAAGTCGGACAGCGCCTGTCACCGACCGAACTGAGCTTCCGGCCATCGCCACTGGCCAAGCGTATCGACCCCCGCGATCCGCTCGACCCCTGAGCGCGTAGGGAGTGCGTCGTCCGCCCTGCCCTGCCAGCGTCGATCGCCGCCCCTTCCCTGGACAGGCTGCTCGTACGAAACCCGTCAGTCGGCGGGCACGATCTCGACCACGTCCAACGTCGATTCGAACCGGGGATAGGGTAGCACCAGTCGCCAGCGGCGCGCGCCGATCCGTTCGACGAGGCCCGCCATGTCGCGGTTGTGGTCGGTGCCATAGCGCATCGGATGGCGTTCGTCGGCGAGCTGCATGCTGCCGAGGAAAATACCGCGGGACTTGCTCTCGGCGTAGATCGATCCGACCGGCCGCTGCGATCCGGCGTCCTTGACGAAGCCGGAGACGCCGTCCCCCGCCCCGGCCGACATCCGGCACGGGAACCAGCCATAGGCGACGAACCGCAGGCCAGAACCCGATGGCGCGCCGAGCTTGAACGTACGGCAACGATAGCCGCCCGCGGGCGGTATCGGGTCCTCCAGCACGCGGTCGGGTGCGAACAGATCCCCCTGCGCCGCGATCTCGCCAGGCTTGAGCTGCGCGAGAGCACTCACCCATGCGGTACGCCATTCGCGCAGCCGCGTCCGGTCCGCCGTCGTCACGAGCGATCGCCACGCTGAACGGCGTGGAGCAGACATGGTATCACCGGTAGCCCCTCCCGCACGCTCCGTGCTTGCGCCGCGCGGGGTTTCGACGCGCAGCGCGCTGTCCGTCGACGATGCGCCGCCGCATCCCGCCAACAGCGTGCAGGTGGCGACTCCCGCGATCCACGCGCGACCGCCCGGGCGCATCGGCACCGCCGCCGCGCGCGCTGCCGACCGGATCATGCGGCGGTCCACCCGCCATCCATCGATAAGTTCGCGCCGGTGATCGACTGCGCCTCGTCACGACACAGGAACAGCGCGAAGGCCGCGACCTGCTCGGGCGTGACGAACGCCTTGGTCGGCTGCGCGGCGAGCAGGATGTCGTTCACGACCTGCTCGCGCGTCAGGCCACGCGCGGTCATCGTGTCGGGGATCTGGTTCTCGACCAGCGGCGTCCAGACATAGCCCGGCGAGATGCAGTTGACCGTGATACCGTCGGTCGCCGTCTCGAGCGCGATCGTCTTGGTCAGCCCCGCAATCGCGTGCTTGGCCATGACATAGGCCGACTTGTTGGGGCTCGCGACGAGCGAATGCGCCGACGCGGTCGAGATCACCCGGCCCCAGCCCCGTTTGCGCATATGCGGGATCGCGGCACGCATCATGTGCCACGCCGATGCCATGTTGATCGCGATGATCGCGTCAAACTTGTCGACGGGAAAGTCTGCGATCCCGGCAACATGCTGGATGCCGGCATTGTTGACGACGATGTCGCAGCTCCCCGTCTCCGCGACCGCGCGCTCGACGAGACCCGCGATCTCGTCGGGTCGCGTCATGTCGGCCGCGTCATACAGTGCGGCCGCACCGCTCGTCTGCGCGATGCCGGCGCGCGCCGCCTCGATCGCGTCGGGTTCGCCAAAGCCGTTGAGCACGATATTCGCGCCCTCGGCTGCAAAGGCCTTCGCATAGGCCAGCCCGATACCCGAGGTCGATCCCGTGATGACCGCCGTCTTGCCCTTCAGAAACATCGTCTTTCCCTTTTGCCAGCGGGTACGCCAGGATATCGTGTGTGACATGTCAAACGCGACGATCGCCAATAGAGCCAGCAGCGACGCGATATGCAACTCCGCGCGCTGCCGTGCATTTCGTTACCGATCCATAATGAAAGCCTGAAGACCATGCGGCTCGACGATTTCGATCCCAATATCAATGTCGAAGACCAGGGCCGCGGCGGTGGCAGCGGCTTTGGCGGCGGCGGTGGCGGCGGGGGTTTGCTGTTCGGGCTGTTACCGCTGATCGGCAGCCGTTTCGGGTGCGGCGGGATCGTCGTCGTGCTGATCCTCATGGCGGTGTTCGGCGGGCTTGGAAACATCGGCGGGATGCTGGGTGGCGGATCTGCACCGTCGGCTCCCTCGGGCCAGATCGCGCAGCGGGCGCCCGGCCAGACGGACGGCCAGACCGACGCGCAGACGGTCTGCTCGGTGAACGCCGAACGCCGCGCCGCATGCAACGCGTTCAGTTCGGCGCAGAAGACCTGGGCCGCGATCTTCGCGAAGAACGGCGAGCAGTTCACCGCGCCCAAGCTGAGCTTCTTCGACGGCAACGGCCGGTCCGGTTGTGGCGCCGCGCAGTCCGCGATGGGGCCGTTCTACTGCCCGACCGACAACGGTATCTTCCTCGACACGAGCTTCTTCGACGAGCTCGCGACGCGCTTCGGTGCGCGCGGCGATTTCGCCCAGGACTATGTCATCGCGCATGAGTTCGGCCATCACATCCAGAACCTTGTCGGCACATCGGGCCAGGTCTCGCGCGCCCAGCGATCCGCCGGTGAGACTGAAGGGAATGCCCTGTCGGTGCGGCTCGAGCTTCAGGCCGACTGCTTCGCAGGCGTCTGGGCCGCTGCCAATCGCGATCGCCTCGAACCCGGCGACATCGAGGAAGGCATGACCGCGGCGCAGGCGATCGGCGACGACACGCTTCAGAAGCAGGCGCAGGGCCGCGTCGTCCCCGACAGCTTCACGCACGGATCCTCGGCACAGCGCCAGACCTGGCTGCGCCGTGGTCTTGAAAGCGGCGACCCCGCCGTCTGCGACACCTTCTCCGGGACGATCTGAGGACCCGCACCACGTCCCTCCTCCCGGCCGCCCGGGAGGAGGGAGTTGGCGTCAGACCTTGACGAGCATCTTGCCCGTATTGCCGCCAGAGAACAGGCCGAGGAACGCGTCGGGCATCGCGTCGAGACCCTCATGGACGGTCTCCTGCCGCTGCAGCGTGCCCTGCGACAGCATCGCCCCCATGTCCTTGTAGAACTCGGGCGCGCGATCCATGAAGTCGCTGACGATGAACCCGCGGATCTGGACGCGATTGCCGATCAGCCGCGCAAGATAGCGGAGCTGCGTCGCCGCCCCGCTGTTATAGACGTCGATCATGCCACAGATCGCGAACCGCGCGTGCAGCCGGGCATGCGCCAGTGCCGCATCGAGGTGATCGCCGCCGACATTGTCGAAATACACGTCGATGCCCTTGGGCGCGGCCTCGCCCAGCGCCTTCACGACGGGAACGTCGCCCTTATAGTCGATCACGGCATTCGCGCCGAGCGACTTGACCCAGGCACATTTCTCGGCGCCGCCCGCCGACCCGATCACCGTCATGCCCTTGGCCTTCGCGACCTGGACGACGGTAGATCCAACCGCACCCGCAGCCGCCGAGACGAACACCGTGTCGCCGGGCTTCGCTTCCGCCACCGCCAGCAGCCCGAAATAGCCCGTCATGCCGGGCATGCCGAGCTGTCCGAGGAACGCCTGCGGGGGAACGTCGAGCGCGGGGAGTTTCTGGACCTGCGCTGCGGGGACCACCGCCTCGTCGCGCCAACCGGCCATGTGCAGCACCATGTCGCCCGACTTGAACGCGTCGTCCGCGCTCTCGATCACCTCGCCCACGGCGCCGCCCTGCATCGCCTTGCCGAGTTCGAACGGCGGGACATAGCTTTTCACGTCGTTCATGCGCCCCCGCATATAGGGATCGACCGACAGCCACCGGTTCGCGACCCGGACCTCCCCAGGCGCCAACGCGGCCTGGTCAAGATCGATCATGGCGAAATCGGTATGCTTCGGCATGCCTTGCGGGCGCGCCTTCAAGCTCCATGCACGGGCCATCTTTATGCTCCTGTCATTGTGTTTCGTAATCCGGGTATGGCGAAACGCCCCACCCGCGCAACAGCAAAAAAAGCCCGGGTGTTTCCACCCGGGCCTTTCTGCAGACCGACGTCAGACGTCGAGGGCTTTACTGCGGTGATCGAACAGTAGGTGCCTGAAAAGCTCTTGCCGAGCGTCGTCCCCGAAGTCGTATCGGACGTTGCACCAGCGCTGGTGTCGGACCCAGTTCCCGGCACCGACCGATTGCGATTGGTCGTGTCGCGATCCGTTGCGTCCGAGCCGTAGCGGTTCGTCTGCGAGTCGCGATCGCCACTTGAACGATCGCCACCTGTCCGATCGCCATAATTGGACGCGGCAGACGTGCGCTCCTCTTCCTTCCACGCGGCCTTTGCCTCATCCGCAGACTTCGACAATGTCACCTTGTCGTCGACGGTGCTGATCCAGCGCGACGGGATCGAATGATGCACGCCGCCCGCGTCCTTGTCGGACTTGGTCAGCAGGATGCGGTCGCCCTTCACCTTGTCGACGGTCCCCACATGGCTGCCATCGGACCCGACGACCTCCATATGCTCGGTGACCTGAGACAGTGAGTTGCGCTGCCCCTGACGCTGCGTCCGCCACGAGGAGAACTCGTTGTGGAATTTCGAGCGGTTCTCGTCGCGATATTCGGCGTAGTCGCGATCGAATTCGGCGACCTGCGAAGAGCGCCAGCTATGATAATGGTCGTCCCGGTCGTTCGAGGACCGGCCGAATGCCGTGCCGCCCGTAGAGCCCGGCGAATAGGTGCGTTCGTCGTACCGCGCATCGGCCTCGCGACGGCGCTCGGCCTCGTCGTCGCCGAACCACGACCGGACCTCGTCGCCCGCACGCGCGATGAAACCGCGATCATCGTAATCATAGCCCTGGGGCTGCCTGCCATAGCCACCCGACTGTCCACTGCGACCCTCAGACCCGCGCCGCGTGTCGTCATCGGCGTGGCGATTGCGGCCGACATCGTTGAACGGGCGGCCATCCGATGCATAGCTGCCATGATATTCGGTGTCACGGCCCTCGCTGCGGTAGGAGCCGCCGCGCTGCGACCGGTCGCGATCGAAACGTGGCTGTTCATAGCGCGATCCATCCCGGTCCGCCCCGGCATATCCCGAACGCCCATAGCTTCCACCCTGCGACGGCGCGCCGCGATCGTTGTGGCCACCATAATAGTCCCGACCGCCTTGGTCCCGATCGGAGCGGGGGCGATCGCCCTGGGACTGCCAGGACTGGTCATTGCGACGCCCGCGGTTGTCATCCCGGTCATACTCGCCGGCCGCCGCATAATCGCGCGCGCTCGACCGCGGATAGTCACCGCCATCCGACCGGAAATCGCGCCCGTAATCCTGCGAGTTGGGCCGCCCATAATAGTCACTCGACTGACGATCTCGGGTATAGCGTTCGTAGACCATAGGAACCTCCTAATTGCTGTCCTGCGGCTGCCGGCATCGTCGTGTGCGACGCCGTGCACTCCGAAATCTACAAAGGCGCAGGAGTCGCTTTGTTCCGATCCGACGCGTGCGCCATCGGCGACCCGATGCCCTGCCGCGACGACGCGCCGATGATCAATGAAATCCGGCATCGGCCGTGTTGCATCGCCCGATCGCAATGGCTATGCGAATAGCATGGCCTGTGGCCAACCGCGCGGGGCCGTAGCTCAGATGGGAGAGCGCTGCAATCGCACTGCAGAGGTCAGGGGTTCGATTCCCCTCGGCTCCACCAGCGTTTCAAAAGCTCAGCTGGTATCGCGCGCATCACTTCGAAGACGGTACGGAAGACGTCCCCCGGTCAGCGCATTGCTTTCGCGCCCACCGAACGGTGTGATCAAGCTCTTCCGTGGCTGGGCCGGACAGATGTTCGACGCGCTAGGACTCCTCGAACGCGGTGAGGATGGGGCAAGGCCCCGCCGAGCCCGATCCGCACTCGTCCGCCAACCGCGCGAGCGCCTGACGCGCTGCGATCATCTCTGCAATGCTGGCATCCAGCGCCGCAATGCGCGACCGGGCAAGCTCGCGCGCGCGGCTGCGATCCTCCGTCGCGTCCAGCGCCAGCAGCTCGCCGATCTCGTCCAGCGTGAACCCCGCCGCCTGCGCCTGACGGATGAAGCGGAGGCGGCGCACATCGCCTTCGTCATACCTGCGGAACCCGGTACCGCCGGGTCGCGCTGGCGCGATGAGCAGACCGCGCCGCTGATAATAGCGGACGGTTTCCACACCGACACCGCCTGCCTCGGCGAGCTTGGCGATCGTCATCGACATCGGGGCTTGACTCCGGACCATGGTACGGACGCTATATGGGGCGGGTGCAGTGATCACCAGCGAGGAACGCACCCGTGTCAGACCGTTCTGAAGCCGTCCTCCACCGCATGGTGATGCCGGCGCACACCTGCCCGTACGGCTTGAAGGCGCTCGACCTTCTCCGGCGCAAGGGGTTCGCAGTGGACGACCTCCACCTCACCACGCGTGAAGAGACCGACGCGTTCAAGGCCGCGCAAGGCGTGCGGACGACGCCCCAGGTGTTCATCGACGGCGTGCGCATCGGCGGCTACGACGATCTGCGCCGCCACTTGGGCATGTCCGTCGCGGAGCCGGGATCGACCAGTTATCGCCCCGTCGCCGCGCTGTTTGCGATAGCAGCGCTGCTCGCGATCGCAGCGAGCCATGCGGCCTTCGGTTCGCCCTTCTCCGCACTCGCGCTCCAATGGTTCGGCGGCTTCAGCATGGCCATCCTCGCGCTGCTCAAGTTGCAGGACATCGGGAAGTTCTCGACCATGTTCCTCAACTACGACCTGCTGGCGAAGCGCTGGGTACCATATGGTGTCCTCTATCCGTTCGCCGAGGGGCTTGCGGGCGTACTGATGGTCGCGGACGCGCTGGAGTGGCTTTCCATTCCGATAGCGCTGTTCATCGGCACCGTGGGCGCGGTGTCCGTGTTCAAGGCCGTCTATATCGATGGGCGTGAGCTCAAATGCGCCTGCGTAGGCGGCTCGTCCAACGTGCCGCTCGGCTTCGTCTCGCTGACCGAGAATCTGGGCATGATCGCCATGGCGATCTGGATGCTGACCAGGATGTGAGCCGGACGAAATCCCTGCCACCACCCTATAGTCTCGAACGACATCTTCGATACGCGGCGCAGCGGCAGCTTTGGAATGATGCTGAATGTCATAAAAGGTCAGCATAACTGACGCGGTTATGTCGCGCCGGTATCATAGGCGATGCCTTCGAGACCCCGACCGGGGTCGCGCAATAGGCAGGGCCAGCCATCCCGTTCCGGGGAAGCCTCTCTGCTTGTCCCATTCGGAGATGCTGGCCCAATGTTGTGTCTTTCGCCCGCCGGACGCGTCCGGCTGGTCGCGTCCGCGGCCTGTACGCTGCCGCTGTTCTTCATCGCCAGCGCCGCAAATGCCGAAGATCCCGCCGCCGACCCTGATCAGACCAGGTCCGACATCATCGTCATGGGCGATCGCACGACCCGCTCGGGCAAGGAGCAGGCAACGTCGGTGCGGGATTCGATCGTGTACGACGATCTCGAGACGCTGTCCGCCGACGGCAGCGTCGCGGGCCAGCTCATCCTGTTGCCCGGGATCAGCGCGATCGAGGACGGCGATGCGCCGCGCTTCGTCAGCATCCGCGGCATCTCGCCCGATCTCAACCAGACCACGATCGACGGGATCACGCTGGCGACGATCGGCAATGACGGCGAGGGGTCGCGCAAGGTCAATCTGCAGCAGATCCCGTCGGAGCTGTCGTTCCACAACGACGTCTACAAGACCTTCACCGCCGAACAGGACGGTGCGGCGATCGGCGGCATCGTCGATGTCGTCACGCGCAGCGCCTTCGCGCTCAAGCGCCGCTACGTCATGGTCGACGGCTATGGCATCTATTCGTCGTTCAAGGGCGATGGCGGCAGCAACGCCGGCAATGGCAGCACGCCGCATTTCGGCGGCGGCGGCAAGATGGTGTTCGCGGACAAGTTCGGCGCGGGCGACCAGTTCGGCGTGGTCCTGTCGGCGCGCTACGAGAACCGCATTCGCAACTCGCGCAAATGGTGGCAGGACACCAAATATTACTTCAGCGACGCGGGCAAGAAGCTCGCCGGCCCCGATGATCCCGCGTGGAACGGCATCGCCGTGCCGTACAACCATAGTTACGGCAGCTATACCAACCGCCTCCAGACTGCGGGCAGCTCGGCGAAGTTCGAATGGCGCCCGCTCGGCACTGCCATCTATGCGTCGCTGCTCGGGTTCAATTATCGTCAGTGGGAATCCTCGACGATGAACAAGAACGATTACTACACCAAGAACAGCGTCAGCGACCTGACCGCGGAGGGCGGCGGGTCGGACATCAACAGCCTCTATTCGCGCTATCGCTACGACACCTGGAACAAGGCGACCGTCGGCGCGATCGGCAATGTCGAATGGCACGACGACCAATCGTCGTTACGCGTCCGCGGCGGCTATACCCGCGCCCGGTACGACAACACGCAGCCCTATATCGGCGTCCGCACCTATCCGACCGGGCTTTCGCTCGATTGGGCGGCAGGCAATGATGCCACCGGCGGGCTCCCCTACGTCACCGCGATCAACAAGCCCGGCCTCGTGCTCGGATCGGCGTACAAGCTGAGCACCGCGCAGACGACCTACCGCATGGCGAACGAAGGGCTGGCGACTGCGCGCGTCGACTATGGCTGGAACGCCGAGCCCGAGGATCGGGGCTTCGGGTTCGTCACGGGTGTCGAGTTCCGCAGCCTCGAACTCGCGCGCGACGTCGACATGACCGAATACAAGCTCGGCCAGGCGATGAACGGCTATCTCTACGATCCCGGCTATATCCCGGTCGGCGCGCCGCAGTCGTTTCCATGGGTCGACTGGGCGCGGGTGAAGACCGAGCTGTGGCCCAAATTCGTCAAGGACGTGCCCAATTCGACCTATGACAGCATCACCGGCGACTATCGCTATACCGAGCGGCTGCTGACGCCGTATCTGTCGCTGCACTACGCCACCGACGACACCACGCTGGTCGCGGGCGTCCGCTACGACCACACGCGGTTCTCGGCGTTCCAGCCGACGATCACCGGCGGCACCGCGTCGGCGGTGATGACTCGCAGCACCGGCGGCTACGAGTATCTGCTGCCGTCGTTCACCGGCATCCAGGACTTTGCGGGCGGCAAGAAGCTGCGTTTCTCGTACAGCCGCACGCTTGGCCGCCCGACGCCCGGCAACATCGCGCAACCGGAATCGCTCAATTGCGGCGACGAGGACTCGGGCGGCGCGGATTGCTCGATCAGTCGCGGCAATCCCGATCTGCGCCCACGTCGGTCGGACAATCTCGATGTCCAGTTCGAGCAGTATTTTCACAAGGACGGCATCATCTCGCTCGGCGCGTTCGCCAAGTGGATCAAGGACGACATCTTCACGCTGACCACGACGCAGCTGATCGACGACGTCAACTACCGCGTGCGCCAGCCGCTCAACGCCGACAATTCACGACTCTACGGCATCGAGTTCCAGGCTGCCGATCACGACGTCAACCTGTTCGGCCAGCGGGTCGATCCGTTCTTCAACGCGACCTGGCTCAAGGGGCGGATGTCGATCACCAGCGACGCGGGCTCGCGCTCGCTCGACCGGCTGATCTACCAGCCGAAATGGATCATCAACGGCGGTGCGACGCTTCGCCTGCCCGCGATCGACGGCGCGTTCCGGGCGACCGTCACGCACCGCGGAAGCTACATGGAGGGCATGGGCGAGACCGCGCAGGACGACAATGGTCGCGCCGAACTGACCACCGTCAACCTCGGTCTGTGGCACCGCGTGACGGAGCACGTGACGTTCAAATACGAGATCACCAACCTGCTGAACGACCAGCCGAAATTCCTCGTCGGCAACGGCCTGCGCTACGTCAGCGAAGTCGACGATTACGGCCAGGGCGCCTTTTTCCACATCATGCTGCGCTGATCCGCCGAAGGGAGTACCGACCATGTACGAAGTCGACCGCCGCTATCTCCTGTCCGCGCTGGGAAGCCTGACCGCTTCTGGCATCCTGCCGTGGCGGGCTTACGCGGCCGAGGTGCGCCCCCGCAACCTGATCGACGCCCCGCGCTTCCCCACCCCGCCGTTCACGCTGGGCGTCGCGGCCGGCGATCCGGATGCCTCGGGGTTCGTCATCTGGACCCGGCTCGCGCCGCTGCCGCTCCAGCCCGACGGCGGCATGGCGATGGCGCCGGTGCTCGTTGCCTGGGAGGTCGCCGCCGATCCCGACTTCCGCCAGCTGCTCCAGCACGGCGAGACGATCGCGCATCCCGAACTCGCGCATTCGGTCCATGTCGAGGTCGCCGGGTTGGCGCCCACACGGCCCTATTGGTACCGCTTCACCTGCGGCGGCGAGCGCAGCGCCACCGGGCGCGGTGCCACCCTGCCCTTGCCCGGCGCGCCGCTCGACCGCGTGCGCTTCGCGGTCGCCGGCTGTCAGCATTACGAGGAAGGCTATTACACCGCGTGGCGGCACATCGCCGCCGAGCCGATCGACTTCGTGTTCCATTATGGCGACTATATCTATGAAGGCCCCGATCGCGGCGAGCAGGCGCGCGGCGCGAAGAAGCCGCTGGTGCGCCGCCATCTCGGTCATGAGATCTATTCGATCGGCGATTACCGCCAGCGCTACGCCCAGTATAAAAGCGATCCCGACCTTCAGGCCGCGCACGCCGCCGCGCCGTGGTTCGTCAGCTTCGACGATCACGAGATCGACAATAACTGGGCTGGCGACATCGATCAGGACGGCACCGCGCCCGAGGTGTTCCGGACGCGGCGCGCGATGGCGATGCAGGCCTATTACGAGCATATGCCGCTGCGCCGCTCGTCGATGCCCGATGGCGCGCACATGCAGATGTATCGCGGTGCGTGCTTCGGCGACCTGATGGACGCGTTCTTCCTCGATACGCGGCAATATCGCTCGGATCAGGTCTATGGCGACCGTGACGCGCCGCAGGGGCCTGACGCGTTCGCCACCGACCGGTCGATCACCGGCGCGCCGCAGGAGGCGTGGCTGTTCAAGGGGCTCGACCGGTCGAAGGCACGCTGGAACCTGATCGCACAGCAGGTCTGCCTGATGAACCTGACCTATCACAAGGCGGGGCAGCCCGAGCAACTGGTCTCGATGGACCAATGGTCGGGGTACATGCACAGCCGCCGCCGCCTGCTCGCGCACATCGACGCGCATTGTCCCGGCAACGTCATGACCGTCAGCGGCGACGCGCACCGCCATTATGCCGGCGACCTGATCCAGGATCACGGCAACGGCAAGATCATCAGCAGCGAATATCTCGCGACCTCGATCAGTTCGGGGGCGGACGGCGTCGGCGAGGACGATGCCTACACACGCTCGTCGCGCGCCGAGAATGCGCACCTCAAGGCGCTGACGGACCGCCGTGGCTATGTTCTATGCGACGTCGGGCGCGACCTGTGGCGCGGTGACCTGAAGGTGTTGGACACGATCGCGACGCGGAACGGGACGCTGTCGACCCACGCCAGCTTCGTCACAGAGCGCGGCAAGCCCGGCCTGCAGCGCGCGTGAGGACGTCGCGGCAGCCTCGGGCGTTTACGGTGCCGCGACGACGATCTTCGGAAGCGACGTGATCGGTTCGACCGTGATCGCGCGGAACCACGTCTCCGCGCCTTCGGATTGCAGCTGGATCTGGCCATGCGTCAGCGGCCGCCGGCTGCCGTCGCCCGCGATCGTTGCCAGGTCGCGCACCTCCGCGACGGGTACGCCGTTGACGACATGCACCGCGCGGTCGCCGACGACATACAGGTCGAGCGTGTTCCACGCGCCGACGGCGCGCTCGGCATCGGTCGCGGCCTCGACGTTCCAGGTCGGGGTGGCGTTGACGATGTCGATCTCGCGGCCCCCGGCGCGATAGCGAAGATGCGGTTCAGCCAGCGATGGATCGAACGTCACGCTCGTGCGCCCACGCACCTTGCCGCCCACCGCGACGATCATGCCGGTCGACCCGGTCATGATCTCGAACTCGACCGACGGGCGCCAAGTCCCGAAGACGTCGCCGGCAGTGCCGTGGGTATGATAGAGCAGCCCGTTGTTGCGCGGCAGCGTCACGCGCGGCGCCCACCTCTTCGCCCCCCATTTGAACTGCAGCCGCAAGTGATAGTCGCCAAGGTCGGCCGCGTTGACGAGGCTGCCCCAGGTCTCGCCCTTCACCCAGATTGCGGTAGCACCGTCGACGGAGCGCACGGCGAAGTCGCCGCTGGTGTCGCGGCTGGTACCGATCGGCGGCGCGCCCGGGTCCGATCGGTAGGTGATCGAGGGGTCGGCATAGCCGAGCCAGGGCGTCCAGCCCTTCAGGCTCCGCCCGTCGAACAACGCGGTCGGCTTGCCGGTCGGCACGGGTATGTGCGTCAGCGTCAGCCGCTGCGCCGACTTTGCCGGTTCGCCCGCAATGGCGCGTGCCGCGTCCTTCGACGTTTGCGCGGTCGCGGGGGAAGACAGCACCAGCAGTGCCACCAATGTTCGATCAAACCACATCAACATTCGCCCCCGACCATCGTTCGATGGGCTAGTACTCTATTCGCTTAGCGCTGTATCGTTACTGGTAAAATATCGGCCTCCGGGCACCGGGACCATCCTCGCGTTCGCCGCTATCGCCGCCTGTATGGCACGATCGCCGGTGTCTGGTCGCGCGGTCCGGCGATTTGCGCTATCGATGCGCCAGGAGATTGCACGATGCACAAGATGTGGGCACTGGTCGCACTGTTGACGATGGCGCAGGCCGCGCCCAATCCGCACCTGCCGGCTGCCACCTACGACAGCGTCGCCCCCGCGCTCCCCAAGGGGTTGCGGAACGCTGTACTGATCGTTTCCAAGACCAATGGCTGGCGCCACATCGAGCATATTCCACACTCGAACACCGTGCTTGCCGATATTGCGAAAGGCCTGGGTCGTGCGAGCTACGCCACCGAGAATGCGGCGGTCTTCAACGACGAGCAGTTGCAGCACTTTTCCGTCGTCGTCCTCAACAGCGCCAGCGGCGACTTCCTCACGCCCGATCAACGCGCCGCCTTCGCACGTTTCGTGGCCCGGGGCGGCGGTGTCGTCGCGTTGCACGCGGCGGGCGACGATAGTCACACCGATGCCTGGTATACCGACACGATCATCCGCACCAGGTTCACCGGACATCCGGGCGGAAGCGACCAGTTTCAGCGCGCACGGCTCCTCGTCGATCGACCGGACCACCCCGTCATGGCCGGTTTGACACTGCCTTGGTCGCCGGTCGACGAATGGTATGCCTTCGACGCCGATCCCGCGGCCCGCGGCATGACCGTGCTCGCGCGGATCGACGAGGCCAGTTACCGACCCGGCGCCAAGCTGGCGATGGGCAGACATCCCGTCATCTGGACCAACCCCTCGACGAAGGGCCGTGTCGTCTACTCCGCGCTGGGCCACTTGCCTGAGGCCTATGACGATCCGAACTACCGCCGCATTCTGGTCAACGCGGTTCGCTGGGCGGGCAAATCATAAAATGGGCGTCAGTGAGTTGGACGTCATTGGGATGGCCGCCCCCCGATCCGGTCAGGCCTGTTGCAAAACTCTGATCGCTGCAGCAGATCGACGGTAGAAACTGCGCCAGATCATCGCCGCGAAAACGGCTGTGACATGCCGACGCAGCAAGCGAGAGGGTTTATGCGCGCCCAGAGGGTAGTTGCTTTCTTCGTCATGAGCGGCATCGCCGGTACCGCGGCCATCGCTGCAGACCGCGCCGTTCCCTTAAGTCCGTCTTCCAAGTGGCAGATGGATTATGCGCCTTCCGAATGCCGCCTCCTCCGCAGCTTCGGCGAGGACCGGGACCGGACCACGCTCCAGCTGAGCCGCCTCGATGTCAGTGACGTCCTCGAAATGGCGCTGGCCGGATCGCATATGCCGGCAACGGATGGCGACGTCCCGGTTTCGGTGAGCACGTCCACCGTCGCACACGTCCCCGGCATGCACGCACGCGGCTTTGCCACGGCGGGCAGCGCGCCCGGCAGCATCCGCTTCCGGCCTGACAGGGATCTTCCCGGCGCGTTGCGTAGCGATGTGACGGCCGACCGACCGACGATGCTCGGCGTCAGCTTTGCAAGACGCTATGCGGTGCAACTCGACATGGGGCCGATGAAGGGCGCACTCGCAGCGCTCGATACGTGCATGGACGACCTGGTGACGAGCTGGGGACTTGACCCGGCCGAGCAGCGGCAGCGGAAAAGCGCGCCCGAGCCGGTCAACGATCCCTCCGGCTGGTTCCGTCCGGCTGATTATCCCGTCGCCCTCAACCGGGGCGGGTCCGGAGGGATTGTGGTGCTGCGACTGGTGGTGGCGGCTGACGGATCGATAAAGACCTGTGCGGTGGCAAAGGCAGGCGGCGACAAGGCCTTCGAGGATCTGACGTGCCGGTTGATGACCACGCGTGCGCAATTCCGCCCGGCGATCGACGCCAGCGGGCGCGCGATCGATTCCGTATGGATACGCCGCATCAACTGGCAGCCGGGAAAACCATTCGTAACCGCTGGCTGATTGTCGATTTCTGCATCACTCTAAGCGAGACCGGCGTCCCGTACCGCTGGGAATATTCCGGGCTGCCAAGCTATTGAGCGCCCTTCCGCCCGCATCGAGACAGCCCCCGACAGCGGCCGAATGTCGCGAGACGCATCGCTGACATATGCAACGCCGCGATACGTCCTCCGAGGAGAAGACTGCGATGCGCGTTTGCTTTAATCGACCAACCACTCGGTTGTGATCTCGCCCCGATGCCCCTCGGGCGACAGCACGGCGCGGAGCGCTTCCAGCAGCGGTGGCAGCGCCTGCGTGAACGCATAGGGCGGATTGACGATATACAGGCCGGCACCGTTATAGATGCCGGGCTGATCGTCATCGTACAGCCAGTGCTCCACCCCCAGCATTTTCGGGATGCCGAGCTTGCGCAGCTGCTCCTTCCATCGCCACTGCGTCGCGCGGTCTTTGAGCGGATACCAGATCACCGTCACGCCGTGCGCCCATTTGCGGTGAGCGGCGGCGAGGGTCGCGGTGATACGCGTGCGTTCGTCCGTCTGCTCGAACGGCGGGTCGACCAGCACCACGCCGCGCGCGGTCCGCGGCGGCACCATCGCCAGCCAGAGCTCGTAGGCGTCGCGCTCATGCACGGCAGCGGCTGTGCCGCGCATCACGCCGCGCAGGGTATACGCGTCCTCGGGATGTTTTTCGTTGAGGATCAGGAGGTCCTGCGGGCGCAGAAGCTGCGCCAGGATCCGCGGTGAGCCGGGGTAATAGTGCGGCTCGGCCCCGACATTCACCGCCTGCACGACCGCGCGGTAGTCGTCCAGCAAGGGGTTCGGATCGGCAAGCGCCTGCAGCACGCCCTGTATCGACTCGCCGGTGCGCTGGGCATCCTCGCCGTCGAGGTCATACAGCCCGCAACCGGCATGCGTGTCGATCAGGGTCAGTGCCCCCGGTTTTTGCTGCAGGGCGCGTACCAGCGCGATCAACAGGCTGTGCTTCACGACGTCGGCGCTGTTGCCAGCATGGAAGGAATGGCGATAATTCATTGCGGCTCAGAACCCCGACGATCTGCCTGTGGACCTGTTGCTGGGCGCGATTGCCGAGTGCGAGGCGGTTGAAACGACCAATCCGGTGCTCGTATAAAGTCGGGCGGAAACTTCAACGCACTTTTGCGCGCCGCGCCCAGTCCTAGCGGAAACCCCCTCGCGTTCCCGGGCTACCTCTGCCGCCACGCCTTGCTGGCAACCCGCGTCACGATCGCCAACCCGCGTTTCGCGTCCTCCATGAACATTTCGTCATTTTGCTTGCAACACAGGTCAACGACGCCTAGCGGCTTCCTGCGAATGGTTATCAATAGCATTGAGGTGGGTATGCGGCACAAGGTCAAGCGCGACATTCTGGTCGGCACGGCTATGGTAGCGGCGAGCGTCTGGGTGCCGTGCCTTGCGAACGCCGCCGATCTCGCGCCCGCACATGCCGGTTCCCGTACAGCCAGCGACGGTACGGACGTCGACACGACTGCGGTCGCAGACGATCAGGCGCGACGCGACGAGATCATCGTCAATGGCGAACGCATTCGAAAGACCGGGAGCACCGGCACCAAGACCGAGACGCCGCTGATCCGCACGCCGCAGACGATCACGAGCATCGACGAAAAGGAGCTCACGCTGCGCAACGCGCTGTCGATCAACCAGGCGCTCGGCTATGTCGCGGGCGTGTCGCCGAGCCAGCGCGGCAATGTCGCGACGCGTTATGACCAGCTCTACGTTCGCGGGTTCGCCCCCGGTCAGTACATGGATGGCATGCGGCTGCTCGGCGGCATCTATTCGACGCCGCAGATCGACTTCCACCTCGTCGAGCGGGTCGATGTCGTCAAGGGACCCGCCTCCGTACTGTACGGCAACTCGACGCCGGGCGGCCTCGTCAACCTCACGAGCAAGCTGCCCTATGACGTCGCCGGCGGGCGGATCGAACTCGCGGCGGGGAATTTCGATCTCGTCCGCAGCGCGATCGACGTGAACCAGCCGCTCGACGCCGATCACAAATGGCTGTTCAGGGTGATCGGCGGGGCGGAGCAATCCGATGGCTTTGTCGCGCGGACCCGAAATCGTCGTCACTATATCCGGCCGATGCTGACCTTCGCGCCCGACGACGCGACCAGCCTGACGGTCATCCTCAACTATCAGCGCGATCCGGAATCGGCCTCGTATAGCGGCGTTCCCGTCTATGGTTCGGCGCTCGCCAACCCGTTGGGCGGCTTCCCCATCGACCTGAACGTCAGCGAGCCAGCCTATGAGGCGTTCGATCGCACGCAGAAATCGGTGACCGCGCTCTTCCGCCACGACTTCAGCCCGGCGCTCAGCTGGGCGACGAGCGCGCGCTATCTCGATGTCGACCTGCACTATCGCCAGATCTACCTCTCGAACTTCGCGACGACGGGCACGGGTTCGAACCGCAACACCGATTTCTCGCGCATCGTCCGCGGCGGTGGCGGCTCGGACGAGTCCTTCCGGACCATCACGCTCGACAACCACGTCACCGGCAAGTTCGCGACCGGCCCACTCCAGCATGTCGTGCTGGCCGGCGTCGACTGGCAGAGCAATCGCGGCTCGAACGCACAGCAATTCAATACCGGCACCACGACCGATCCGGTGACGAGCATCCCCGATTTTGACCTGTTCAACCCCAATTACGGCGGCGTGCAACCGAGCTTCGCGCTGACGGCGACGCGGGGATTCCGCAAGATCGATCAGGTCGGCGCCTATCTCCAGGACCAGATCGCAATCGGTGCGCTGCAACTGATCGCCAGCGGCCGGTACGACTGGTACCAACAGACGAGCGTCAACCGGAACTTGGCGGCAGGCGTCGCCGGCGGCGTGACCCAGCTGAAGCAGGCCGCGTTCACGGGGCGATTGGGCGCGCTTTACGAGACGCGCAGCGGGCTTGCCCCCTTTGTCAGCTATTCCGAAAGCTTCGAGCCGCAGACGGGCACGCAGACGATCTTCGCGCCGGACGGCAGGACGCCGATCGCGGGGCCTACCTTCGTGCCGGTGACCGGGCGGCAATATGAGGCGGGCGTCAAATACCAGCCGCGCGGGACCAACGCCGTGTTCACGCTGTCCGCTTATGACCTGCGTCGCCGCAACGTGCCCGTGGCAGACCCGCGCGCAGGACAGGACGGCAGCACCATTCCCGCCAATGCGCAGATCCAGGTCGGCGAGGTCGAAATACGCGGGATCGAGATCGACGGCCGTGGCGAAGTCGCGCCGGGGCTGACCGTGACCGTGGCGGGGACCTACACCGACCCCGACGTCCGGCGCGGCACCCCTGCGATCGGCACCGGCGACCAGTTGAGCGGCGTCACGGGGACCAAGCCGCTGGGCATATCGACATGGAGCGCATCGAGCTTCGCCAGCTATGATCTGGAACGCAGCGTCGGCGGCGCCGCATCAGGCTTCACGATCGGCGGCGGGGTCCGGTACGTCGGCGAATCCGACGGCACCGCGACACAGATCCAATCGGGCCAGACCGTCACGACGCGGTTCCAGTCGCCGGGCTATATCCTGGTCGACGCGGTGCTGGGCTATGATCTCGGCAAGTTCGATCCGTCGCTCGCCGGGATGAGCCTGACGGCAAATGTCGCGAACCTGTTAGACAAGAAGCACATCGCAAGCTGCTTCTTCGTCAACAGCTGCTATTTCGGGGCGTCGCGCACCGTCGTCGGAACGCTGCGGTTCAACTGGTAGCGGGCGAGCCCGCGGTTCGTCGCACGCAATCGCATGGTGACCGCATCGTCCCTGCCCCGCACTGGACCGCTGCGCACCGACGAGGCATCGGTCGATGTACAGCGGGGGCTGGAGTATCAAGCGTGTTCAAGACGATGTGGAAGATGCCGGCGACGCTCGCCCGGCTGCCGGTGCCGCGTGCTAACGACGGTGAAGATATCGATGGCGCGACGGACGCGCAGGCGGGTGACGATGAAGCCGGGGGCGGAAGCGCCGATCGCAAGGCCGTGATCGCAACCGGGTCGCTCGAGGACATGGTCAAGGCCGCCGACGACCTGTCGGAGGACGAGGGTCAGAACGTGATCATCGAATGCGTCGGTCGCGACCGGCCGATTCGGTGGCCGGAGATCAAGGGATTGCGCGCAGCCACCACGTTCCCGGACGGCAGGTGACCGGCGCGCCCAGACGGCTCAGCGAAACAGCCGGCTGAGCACGCGCTCGACGAGGCTCGACTGCTGCGCCATCGCCTGCTGTTCACGGAACCGGTCACGGTCCGCGGCCGCACGGCGATACAGCGCGTCGAGTCGTTCAGCGCCATAACGATCCGACAGGCGTGGCGGCGAGATATCGGTGCGATTGAAGATCGGCGGGTCTGACAGCGTGGACATCGGCGGCTCTCTGCGTGGTAAATCGTTGACGGCATGTTAGCTTTTCGTCTGTATTCCAACCCGTTTCACCCGGTCCGGTTCCATATTTCGCGACGAATTGAACGGAGTTTTTACCAAAAACCGGGAACCTTACGCAATCTCGTCGGTAGTGTTGCGCCAGATCAACATCGCCGAGCCGGTGCCGCCGTTTGCGCAACCGCTACATCCGCCACGTGCATCGCGCGCCTGTACAACCACGCGTCCGGTCGGCTACGCGGCGCCCATGGGTGAGATCGACAGACTGGTACCTTCGGGTATCATCGAGCAATGGGTATTCCATCTTCGACGCCAGCGCTCACGCGCGGCTGACACCATCTGGTTGATCGACCAGGGTTTTACGATGCACGACGGCAAGAACGGCGTTCCGACGCAGGACGCGACCGCGCGCTACCGGCAGGAACAGCAGACCGTCATCGACGAGGTCACCGAACTGCTCAAACTGTACGACCGCATCAATCTGGGCAAGGACATCCCGGTCGCGGATGAACCACCGCGCTGACTGCGCCCGACTGAAGTCCATGCGCGTTGCCATCACCGAACCATCCAGGGACCTATGATCATGCGGCAGGCTACCGGATTTCTGACGATCGATACGCGGCGCCAGGGCCTGCTCGACATCAGGGACGTCGTGCGGCGCTGGGTCGCCGATCAGGAAATGCGCGATGGTCTGCTGACGATCTTCTGCCGCCACACTTCGGCATCGCTGCTGATCCAGGAGAACGCCGCGCCCGAGGTGCGGACCGATCTCGAAGCCTATTTCGCGCGTCTGGCGCCCGAGTCCGCCGACTATCTCCACGACGACGAGGGGCCCGACGACATGCCCGCCCATCTGCGCACGGCGCTGACGCAGGTCCAGCTGTCGATCCCGGTCATCGACTCTGAGATGGCGCTTGGCACGTGGCAGGGCCTCTATCTGTTCGAGCATCGCCGTCGCGCGCATCGCCGGTCGCTCGCGCTGCATATCGCCGGCGTCTGACCGCGCGATCGGGACACCGGGGGCTTTATTCGGGCGGTGCGCTTGGTTTCCGGAGCAATCCCGTTCATCAACCGTTCCACCACTGATGGCTAGTGTGAGGCGTTTCGCCGCATCCGCCGCGAACGGAGACGACAATCATGTTTATCATGCCTGGTCGCAAAGTCCTTTTGGCAGCCCTGGCGTCGAGCACGCTTCTGGTTGCCGGGTGCGCGACCGAAACGACCTATCGTCCTGCAACGGGACAGGGCTTCAGCCGGACGGGGTATAGCGACCGTCGGATCGAAGATAACCGCTTCCTCGTCAGCTTTGCCGGAAACAGCGTCACGTCGCGTGACACGGTCGAGCGCTATTTGTTTTTCCGCGCGGCCGAGCTGACGCTTCAGCAGGGCTATGATTACTTTCTAATGGCCGACCGCGATACGAACCTTCAGTCGCGGACGTTCTCGACCCCGGGCATCGGCGGTGGCTTTGGCTATGGCGGGTTCGGCGGATATTGGGGTCCGTCGTGGCGCTATCGCGGCCGCGGGTTCGGCTGGCGCAGCTGGGATCCGTATTTCGGCGGCGGCTTCGGCGGCGGCGGCTTTGGCGGCGGGTTCGGCGGGCCTTGGGGCAACAATTTCGACGTCCGGACGATCGACCGCTACGAGGCGACTGCCGAGATCGTGATGCGCAAGGGCCCGATCCCGCGCGACAATATCCGCGCGTTCAACGCGAAACAGGTCGTCGACAATATCGGACCGACGCTGGTTCTCCCGAAGTAAGCCTCGGAAATACCGTCGACGCAAAAAGGCCGGGCCGTCCCTCTGGACAGCCCGGCCTTTCCTTTGCGTGTCGTCCGCCCGCGTCAGCCGCGGGCGGACCGGCAGAACGATGTCAGACCGCGCCGTGGCACTGCTTGTACTTGCGACCCGACCCGCAGGGGCATGGCGCGTTGCGGCTGACCACGCCTTCCCAATTGGCGGGATCCTCGCCGATATCCGCCGGCTGCGGCTGCGGGATCTGCATCGGCGGCAGCTGCGACGTGATGTGCCCGGTCGTCCCGGCGTCGATGTCGTTCGAATTGTCCTCACCCGTGAACGGGTCGAAATGCGTCGTGATGAAGTCGGGTAGCTCGGGCAGTCCGACCGGCGCCTGCATCTGGAACTGCGCGTGGGCGATCGTCTTCGTCACGTCCTCGCGGATCGTCTCGAGCATCCGCTGGAACAGCGAGAACGCCTCCTGCTTATACTCGTTGATCGGCGTCTTCTGCGCGTACGCGCGCAGGTGGACGACCTGGCGCAGCGCGTCGAGCGTCGCCAGATGCTCCTTCCAGTGATGGTCGAGATTCTGCAGCAGGATCGACTTCTCGACCGACGTCCACGTCTCCGCGTCGAGGTCGGCGGACTTCACCGCGATCGCCTCGTCCGCCATCGCGCGGATACGCTCCTCGACGATCTCGGGATCGATCGCTTCCTCGAGCAGCCACGCCTCGATCTGCGGTTCGAGATTGAGGACCTCGGACAACCGCGCCTTCATCCCCTCGATGTCCCACTGTTCGGGATAGGAGTTGGGCGGGCACGCGTCGCCGACGATGACGTTGACCGTCTCCGCGCGCATGTCGACGACGACGTCGCCGACCGTATCGGCATCCATGATGTCCGCGCGCTGCTCGTAGATGACCTTGCGCTGCTCGTTCATCACGTCGTCATATTCGACGACCTGCTTGCGGATGTCGTAGTTGCGCGCCTCGACCTTCTTCTGCGCGGTCTCGATCGCCTTGCTCAGCCACTTGCTGCCGATCGCCTCGCCGTCCTCGATGTTGTTGCGCATCATCTTGGCGAACAGCGTGTCCGGCCCGAAGATCCGCAGCAGATCGTCGTCGAGGCTCAGATAGAAGCGCGACAGACCCGGATCGCCCTGACGCCCCGATCGCCCGCGCAGCTGGTTGTCGATGCGCCGGCTCTCGTGCCGCTCGGTGCCGAGCACGAACAGACCGCCCGCGGCGAGCACCGCCTTCTTCTCGGCCTCGATCTCGATCTCGATACGCGCCGCCTCGGTGGCATATTCGGGCGTGCCCTCCACCAGCTCGGGATGCTCGTCGAGCATCCGGAATTCGAGGTTGCCGCCCAGTTTGATGTCGGTGCCGCGGCCTGCCATGTTCGTCGCGATCGTCACCGCGGACTTGCGCCCGGCCTGCGCGACGATGTGCGCCTCCATCTCGTGGAAGCGTGCGTTGAGCACCTTGTGCTCGACCGCCTCGCCGACGAGGAATTCGCTCAGCAGCTCGGACTTCTCGATCGACACGGTGCCGACGAGCACCGGCTGGCCGAGATCGGCATGATGCTTGATCTTCTTGGCGATCGCCGCGAACTTGTCCTTGGTATCCTTGTAGAACTCGTCCTCCTCGTCGACGCGCTGGACGGGCACGTTCGTGGGAATGCTGACGACGTTGATCTTGTAGATGTCGTAGAACTCGGCCGCCTCGGTCGCCGCGGTGCCGGTCATGCCGCCGATCTTGGGATACATGCGGAAATAATTCTGGAAGGTGATCGAGGCCATCGTCTGGTTCTCGGGCTCGATCTGAACGCCCTCCTTCGCCTCGACCGCCTGGTGCAGGCCGTCCGACCAGCGCCGACCGTCCATCATGCGACCGGTGAACTCGTCGATGATGATGACCTTGCCGTCCTTGACGATGTAGTCGATGTCCGACTTGAACATCACGATCGCGCGCAGTGCCTGGTTGAGGTGGTGGACGACCTGCGTGTTCTCGAAGTCGTACAGATTCTGCCCCTCGAGCAGCCCCGCCGCCTCGAGCATCCGCTCGACCTTCTCGGTGCCGTCCTCGGTGAGGATGATCGTCTTCTGCTTCTCGTCCTTGTCGTAATCGCCCGGGACGAGCTGCTTCACGACCGCATCGACCTGGATATACAGTTCCGACTTGTCGTCCGTCGGGCCGGAGATGATGAGCGGCGTACGCGCCTCGTCGATCAGCACCGAATCGACCTCGTCGACCACCGCGAAGTTGAAGCGGCGCTGCACCATCGAGGTGCGCTCATACTTCATGTTGTCGCGCAGATAGTCGAACCCGAACTCGTTGTTCGTCCCGTAGGTGATGTCGGCGGCATAGGCAGCGCGCCGCTCTTCGTCGGTCAGGTTGGGGACGATGACGCCGATCGTCATGCCGAGATAGGTATAGACCTGCCCCATCCACTCGGCATCGCGCGCGGCGAGATAGTCGTTGACGGTGACGACATGGACGCCGTCGCCGGGCAGCGCGTTGAGATAGGTCGCGAGCGTCGCGACGAGCGTCTTGCCCTCGCCGGTGCGCATCTCGGCGATCTCGCCGCGGTGGAGGACGATGCCGCCGACCATCTGCACGTCATAATGCCGCTGGCCGAGCACGCGCTTGGCGGCTTCCCGGACGGTCGCGAACGCCTCGGGGAGCAGGTCGTCGAGCTTCTCGCCATTCGCGAGCCGCTCGCGGAAGCGCACGGTCTGAGCGGACAGTTCCTCGTCCGACATCGCGACGAGCGCGGGCTCGAACGATGCGATCTTGGCGAGGATCGGGTTGAGCGACTTGACGTAACGGTCGTTGGACGAACCGAACAAGGATTTGGCGAGGCCACCGAACATGGGCTGATTTCCTGAAGTTATGACACGGCAAGCCCGCTACCGGGACGCACGCAAGAAAGAAGGGGACGGCCCGCAGGCCAGCAGGAGGCGCCCGACGCTATTCGCGCCGACGGTCTGCCCAAAGCGATGACATGTCGACCGCGATGGCGGGCAATGCGGGCGACGCCGCGACCGCCTGCAACGACGGCGGACCGGCCACCGGTCGTGTCGCGCGCCTGACCACCGCGACGGCGACGGCCTGCGGAGCGACCGCACCCTGCGCCACCGCCTGCGCCGCCTGCCCACGCACGCCGGGTACCGCGCCGGTAAGCGCGGACAGCAGGGCAGACAGAAGGAGAAGCAGGTTCATGTGACCTCGTCCTTATGACAGCCTGCCGCCAAGGTCCATCCTTTCACCGCATCGCAGCGCGGTCGGGGGCGGTTCGCGACGCTGACAAGCTGTTGCACGGGGGCCGATCCGGAGGCAGAGGTCTGTCATGACCACCTCTCCGCTCGCACGCCCCTTCCCCGTCATGCCGGCGATTCCCGGCGTCACGCTTCACGTCGCCCGTGCCGCCTACAAGACGTGGGACCGGTGCGACCTGACATTCGTCACGCTGGACCCGGGTACCGTCGTCGCGGGCGTGCTGACGCAGAGCAAATGCCCCTCGCCCGAAGTCGAATGGTGCCGCGCAGCGCTGACGCTCGGCCACGCGCGGGCGCTCGTCGTCAACGCGGGCAATTCGAACGCCTTCACGGGATCGCGCGGTCGTGCTGCGGTCGAGGCGATCGCCGCGCGAACCGCAGCGCAGCTCGGATGCCAGCCGTCCGACGTGTTCGTCGCCTCGACCGGCGTGATCGGCGTACCGCTCCCGATCGACAAGGCCGAGGCGGGGCTCGACGCCGCGTTCGCCGCGGACCCGTGCGGCTGGGAGGATGCGGCGGCGACGATCATGACGACCGATACCTTCACCAAGGGGGCCGTGACCACCGCGGTGATCGGCGACCGCACCGTCAGCCTGGTCGGCATCATCAAGGGATCGGGGATGATCGCGCCGGACATGGCGACGATGCTGGGCTTCGTCTTCACCGACGCCGCGGTCGAGCCCGGTTTCCTGCAAGCCGCGCTGTCGAAGGCGAACGCACCCAGCTTCTCATGCATCACGGTCGACAGCGACACGTCGACCAGCGACACCGTGCTGGCGTTCGCCACGGGCAAGGCCGGGAACGCGACGCTCGCGGACGATGACAGCGTGGGTGCCGACGCATTCCGGGCCGCGCTCGCGGATCTCTGCCATCAGCTCGCGTTGCTCGTCGTGCGCGACGGCGAAGGTGCGCAGAAACTGATCGAGATCCAGGTCACCGGCGCCGACAGCGATCGCAGCGCGCACCGCGTCGCGATGAGCATCGCCAATTCGCCGCTGGTGAAGACCGCGATCGCAGGCGAGGACGCCAATTGGGGACGCGTCGTGATGGCGGTGGGCAAGGCCGGCGAGCCCGCGGACCGCGACACGCTCTCGATCCGCTTCGGCAATACGCAGGTCGCAGAGGGCGGACTGGCGCTGCACGGCTATGACGAGGCGCCGGTCGCCGCGCATCTCAAGGGTCAGGAGATCGAGATCGGCGTCGACCTCGCGCTCGGCGAGGGCAAGGCCACCGTCTGGACGTGCGATCTCACGCACGGATATATCTCGATCAACGCCGACTATCGGAGCTGATCAGACCCGCCATCCCGGTGCGGACCGGGATGGCGGGAGGTCGGTCAGGCGAGCTCGCTCTCGAGCCATGCCTTGAGCTGGCCCTTGGGCGCAGCGCCGACCTTGGTCGCCGCGGGCGCGCCGCCCTTGAACAGGATCATCGTCGGAATGCCACGCACGCCGTACTGGCCCGGTGCGTCGGGGTTCTCGTCGATGTTGAGCTTGGCGATCGTCACCTTCTCACCCAGCTCCTCGGACAGTTCCTCGAGGCTCGGCCCGATCATCTTGCACGGACCGCACCATTCGGCCCAGAAATCGACGAGCACGGGGCCTTCCGCACTCAGTACGTCGGCATTGAAGCTGGCATCGGTGATCTGCTTGGTCGCCACTGAAATTCTCCTTCGTTATACCATCATCTAGTGTCGCTGTTCACGCGTCTCAACCGTCGAGCCGCTAGCTTTGCTCCGTCGCTGCATAGCCCGGCTTGTGACGGGCGAGCACGTCCTCGGGCACCGCGATCAGCCGCGGCCCGGCGGTGTACAGAAGTGCCGCCTCGACCCGTCGTCCGGGGAAGATGACGCGCAACGCGGCGGCATAGGCCGCCATCTGGCGAAGATGATAGTCGGGCACCTCGGCGACGTCGCGCGGCGCGCGGCGGCCGGTCTTGAAGTCGATCACCCGGACCATGTCCGCACCGATCAGCAGTCGGTCGACGGTCCCCGACACGACGACGCCGTCTGCCAGCGTCGCCGCGATCGGTGCCTCCGCCAGCGACTCAGGGCCGAACAGAGCGGCAAAGCGCGGGTCCACGATCACACCGATCGCGCTCGCGGCGATCTCGGCACGCGCGTCCGCGTCGGCAACGCCACCGGCCTGCGCCAGCCAGCGGTCGGCGGCACCTGCGCGCGCGTCCGGGGCGACCGCCGGCAGACGTTCGAGCAGCTTGTGGATCAGCGATCCGCGCTCGGCAGCCGCACGCATCGCCGGCGTCGGCGGCGGATCGGATACCGCGTCCTCGCCGAGCGCCGACGGCGACAAGGGGCGCGACGGACGTGCCTCCCTTGGCGCCGCGACGCGTGCCCATTCGGGCAGCGGAACCGGCGCCGCGGAGCGCGCGTGCCTGTCGTCCTTCGCGATCACCGGTGCGTCGACCGACGTTCCGGTGAAGCACCGCTCGCCCTCCGCCTCCGGTATGTCGAGCGCCGTCAGTGCGCGTTCGGCCGCCGCATACCAGCTCGTCGCAGGCGCCACGCCCTTCGCCCGCGTTCCCAGCGCGCCGGCAATGACCAGCCGTTCCTCCGCGCGCGTCGCCGCGACGTAGAACAGCCGCCAATGCTCCTCGAGCTCGCGACGCTCGGCCGCGCTCACCACCGCATCAAGTGGTCCGCCGCGCTCACTGCTGCGCGGCCGGAAGACGGGCAGCGGCGCCGGCAGATCCTCGGGTGTCCATTTCAGGATCGATCTCGGCGCGGCGGCGGGATCCGCGGTCGCATCGGCAAGGATCACCAGCGGCGCCTGCAGACCCTTCGCGCCATGCGCGGTCATCACCCGTACCGCGTCGAGCGGCGCCGACGGATCACGGACGATATCGACGTCGCCGCGATCGAACCAGTCGAGAAAGCGCTGCAGCGACGGCGTCGTCGTGCTCTCGAAGTTCAGCGCGGCGTTGAGCAGTTCCTCGATCGGATCGCGCGCCTCGGTGCCAAGCCGGCGGATCAGCTTGCGGCGTCCGTCGAGCGGCCCCGACAACAGCTCCTCGAGAAACTGATACGGCGTCGCGATGTCCGCGCGTGCCAGCATCGCAAGCAGGGGCGCGAGGCGCGCGGCGGGTTGCGTGCGTTGCAGATGCCGCCACAACGGCCCCGCCTCGCGCGGCGCGGCCTGCATCAGCTCGTCCTGCGTCCAGCCGATCAGCGGCGAGACGAGCAATGCGGCAAGGCTAAGATCGTCCTCGGGCTGGAGCACGAAGCGGATCGTCGCGAGCAGATCCTGGACCGCCAGCGGCGCGTTTAGCCGCAGCCGGTCGACACCCGCGACGGGCACACCCTCCGCATAGAGACGCGCGACGATCAGCGACGCGAGGTCGCCGCGTCGCTTGACGAGGATCATCACGTCCTCGGGGCGCAGCCGCCGGCCCTTGCTGTCGAGCATCAGCCCATCGGGCGCGAGCCAGCTCTTGACCGCCCGGGCGATATCGCCCGCCAGCTTGCGGACCGCGTCGTCGATCCACCCTTCCTCGTCATCCTCGTTGCCGCCCGCGACGACCGGCGGCCAGAGCGTGACGCTCCCCGGGCCGCGGACCTCGCTTGCATGGACGTCGAGATCGCCGATCGCCCCAAGCCCGGGCTCACCCGTCGCCGCGACCGCGGCATCGACGAACTCCAGCACGGGTCGCGTCGACCGGAACGAATGCGTCAGCGACAGGCGTTCGAGCGGCAGCCCCCGCTCGTCCTCGGGCCAGTCATCGTCGCCCGCGACTTCCTTCGCGCGCCGCCCGAAATGCATCTCGGCCGCGGCGAAATTGAACGGGTCGGTCCCCTGGAACCCGAAGATCGCCTGTTTCCAGTCGCCGACCGTGAACAGCGTGCGCGTCGAGGGCGCATAGATGCCGCGCCCGACGAAGAATTCATCGGCCAGCGCGCGGACGATCCGCCACTGGTCGGCATTGGTGTCCTGCGCCTCGTCGATCAGGACGTGTTCGGTCGCCTGATCGAGCTTGTAGCGGACCCACTCGCCGATCCCGGGCTGATCGAGCAGCGCGACCGTCGTCGCTATCAGGTCGTCGAAATCGACACCGCCGACACGCCGCTTCGCCAGCGCATAGGCGCGCGCATAGTCGCGCCCGATCTCGAGCCCGTCGGCCAGCAGATCGGCGTACCCGACACGCTGCGTCATCGACACGATATCGGTGCAGGCGGCGCCGATATCCTGCGCAAGCACCTCGTACTCGGGTTCGATGTCGAGCAGCTTCTTCTGCACCTTGCGCAGCTCGCCCTTGCCCGTCAGCACCACGCCCGCAAGATCGCCCAGCGTGCCCGCACGGTCCGGCGACGCAAGCCACGCCTCGATGGTCGCCGCCTGCTTGAGGCCAGTCACGGTGCCCCAGGCCGCGTTCGCCGCCGCGATGCGCGTGATCGCGTCGATATCGAGCGCGTCGCACCATTCCGCGGCCGCCTCGCCGATATCGCCCGATGGCAGTTCCAGCGTCCGCCGCAGCCAGGGCTGGACCCCCGACGGCATCATCTCGAGCGCAGGCAGCGCGCGCGCGCACGCCATCAGGAACGCCTCGGCACCCCCCTCGCCGAGACGAAGCGACAGGCGCCCGACGATCTCGACCGGCCGCTCACGGCCATTGCGCTCGGCATCCGCCAGCATCCCTGCCAGCGCCTCGCGGGCTAGCCCCGCCTCCTCGCGCGCTTCGAGCGGTCTGAACCCCGGCGTCAGCCCCGCCTCGACGGGAAACGCCGCGAGCAGCCCCTGGCAAAAGCCATGAATCGTCTGGATGCGGAGTCCGCCCCCCGGCGCGTCGAGCACCTTGGCAAACAGCGTTCGCGCGTAATCCTGTTGCGCGGGCCCGCCCTCTTCGCCCAGCGCCTGCAGATCTTGGAACAGCGCAGGCCCCGGCATCCGCACCCAGGCGGCGAGCCGGCCGTTGATCCGCTGCGCCATCTCGGCCGCACCCGCTTTGGTGAAGGTCAGGCACAGGATCGCACCCGGATCGACCCCGCGCAGCAGCAGCCGGAACACGCGCGCCGCGAGCACCTGCGTCTTGCCGGTGCCGGCCGACGCGGACAGCCAGACATGCGACGCGGGATCGCTCGCCGCCGCCTGCGCGCCCTTGAGCCGGGGCAGCGTCCGAAGCTCGCCGCTACTCACGCCCATACCATTCGTCGCGTCGCATCAACTGGTCATATTCCGCATAGGGCGCGTATTCGGGGACGAGCTTGGCGGTGAACGCCGCGCTGCCGGTCAGCCACGTACCCGCGACATCGGTGAAATTATGCGCGGCGGTCGCGGTGAACTCCGCGGTCGGGATCTTGTCGCGCTTGCCGTCGGGATCAACGGGGCTCTCGACATAGCCGAACGCGTCGCGCTTCTTGCCCAGCGACCAATATTCGAACGCCTGCGCCTTGCCCGCGACATCGGCGAAGCCACCGCGCTCCGCAATCAGCCCGAGCAACCCCAGTTGCAGGCTATAGCCTGCCCGCACCGCGGTCGCCGAGGGCGGCTTGCCCGTCTTGTAGTCGATGATCGCCAGCCCGCCATCGGCAAGCCGGTCGACGCGGTCATATCGTCCACGCAGCGTCACCCCGGCGATCGCGATCTCGCCCTTCCCCTCCGCGCTCGCGACGAACCGCCCCTCGTCCGCCTGCGCGGCGATCGCCCCGGCGATCCAGTCGATCGCCTCGAGCAGCCGCGGCTGCCACAGCGCGCGCATCATCGGATGCGTACGCTCGTCCCGCAGCATCGCCTGCGCACGCGGCTTGAGCGCGTCTATCGCGCAACCGTCATGCTTCCACCATTGCTCGAGAATGTCGTGAACCGCGGTACCCCGCCAGGCCGCGCTCGGATCGGCATCGACCGGATCGAGTGGCATCAGCCCGAGCACGCGGCGCGCGTAGAACGCATAGGGGTCCGCCTTCAGCCGGTCGACCTCGGTCACGGAGATCAGCCTCGGCCGCAACGCGGAGGCGGGTGACGGCGCAGGCCGCTCGGCCGGCACATGAGTCTGCGGGTCGTCGAGCGCGCGCGTCCACGCCTCGAGCGCCTCGGCGCGTTCGAACCTGTCGCCCGCCAGCGCCTGCAGCCGCAGCCAGAGCCGCGAGGCGAGCGCGGGCGATTTGGCATCGCGCCGCGCACGCGTGACGATCGCGCGCGGCGCGCCCAGCGCCTGCGCGAAGTCGTGCGCCGAGGTTCCGACCTGCCGTTCCAGCCCGGGAAGCCCCAGCTCCGCACGGATCCGCGGCGCAAGCCACGGATCGGGCGCAGGCCGCCCCGGCCACATGCCCTCGTTCAATCCGCCCAGGATCATCAGGTCCGCGGTCTGCAGCCGCGCCTCGAGAAGTCCGTAAATGGCAAGCCGCGGATGCGCGCCCTGCAACGGTCGTACCGCAACCTCGTCGAGCAGCGTCCGCAGCAGCTGCCCGAGTTCGCCCGGATCGACGCGGGCCGGTCCGGCATCGGCCTCGAGCTCGAGATCCGCGAGGAACTGCGCCGCCGCGCGTCCCGACGGCCCCGCCCAGAGCTCGTCGCCGCACAATGCCGCCGCGGTCTCGCGCACGGCGGCGAGCAACGGGGCCAGCGTCTGCGCGCCGCGCTCGAACACCGTCGCGATCGGCGTCAGCAGCGCCTGCGCTTCCGGCCACCACCGCTTCGCGCTCCCGTCGCGCAGATGGGGATCGATCGCATCCAGCCCGGCGGCGGGACGCGGCCCGCGCATCGCCCGATCGAGCGCGCGGACGCCGTCAAGCCATTCGAGCCGCCCCTCGCCGCTGCGGACCAGTGGATGCTTCAGCAACGCCAGCAGCGCGAGTGGCGCGAAACGCTGCGCCGCGGCTTCGACCAGCGCGAGGATCAGCGTCCCCGGCGGCAGGATCGACAGCGGCCGCCCCGCGGTATCGTCGATGCCGATGTCCCAGCGTTTCAGATGCGCGGCGACGCGCCGTGCCAGCGCGCGATCCGGCGTGACGAGCGCGGCGGTGCGACCCGGCTGCTCGAGCGTCCCGCGCAGCGCGAGCGCGATCGCCTGCGCCTCCTCGGCGGGCGTTGCGAGTTCAGCGACCGTCACGCCCTTGAGCCGGCGGTCCTCGGCGTCGAGATGCGTCCATTTGCCGGTAAAGTCGGCGGGGGCGAGCGCATTCGCGATCGCGCGGCTGCGCGTCGCCTCCGCGTCGTGCCCGCCGCCCTCGCGCCACGTCGCGAATTCGGTGCGCGCGACCCCCATCCGCTCGAGCAGCAGCTTGAGGTGGAACTGCGGGTGCGTCTCGATCGCGCGCCGCGTCAGGCCCGTCGCCGGATCGCGCGGATGCGGGCCGAGCGACTGCCATTCCGCGTCGGGCATGTGCAGGTCGAGGTCGGCGAAGACCACCATCCCGCCCGGCATGTCGGCGACACAGCGCAACAGACGCGCGATCGCCGGTGCCGAATCGGTCACGCCCGCCGCGCAGACGATGCCGCCCGGGGGCGCCGCCCGCCACCGCGCCGACAGCTGGTCGAGCAGTTGCGCGCGCCGCGTCGCCGCATCGATGCGCCCGAGCCTTTCGAGCTCGCCCGGCCAGCGTTCCAGAACCACCTCGAAGGTCGAGAGTGCGCGCTGCCAATGCTCGGTCAGTTCGGGCCCGAGCTCGATCGCGCGCAGCCGTGCCGGCGGCACCTCCTCGACGAGCAGCTGGTCGAGCGTCTTGGCAAGCTCGCCCGCGAGCCGGACCGCCTCCGCGGCGTCGATCGGATGCCCGCCGCGCTGACGTTCCTCCGACACGAGTCGGGCGAGGATCATTCGCCGCTGGTAGGGAGGGACCGCCGGGAGCGGCGGGTCGATGGAATCCGCCGGGTCCAGCGCGGCGCCGACCGCCTCGCCCATCCCCGTATCGCCGAGCGCGACCATCCGTGGCAGGACGAGCCCGCCGCCGCTGGCGCGGACGAACGCATCCGTCACTGCCCGGATCGCGCGGTTGTTCGGCAGGAGGATCAGCGCCCGCGCGAGCGCCAGCGGGTCGCTGCCCGCGCGTCGCAGCAGACCCGCGACGAGCGCATCCGCGAACGCCCGGTGCGCCGGGATCGTGTAGAGCCGGGGCCCCGCCTGCACGGCAGCGCCGGGTGCTGCGTCATCCACCGGCGAGAAACGCCTCGGTCTTCGGGATCGCGCCGGGCGTCCCGACGTCGAACCAGAGCCCCTGATGGACCTGGCCGTAAGCACGCCCCTCGGCGATCGCGCGGTCCCAGAACAGGTTGGTCGAGAACGGTCCCTCGGGCCAGTCGGCGATCAGCCGCGGATGGATGATCTGGATACCCGTATAAGCGAACGGCGCGACGCAGCCGGGCTTGCGGCGGCTCGAGATCCGTCCGTCCGCGGCAAGATAGAAATCGCCCGTGCCGCCGTGATTGTGCGCGCGGGCCAGCGGTACCATCAGCAGCAATGCGTCCATGGCATCATCGTCCCACCGTGACGCCAGCAGGCGGATCGCGTCGACGGGTCCGTCGATCCACAGATTGTCGCTGTTGACGACGAGGACCGGCGCCGTGCCGAGCAGATCGCGTGCCTGCACGAGGCCGCCCCCCGTCTCCATCAGCCGCGCGCGCTCGTCCGAAATGACGACGTCGATACCGGGATACCGGTCCGTCACATGCGCCTGCAACGTGTCCGCGAGATAATGGACGTTGACGACGGCCCGTTCGATCCCGGCGTGCTGCAGACGGTCGAAGACGTGATCGATCAGCGCCTTGCCCGCGACTTCGACGAGCGGTTTGGGCCGCGTCGCGGTCAGCGGGCGCATCCGCTTGCCGAGGCCCGCCGCCATGACCATCGCGGTCCGGGGCACCGTACCGTGCGGGACCGGGCGGATCTCGCGCTGGCGTGTCATGCCGCGATCGCCAGCGGATCGCCGCGTCGGTCGCGCGGCACGTGCGCCTCGAACCATGCGGCCACCGGGGCCATCACCGGCTGCGCGAGATCGCGCTCGAGATAGGTCCAGACGCGGGGGCACAGCGTTGGATATCGCGTCTTGCCGTCGCGCTTCCACAACCGCGTGAAGATCCCGAGGATCTTGGCGTTCCGCTGCGCACCGAGGACATGATAGGCGTCGAAGAAACTGTCGCCGACCCCGGTCGCCGCCGCGTAGCGCGCGAGCATCGCAGCCTCGATGGCGGGATCGACGTCGCGTCGCGCATCCTGGAGCAGCGAGGCGAGATCATAAGCGGCGTGGCCCGCGAGCGCGTCCTGGAAATCGAGCAGGCCGAGCGACTTGTCCGGACCGACCAGCATCAGGTTCTCGGCATGATAGTCGCGCAGCACGGTGACCGGCACGTCTGGAACCGCGTGATCGAACACCGCGTCCCATGCCGCATCCCAGCTCGCGATGTCGGGCGCGATGCCAACCGCAGGGCAATACCAGTCCACGAACAGCGCCGCCTCGCGCTTCAGCACCGCGCGATCGTAGAGCGGCAGCGGTCCTGCGGCGTGGTCGCGCAACGCGACGAGAAGATCGACCGCCGGCGCATAGAGCGCGAGGCCGTCATCCGAGGACGCATCGATCGCCTCGCGAAGCCGGTCGTCCCCGAAATCCTCGATCAGCACGAGCCCCTGGTCGAGATCGCACGCGAGGATCGCAGGCGCGGCGAAGTCACGCTCGATCAGCCATTCGGCGACCGCGATGAACGGACGCGGGTCCTCGTGCGGTGGCGGTGCGTCCATGAGGATCGCCCGGCGGGCGCCCTCGACGATCCGGAAATAGCGACGGAAGGACGCGTCGCCGGCGACCGGCAGCGTCGTCGCCCCGCCCCATCCATGCGCGTCGAGAAAAGCGGCGGCGCCCGCCGGCGGGGTCATGTCGGCCATCGGTTTTCCCAAGCCTCCGGCACACCGACTGTCAAGCCGCGCGTGCCATCCGGCTCGATCGTCAGGCCGAGCCGAAGCGCATCGGGCCAATAGCCCGGCCCCGCCCGCTCGGGCCATTCGACCAGCAGCAGCGAATCATACCGCGAATCGTCGAGCGCCAGCTCGTCGATCTCCGCGGGATCATCGATCCGGTAGAGATCGACGTGGAGCACGGGAAACCGGACCTCGGGCGGCTCATAGGGCTGGACGATCGCAAAGCTCGGCGACGGCGCTTCCCCCGGCAGGCCGAGCGCCGCGAGCAGCCCGCGCGCGATGCTCGTCTTGCCCGCGCCCAGCGTGCCCTCGAGCGTGACGACGTCGCCCGGCCGCACCAGCGTGGCCAGCCACGCGCCAAACGCCTCGGTGGCCTGCGCATCGGCGAGCGTCCTCATCGGCGCGGCAGCTCGACGGTGACGAGCGTGCCGCTGCCGGGCTCCGAGACGAGTTCGATCGTCCCGTTGTGCGCCTCGACGAACTGCTTGGCGAGGGGGAGACCCAGCCCCAGCGCGCGGTCGCCGATCGTCTTCGATTCGGCAAACCGGTCGAACGCGTGCGCGACCGCCTCGGTCGACATCCCCATGCCGTCGTCGGACACGATGATCCGCGCATGCGTCGCGTTGCCATCGGTGTGCAGCAGGATCCGTCCGCCCTCCCCGGTGCCCGCCACCGCGTGCCGCAACAGATGCTCGACGATCTCGCGCAGCCGTTTGGCATCGCCGCACACGCGCCCCGTCGACCGCCCGATCTCGACCGCGAAGTCCAGATTGCGGCGTTTGGCGACCGCGTGGATCGCCTCGCCGGCCGCGCGCGTCACGGCCGCCAGATCGACGTCCGCGCGCATGATCTCCATCCCGTCGGCGTCGGTCCGCGTCAGGTCGAGCACGTCGTCGACGAGCAGGCCAAGCCGCTCGACCGATTCGAGGATCGCCTCGAGATACCCTTCGGCCTGGCTGCCGAGCTTCCCCGCATAGCCGCCATGCAACATCTCGGCGAACCCGCTGATCGACGTCAGCGGCGTCTTGAGCTCATAGCTCATGTTCGCGACGAACGCGGTCTTGACCTTGTCTGCGGCCTCGAGCGCATTGGCGCGGTCGCGCAACGCCTGCTCCGCGCGCTTGCTGTCGGTGATGTCGAGCATCGTGAACAGCGCGTTGCCATCGGGCAACGGCACCCCGGCGAACTCGAAATGCCGTCCGTCGGCGAACGCGACCCGGCCTGCGCGCTGCTGGCGCTCGACGGTTGCGGACCGGACGAGATCGGGGATGAGCACCGATCGGTTGGGGGTGGCGAGCTTCGATGCCGCCGCCTCGGCAAACACGTCGACGCGCGGATGACCCGCCAGGAACTCCTCCTCCAGCCCCCACAGCACGCGGAACCGGTTGTTCCACAATTGCAGCCGTCCGTCGGCGGCGAACACGCCGAGCGCCTCGAACAGATTGTCGAACGTCGCCGTCCGCACGCGCAGCAGCGTGTCGCGCGCGCTGGCCAGCTGGACGTGCTCGGTGCGATCCTCGAAGATCAGCAACAGCCCGCCATCGGGCAGCGGCTGCGCGACCACCCTCAGATGCGTCCCGCCGCGAAGATGCCAGATCTCCTCGCTCGCGCCGCCATTGGGCATCGTCCCGGTCTGCATGAACCATTCGCGCCGTTCGGCCTTCCACGCGGGAAAGTCGCGCACCTCGGGCAGGCGGTTGGCCTCGCGCATCCGCTCGAGCACGCGATCGAATTCGGGGCGGTCGGCGAGCCACTCGGCGCGCATCGCGAACATCCGCCGGAACGGCTGGTTGCAGAACACCAGTCCCCGGTCGCCGCCGAACTGCGCGACGCCCGCCGACACGCGATCGAGCATCGCGCGCTGCGCCTCGGCAAAGCGCTTCGCGCCCGAGCGCGCCTGTTCGAGATCCTCGATGTCGATCGCGAACCCCGCAACGCCGCCGGTCGGCAGCGGCACGTCGTAGATCTGGAGCGAGCGACGCGCGCCGTCGATCGTCGCGGGCAGGATCTGTTCGTGCGGCCGCCCTTGTTCGCGTGCCGCCGCCGCACCCGCGAGCGGTCCGCCGCGCCCGGATCCCTCGACCAGCTCGACCCCGCGCGCGATCACGTCCTTGGCATCCTGCCCCTCGACCGCGGCGACATAGGCGGTGTTGACCATCGACAGTTTCAGGTCGCGCGCGCGGTACCACATCGGCATCGGGGCGGCCTCGATCAGCCCGGTCAGCGCGTCGAATGCCGCCCCGAGCCGCGCGGTCTCCGCGCCGAGACGGTTGATCTCCGATTCGCTGTCGGTCGCGTCGAACGCCCAGATCAGCACGCTGCCCGTCGCGCCCATCCCGCCCGGCGCACGACCGCCGCGCAGCGTGATCGCGCGTGTCGATCCGACAGGGCGCACCGCGCGGACGAACGGCCGCCCCGCCCGCTGCGCCGCGGTCACGTCGGCGGTGAGTGCCGCGGCATCCTCCGTCGACAGGCCCGAGCCGTCGCCCGACAGGTCCGCCAGATACCGCGGTGCCGGGATCCCGAGCCAGTCCGCCATCCGCCGCGGCATTTCCACCCGGCCATCCGAGCGCACGATCGTCGCCACCGCGGGCGATCCATCGAGCAGGCCGCGCATATTCTCGTTGTCGGCGATCGTCGCAGCCGCATCCGCGCGCGCACGCAGCCCCAGATACACCAGTACGGCACCCACGCCGACGAGCAGCAGAACCGCCACGCCCGCGAGCACGGTTTCCCATGTCCCGAGGACCATTACCGCCGAACCGGTCGAAGCGCGACGCACGTCATGCGCCCGTGTAGGCCAACAGCGCCCCCGGGGGGAAGACGGCGATCTGCAAATTGCCGCTGCGACGGCAGCGAACGCTCGCAGACAGCCCGACTGATCTGAAGTGTTGCAAGGAAGAAACACTCGGAAATATTCACGCAATGTCGGTCGAGAACGGATGGATTCCTGCGACCTCAGAGGCTTACAGCGCCCGCTTCCGCGAAGGTCAGCGATATTGGCCCATCGCATCCAGTGCTGAGTCGAGAACGATCATGACCCCAACCTATCGCCGCAATCTGCTAGCCTCGACGCTGCTCGTCGCAGTTTCCGCGGTCGCGCTGCCCGCCATGGCGCAGACGACGCCGGCTCCCGCCGCGGCGCAGGCCCAGCCCGCGACCGACGCCCCCGCGCCGACCGCGGCCGCTCCCGCCACGCAGGACCCGGTCGTCGAGTCCCAGGCCGGCAGCACTGCATCGGCGCAGCCCGAGCAGCCCGCGGGCGAGATCGTCGTGACCGGCTCGCGCATCGCCTCGCCCTCGGCCACCGCCGCCTCGCCGCTCCAGAGCGTGGGCATCGCCCAGATCCAGCAGGCCGGCGCGATCAACGTCCAGGACGTCCTGCTGCAGAACCCGGCGTTCGGCACCCCCGGCATCAGCCGCACCAATTCGAGCTTCGCGACGCAGTCTGCCGGTGTCGCGACGGTGAACCTTCGCAATCTGGGCGAAGACCGGACGCTCGTTCTCGTCAATGGCCGCCGTTTCGTATCGGGCGTGCCCGGTAGCAGCGCGGTCGACCTCAACGTCATCCCGACGCAATTCCTCGAGCGCGTCGACACGCTGACTGGCGGCGTATCGGCAGTATACGGCTCGGATGCCGTCGCAGGCGTCGTCAACATGATCTACAAGACCAAGTTCGACGGCATCCAGCTCGATGGGCAGGTCGGCATCTCGCAATATGGCGATGGCTTCGATCGTCAGGTCAACGCGCTCGTCGGCAAGAATTTCGCAGATGGCCGCGGCAACATCATGCTGTTCGGTGGCTATTCGAAGCAGGGCACCGTGCTGAAACGCGACCGGTTCACCGAAGCCGGTTCGAGTGCGATCGATTCGTCCAGCCGCGTCTACACCACCGGCGCCGATGAGGATTTCTTCACGCCGCAGCGGTCGCTGTCCGGTTTCGCGCCGCAGGGCCGCTATTACGCTGGCGATAGCGTGTTCACCTATGGCCAGGACGGCGCACTGCGCGATTGTGCATCGCCCAACGGGACTGCCGGGTGCGTCAATGCAAACGGGACGGTCGCAGGGCCGGACGGCTTCAACCGGTCGGACTTCCGCTATCTGGCCGTGCCGGTCGAGCGCTATGTGACCGCGGGCCGTGCGAACTTTGAAGTTTCGCCTGCGCTGAACCTGTTCGTCGAAGGCAACTACGCCAAGACCAAGGTCAGCACGATCATCGAGCCGTTTCCTCTCGATTCGACGTTCAGCAACCCGCGTAACTCGGGCCAGATCCCGATCCAGTCGATCGTCGGCGGCGTGACCTACCGCAATCCTTACGTGCCGGACGCCATCTTCAATGCTGCGACCGACACCGACAATGACGGCTTGCGCGACATCTACTTCGACCGGCGCCTCGCCGATTTCGGGCCGCGCACGAGCAGCGCGAGCCGTGACATGTTCCGCTTCGCAGGCGGCGCTACCGGCAAGTTCCTGGAAGACCGCTTCAACTACGAGGTCTACGGCATCTATGGCCAGACCAAGGAGAACCAGGTCGGCAGCGGGCAGTTCAACACGTCCAACTTCTTCCAGGCGCTGAACTCCTATCGTGATCCGGCAACCGGGCAGATCGTCTGCGCGGATCCGGCCGCGCGCGCTGCCGGGTGCGTCCCGGCCAACATCTACGGCGCGGGCGCGCTCGCTCCTGCAGCGGGGTACCTTGCTGCGCCGACGACGCTCAGCACCAAGGTCACGCAGACGGTTGCCGGTGGCAACGTGTCGGGCAAGCTGTTCTCGCTGTTCGGCGCCGATCCGATCGGCTTCAGCGTCGGCACCGAATATCGCCGCGAAAGCAGCCGCAACGACTTCGATCTGCTCACGCAGCAGGGCCTCAACGGCAACAACGCACTGCCCTCGACCGCTGGTCGCTTCCATCTGTGGGAAGGCTTTGGCGAGGTCGTCGCGCCGATCATCCAGGACAAGCCGTTCTTCCAGTCGCTCAGCGTCCGCGGTGCGCTCCGCGTCTCGGACTATTCGACGATCGGAACGACCTACAGCTACAATTTCGGCGGCGAGTGGGCGCCCGTGGAAGACATTCGCTTCCGCGTGATGCAGGCGCGTTCGGTGCGCGCACCGAATATCAACGAGCTGTTCCAGGCGCCGCAGCAGAACTTCCCGAGCGTCAGCGATCCGTGCATCGGCGTGACCGCGGCAACGGCCGGGACATTGGGAACGACCTGCCGCGCGGCACCGGGCGTGCTCACCAACATCGCAGCGAACAATGGGGCCTTCTTCGCCAAGCAGGAAGATATCCAGGGTGTCACCAGCTTCGAATCCGGCAACCGGAACCTGCAGGAAGAGAAGGGCGACTCGTTCACCGCAGGCGTGGTGATCAATCCGCGTTCGGTTCGCGCACTGCGCAACTTCGTCATCACGGTCGATTACTTCAACATCCGCATCAAGGACGCGATCGTCCAGACGCCGCTGCAGTATATCCTGAACCAGTGCTATGAGCAGGGCAACGCGGACTATTGCAGCCAGATCACGCGGCGTCCGGCGGCGCTCGGCCCGAACAGCGCCGGGTCGCTCGACCAGCTCACGACCAGCTTCCTCAACAGCGGTGGCGTGAAGACCCAGGGCATCGATACGGTCATCACCTATCGCCAGGATCTGGCGGATATCGGTCTTGCGGGCATGCTGGGCCTGCGCGGCTCGTATACGCATCTGATCTCGGGCTACACCGTGCCACTGCCCGAGGCGGATCGCGACTATTTCGCGGGCGAGATCGGTGCGTCGCGCGACCGGTTCACGACGAACCTGTCCTATGACGTCGACGGTGTCGGCTTCACCACGACGGGCACGTGGATCAGCCAGGCGAGCCTCGACGACCAGCTGACCGGCGCGCGTCCGGGCACCAATCCGCTGTACCGCGTCCGTCCGCAATTCTACCTGGATTCGCAGATCCGCTTCCAGACCAACGACGGGTTCGAATTCTACATCGGCGGGTCGAACCTGCTCAACAACAAGCCGCCTTACCTCGCCGACATCGGCGCGTCGGCCGGCCAGGATACCGATGCGGGCACCTATGATCCGCTCGGCCGTCGCTATTATGCAGGCGTCCGGATCAACTTCTGATCCTCACGCTTCGCTAGCCTCGAAGGGGGAGCCGGAAACGGCTCCCCTTTTTTGTGGGCGCAGCGCTGACAAACAAAAAGGGCGCGGGCACCGGGGGAAACCCCGACGCCCGCGCCCTTCGCGCACGTCATGGTGGCGATCAGGCCGCCATGAACATCTCCGGCGGCAGCGCCATCAGCGACTCCGCGCCGCCCTCGATCTTGCGACGCAGCGCGCCTGCGTCGGGCAGGATCCGCTCGGCATAGAAACGCGCGGTGATCAGCTTGGCGTCGAGGAACGCCGCCTCGCCCTCGCCTGCTGCCTTGAGCTTTGCCGCGGAGACCGCCATCCGCAGCCACATCGCGCCGACCGCGACGATGCCCATCAGGTGCATGTAGCTGACCGCGCCCGCGCCGACATTCTCGGGGTTCTTCATGCCGTTCGCCATGAACCACATCGTCGCCGCCTGGAGCTGGCCGTTCGCCTTCTCCAGCGCTTCGGCAAACGACGCGGTGACCGGATCGCCCTTGGCCGCCGCGACGTCGTCCGTGACGAGCTTGAAGAACGCCTGGATCCCGCGACCGCCATTCTGCGCGAGCTTGCGGCCGACCAGATCCATCGCCTGCACGCCGTTGGTGCCCTCGTAGATCATCGCGATCCGCGCATCGCGGACATATTGCTCCATGCCCCATTCGGCGATGTAGCCGTGGCCGCCATAGACCTGCTGCGCGTTGGTCGCGATCGCATAGCCCATGTCGGTGCCATAGCCCTTGATGACCGGGGTCAGAAGGCTGATCATATCGCCCGCGAGCTGGCGCTCCGCCTCGTCCGCGGCGTTATGCTCGAGATCGCCCTGCAGCGCGGTCCACAGGATCAACGCGCGCAGACCCTCGGTCAGCGCCTTGCCCTCCATCAGCATCCGCCGCACGTCGGGGTGGACGAACAGCGTGTCCGCCTTCTCCTGCGGCTCCTTCGGCCCCGTCAGCGCGCGGCCCTGGCGACGATCCTGCGCGTACTGCACCGCATTCTGATACGCGACCTCCGCGACGCCGAGCCCCTGCAGGCCGACGCCCAGCCGCGCGGCGTTCATCATGATGAACATCGCGGCGAGGCCCTTCATCTCCTCGCCGACCAGCCAGCCGGTCGCCGAGTCGTAGTTCATCACGCAGGTCGAGTTCGCATGGATCCCCATCTTGTGCTCGATCGACCCGCAGGTGACGCCGTTGCGCGCGCCGAGCGAACCGTCCTCGTTCACCAGCATCTTCGGCACCACGAACAGCGAAATGCCCTTCGAGCTGTCCGGCGCGCCGGGGGTCTTGGCCAGCACGAGATGGATGATGTTCTCGGTCAGGTCATGCTCACCGCTCGAGATGAAGATCTTCGTGCCGGTGATCGCGTAGGAGCCGTCCGCCTGCGGCTCCGCCTTGGTGCGGATCAGGCCGAGATCGGTGCCGCACTGCGGCTCGGTGAGGTTCATCGTGCCGCCCCATTCGCCCGACACCATCTTGGGCACGTACATCGCCTTTTGCGCGTCCGACCCCTTGGCGACGAGCGCGGCGATCGCGCCGTGCGTGAGGCCGGGATACATCGCGAACGCCATGTTCGACGAGATCATATATTCCTGGAACGCGGTCGACACGACGTGCGGCATGCCCTGCCCGCCATATTCGGGCTGGTTGCCGAGCGTCGCCCAGCCGCTTTCGACATACTGCTTATAGGCTTGCTTGAAGCCGTCGGGCGTCGTGACCGATCCGTCCTCGTGCCGCGTGCAACCCTGCTGGTCGCCCGACAGGTTGAGCGGGAACAGAACCTCGGCGACGAACTTGCCGCCTTCCTCGAGCACCGCATCGACGACGTCGGGCGAGGCCGTGTCGAAACCCGGAAGGTTGCTGTAGCGATCGAGACCGACCACCTGCTCGAGGACGAAGCGCGTATCGCGCACGGGGGGCGTGTACTGGGGCATGGTTTATCCTTTGTCCTGGGCCCGACTGGCCTCGAGGATGGCTACGAAGTTGGTGAGTTCGTCGATGGCGGCGTCGATGTCGCGCTTCTGTTCGGTGAGAAGCGCGATGCGCGCCTCGCTCCGTTCGATGACGACCTGTCGCTGTACGCGCCGGCCATCGCCGACGTCGTACAGGTCGATCATCTCGCGGATTTCGCCGAGGCTGAACCCGACGCGCTTGCCGCGCAGGATCCAGGCAAGCCGCGCGCGGTCCCGGTGCGAATAGATGCGCTGCGTGCCGCGACGCTCGGGCGCGATGAGGCCCTCGTCCTCGTAGAACCGCAGCGCGCGTGCGGTCACGTCGAATTCGGTCGACAGGTCGGAGATCGTGAAATGATCGCGATCGTGTCGCGGTTCGATCATCGCATAGGACTCGGGGGACGCGCGTGTTGCCATGCCCAGTGATGTAACTCTCGTTTACGTCAACGTCAACTACTGCAAAGACGCGTACCCTTGGACGATCGCAGCGTCAGCGCCTCGGATCGCGCCATGCTCTGGCGGTCGACGGTGACCGCCGCCAGCGTCGCGCGCCCCGTGCACAATGCCTGGCACGCGTCCGCAACGGTTGCAGGAAACACGATCCGGTCGCCGTCATATTGCGCGACGATCCGGCAGTCGCCGAACGTCAGCCTGAGCGCGGTCCCCTCGCGCTCGGCGACACCCGTCGCGGCACAGCCCTGGTCCTCGCCATAATCGACGCTGACGCCGATCCGGCTGGTCTTCCCCGTTCCGACCACGCACAGCCGGTCGGTGTCGCGCGCCCAGGCCCCCTCGAGCGGGGCCTCCGGATCGGACACGATCCCTGCCCGCTCGGCGGCAGCCTCGAGTCGGGCGCCCGCGCTGTCGCCCGTCGTCGCGGACGGCGCGCGATCGCACCCTGCGACGACGAGCGCGAGCAGGAGGATCGCCCTCACTCGGCGGGGACCAGCACGTCACCTTCCAGACGACGGAAGAAACAACTGCGCGCACCCGTATGGCAGGCCGGTCCTGCCGCATCGACGATCAGCCACACCGCATCCTGATCGCAGTCGATTCGCACCTCGGCGACGTGCAGCACGTTTCCCGACGTCTCGCCCTTCTTCCAGAGCGCCTGTCGGCTGCGCGACCAGAAATGCGCCGCACCCGTCGTCTGCGTCAGCGCGAGCGCCTCCGCATTCATATGCGCGACCATCAGCACGTCCCCCGATACGCGGTCAGAAACGACTGCGGTCAGCAGGCCGGCGGAATCGAATTTCGGGTCGAGCGTCAGGCCCGTGTCGCGGCTATGTGTCATCGCGCGGATATAGCCCAAAGCCACCGCGATGCGACCAGTGACATGCGATCGGGTGCGCAATGTTATTACAAAGAGGCGACAAACGCATGAACCCCGACTATAGGGCGGGCTCCGCACGACGTGAGACCCGGCATGCTGACCACAAACCCCTATGATGACGACAAACTCCGCGAAGAGTGCGGGGTGTTCGGCGTATCTGCGACCGATGGCGCGGCCGCGCTCGTCGCGCTCGGACTGCACGCGTTGCAGCATCGCGGGCAGGAAGCCGCAGGCATCACCACCTTCGACGGCGCGCATTTCCATACGCATCGCGCGATGGGGCATGTCGCTGGCAACTTCGATCGCGACGATGTCATCCGCGCGCTTCCCGGTACCGTCGCCTGCGGTCATGTCCGCTATTCGACGACGGGCGAGACCGCGCTGCGCAACGTCCAGCCGCTCTATGCCGAGCTGTCGACGGGCGGGTTCGCGATCGCGCACAACGGCAATATCTCCAACGCCATGCGGTTGCGCCGCGAACTGGTCCGACGCGGCTCGATCTTCCAGTCGACCAGCGATACCGAGACGATCATCCACCTCGTCGCGACCTCGAACTACCGGACGCTGCTCGATCGCTTCATCGACGCGCTCAAGCAGGTCGAGGGCGCCTATTCGCTGATCGTGATGACCCCCGAGGGCATGATCGCCTGCCGCGACCCGCTCGGCATCCGGCCGCTGGTGATGGGCAAGCTCGGCGATGCGGTGATCTTCGCGTCCGAGACGGTCGCGCTCGACGTCGTCGGCGCCACGTTCGTCCGCGCGGTCGAGCCGGGTGAACTGGTCATCGTCCAGGGCACCGAGATCCGCTCGATCCGTCCGTTCACGCCGATGGCGGCGCGCCCGTGCATCTTCGAATGGGTGTATTTCTCGCGGCCCGATTCGATCGTCGAGGATCATTCGGTCTATTCGGTCCGCAAGGCGATCGGTGCGCAGCTCGCGATCGAGTCCCCCGTCGATGCCGACCTCGTCATCCCCGTCCCCGACTCGGGCACGCCCGCGGCGATCGGCTATGCGCAGCAATCGGGCATCCCGTTCGAGCTCGGCATCATCCGCTCGCATTATGTCGGCCGCACCTTCATCTCGCCCGGCGACAAGGTCCGCCATCTCGGCGTCAAGCTGAAGCACAACGCCAACCGTGCGCTCATCAAGGGCAAGCGGGTCATCCTCGTCGACGATTCGATCGTCCGGGGCACGACCTCGCTCAAGATCGTCCAGATGATGCGCGAGGCCGGCGCTGCCGAAGTTCACATGCGGATCGCCAGCCCGCCGACGCGGCATTCGTGCTTCTACGGCGTCGACACGCCCGAGCGCACCAAGCTGCTCGCAGCCCAGCTCGATCTCGGCGGCATGACGGGCTTCATCCACGCCGACAGCCTCAACTTCATCTCGATCGACGGGCTGTACAAGGCGCTGGGCGAGGCCAAGCGGGCGGACATTCGTCCCAAATATTGCGACGCGTGCTTCACGGGCGATTATCCGACGACGCTGACCGACCATGACGAAGGCGCCGAGGTCGATCAGTTCGCGATGCTCGCCGAGCGCGTTATCTAAAGATCCCGGAGTGAACATGACGGACAAGCCTCTCGAGGGCCGGCTCGCGCTGGTCACCGGTGCCAGCCGCGGCATCGGCGCCGCCACCGCCGTCGCGCTGGCGGCACAGGGCGCGCACGTCGTCCTGACCGCGCGGACCGCGGGCGGCCTCGAAGAGGTCGAGACGGCGATCCATGACGCCGGCGGGTCAGCGACGATCGCCCCGCTCGACCTCGCCGAGAGCGACGCGATCGCGCGGCTGGCGACGGCGATCGGCGACCGCTGGGACGCGCTCGACATCCTCGTGCTCAACGCTGGGATGCTCGGTTCGCTGTCATCGGTCCCCGCGATCGACCCCAAGGAGATGGCGCAGGTCCTGACGCTCAACGTCAGCGCGCAGGCCGCCCTGATCGCCGCGTTCGATCCGATGCTGAAGAAAGCGAAGTCGGCCCGGGTGATCGGCGTCACCTCGAGCGTGGGCCGCAAACCCCGCGCCTATTGGGGGCTCTACGGCGCGTCGAAGGCCGCGTTCGAGACGCTGCTCGGCGCCTATGGCGACGAGATGGCCGAGATCAGCGGTATCCGTACCGCGATCGTCGATCCCGGCGCGACCCGCACCAAGATGCGCGCGCGTGCCTATCCCGGCGAGGACCCGAAGTCGGTGAAGGATCCGCAGGTCGTCGCCGACCGCATCGTCGCGCTGGCCATCGACGGGTTCGAACCCGGCCATTTCGAACGCGTAGCCTGAAGGTCTGCCCCTTGTAGGGCAGACTGTCAGCGTCGTTTCACCAGCGTGACCTGCGCGACGTCGATCCCGCCCCCGCGGAACCCGCCTTCGCAATACATCAGGTAATAGCGCCACAACGCGACGAACTTCGCGTCGAGCCGCGCCGGCAGGCGGCCCTGCGCGACGACCGCATCGAACGCAACCCGCCACCGCCGGCACGTCTCCGCATAATGCAGCCCGAACCCGCGCCGGTCTTCCCAGGCAAGCCCGCGCGCCTCGGCGAGCGCGCGGAACCGCGGCTCGGACAACAGCATCCCGCCCGGGAAGACGTACCGCTGGATGAAATCGACGCTTGTCGAATACGCGTCGAAGATCGCATCGTCGATCGTGATATACTGGATCGCCGCACGCCCGCCCGGCTTCAACGCCCGCGCGATCGCATCGAGATAGGCCGGCCAATAGGCCTCGCCCACCGCCTCGACCATCTCGATGCTCGCCACCGCGTCATAGGTGCCCGTGACGTCGCGGTAATCGGTCAGCGCGACCGTGACGTTCGTCAGCCCGGCGTCCGCCATGCGGGTGTCGACCTGCCGCTTCTGCTCGGTCGACAAGGTCAGGCCGTGGACCGATACGCCGGCACGCGCCGCCAGTTCGGCAAACGACCCCCAGCCGCACCCGATCTCGAGGATCCGGTCGCCGGGCCGCGCGGCGGTGCGATCGAGGATCGCCTGCAACTTGGTCGTCTGCGCCTGTTCGAGCGTCTCTGCCTCCGACACGGGCTCGGCAAACAGCGCACTCGAATAGGTCAGGCCGGGATCGAGCCAGAGCTCGTAGAAGTCGTTGCCCAGGTCGTAATGCGCCGCGATGTTGCGCCGCGAACCCTCGCGGTGGTTGCGCCGCATCCAGTGCCAGAGCCGCGCCGACAGCCGTGCGACCCCGCCCGACCGCGCGGTGCGCCCCAGCGACACACGGTTGCGCATGAAAAGGTCGAACAGCGGGACGGGATCGGGGCTCGACCAGTCGCCCGCGGTCCAGCCCTCGTACCAGCCGACCGACCCCGCGGTCGCAAGCCGGATCAGCGCGCGCCAGCGGTGGAGCGTGACAACGGGCACCGGCCCGGGCGTGCGCCCGCCGATCAGCCGGCGCGTTCCATCGGGAAGGATCGCCTCGATCGCCCCGCTCTCCAGCCCGTCGTCGATCCGGTCGAGCATGCGGTGAAAGATCGGCGCGGCCAGACGCGCCAGCGTCGTCGCCGCGGGGGACTGGGGGTCATCGAAAGCGGGAACGGCGGTCATCGCGGCGCTCCATGCAACAGCGCCGCGACGGTGAAAAGGGACTAGCGTGCGTGGCGACCCGCATCGAGCGCGCGCTCACGGCCCTCGCGGTGGCCGATGATCTTCGCCGGATAGTCGTCCGGCCGGCATCCGGAGTCGTCGGGGTCATGGATCGCATCGCCCTTCAGTCCGGCAAGCTCGGGTACCCACGCGCGGATATAGTCGCCTGCGTCGAATTTTTCCGACTGCGACAGCGGTGCCATGATCCGCCCGAACATGTTCGAATCGACGCCCGTCCCGGCGACCCACTGCCAGTTCACCGAATTGTTCCCGTAATCGGCGTCGACCAGGCAATCCCAGAACCACCGCTCCCCCTCGCGCCAGTCGATCAGCAGATGCTTTACGAGGAAGCTCGCGGTGATCATGCGGACACGGTTGTGCATCCACCCCGTCGTCCAGAGCTGCCGCATCCCGGCATCGACGATCGGATAGCCCGTCCGCCCCGTCTGCCACGCCTTCAGGTCCGCCGCGGCCGCCTTGCCCGTGCGCCACGGCAGCGCGTCGAACTTCGGCCGCCCGTTTGCCTTGCCGTAATCGGGCATCGCCAGCACCACGCCGTCGGTGAAGTCGCGCCACGCCAGCTCCTTCAGGAAAGTCGTCGCATCGCCGTGACCGTCGACCGCATGCCACACCGTCCGCGGCGAGATCTCGCCGTGATGCAAATGCGGCGACAGGCGCGACGTCCCCTCGATCGACGGCATGTTGCGGTCGACGTCATACGCCTCGACGATCGACGCCATCGCCTTGGCATTCTTCAACGCCTGCGCTTCGCCGGGCGTCCAGTCGTCGAACCCGCCCGACCAGTCGGGCTTGGTCGGCAGTAGGTCCCATGACGCGAGTGTATCGCTCTTGGGCCACGAACCGGGCGCATGGATCACATGGGGGACCGGCTCGGGCTCGGGCGGTGGCATCATCTGGTTGAGCGCCTTCCAGAACGACGAGTAGACGCGGAACTGGCCACCCGACCCGGTCTTCACGTCCTCGACCCGCATGAGGTGATTGCCGTCGTGCAGGCACAGCCGATCGCCCAGCGCGTCCTCGGCCTTGCGCCACCAGGGTTCGTAGTGGCGGATCGCATGGATCTGCGTCGCGCCTGTCTCCTCGAGCAGCGCCGTCAGAACCTCGACCGCGTCGCCGCGACGCAGGATCAGCCGCGATTTCTTGTCCTTCAGCGCCTCGCCGTGCGCCGCCAGGCTGTGGTGCAACCACCAGCGCTGCGCGCCGCCGATCGCCCAGTCGCCGGGCGCGTCGTCGTCGAGCACATAGACCGGGATGACCGGGCCCGCCGCAGCGGCTGCGATCAGTGCGGGGTGGTCGTGAAGGCGAAGGTCCTGGCGCAGCCAGAGAAGCGTGGGTGTCGTCATCGACCGTTCAACGTCGCATCCGATGATCCGGCGCCACGCCCCGCAAAAGTTTCACCCAGCGTCATGATCGCGGTGACGTGACGCTGCGCGATCTCGAGCGCGTCGTCGCCGTAGCCGCCCCCCACGGTACTCGCGAGCGGCACGCCGCGCGCGATCGCGAGCCCAGCGATAAGCCGTTCGCGTCGGACCAGTCCGTCGAGCGTGAGCGACAACCGGCCGAGCCGGTCGCCCGCAAACGGATCGACGCCCGCCTGGTAGAGGATCAGGTCGGGCCGGACCTCGTCGAGCAGCGGTACGAGCGTCTGCTGCAGGATGTCGAGATAGGCGGCATCGTCGACCCCGTCGGGCAGCGCGACGTCGAGCGACGACCGTGCCTTGCGGACGGGGAAGTTCTTCTCCGCATGGATCGAATAGGTCGCGATCTCGGGCCGTCCGGCGAGCAGTGCCGCGGTTCCGTCCCCCTGATGCACGTCGCAATCGACGACCAGGATGCGTTGCGCATCGCCCTGCTCGACGAGCCGGACGGCCGCGACCGCGAGGTCATTGAACACGCAATAGCCCGCGCCCGTCTCCGCCAGTGCATGATGGCTACCCCCTGCGGTATTCGCGGCAAAGCCGTGGAGCAGGGCAAGTTTCGCGGCCAGCCATGTCCCGTCGGGCACCACGACCGCACGCTTCGCCACCGCCTCGGTCACTGGAAACCCGATGCGCCGCTCCTTCAGCGCGGGGACGCGCGCCTCGATCACCTCGGCGACATAATCGGGGTCGTGCACCGCCTCGAGCCACTGCCGCGGCGTCGCCCCGGGTTGATGCCACGACAGCCTGTCGCCAAGTGCGAGCAGCAGGTCGCGGATCAGCCCGTTCTTGTTCCAGCGATAGGTCGACCGCGCCGGCGCGGCTGCGACATAGTCGGGATGATGCACGACATGGATCATGCGACGCCTATTCGTGCAGGTCGAACCACACCGGCCGCGCGACGAAGAGGTCGGCTGCCCGTTCTCCCGTCGCAAGCCGGGTGTCGCCCCACCAGTCGCCCGCCGCTCCCGCTGCGTCCATGGCGAGCGCTGCCCCGCGCAGCACGATCGCCACGCGCAGCGTCGTCCCGCCCGCGGTCCGCTCGAAGGCGAGCACATGGTCCGCGCGGTCGCCCATCACCCCGATCGGGACATAGGACCCTTCCGCAAAGACCAGTGGCTGGCGTTTACGCAACGCCAGAAGTTCGGCGATCAGGCCGAGCTTGGCGCTCCCCCCGTCCGTCAGAAGCGCCTGCCGCTTGGCATAATCGACCGGCCGGCGGTTATCGGGATCGACAAGGCTGAGATCGGCAAGCTCGGCGCCCTGATACAGGTCCGGCACGCCCGGAACGGTATAGCGCAGCGCGGTCTGGACGAGCGCGTTGGCCTCGCTCGCACGCTGCGTCGCGTCGACGAGGCCCGCCATATCCGTGAGGAACGCCGCCGACCGTTCGGGATCGAGCAGCACGCCGACGAGATCGTGGCACCGTTTTTCGTAAGCCTCGTCGGGGTCCTCCCAGGACGAACGCAGCTTGGCTTCGCGCAACGCCTTTTCCTGCCAGCCGACGATCCGTTCGGCATAGCGCGCCAGTCCCGTCGCGTCGTCGGGCAGCAGTGCTTCGGGCCATGCGCCGAACAGCGTCTGCAACAGCATATAGGCATCGTCGGGCGCGATCGTCGCGTCGATCGCGCGGACCTGTGCCAGCCAGGCGGTAACGTGCTCGCGCCACAGCGCGGACACCTCGGACAATACCGCGAGCCGCGCGCGGACATCCTCGCCGCGCTTGTGGTCATGCGTCCCCGACGCGAGCATCGCCCGCGGCCAGTCTGCCGCACGCCCGCGCATCAGGGCATGGAATTCGTCGTTGCCCAGCGCGAACGCCGCGGGATCGAACCCGACGTCGTTGCGCGAGAGCAGCCGGCCATAGCGATAGAATGCGGTGTCCTCGACCGCCTTCGCCGCGATCGGGGCGGACAGTTGCTGGAACCGGCGGACCGCGTCCGCAGCACGCTCGGCACCGCCCGGCCCCTCCCCCGCCAGCCAGTCGAGGATCCGGTCGACGACCACGGCTTCGCCCGGCGCGAGATGGGGCGTGACACGGTCGCGCGCGGTCGCGCGGATCGCGGCATCCGCGACCGGTGCGGCGTCGCCCGTGCCGTAGGTGCGATAGACCGGAAACACCCAGAGCAGCCGCTCGATCGCACGGCGTATCATGCCCGCGGTCAGCCCGTCGCACGCGGGTGTCGACCGGGCGAGCGCGACGAATGCCTCGACGCACCGCTGCAACTGCCCCTCGAACTGCCACGACAGCATCTCCTGCCGCGCGCGCAGTTCCTCGGGCTCGAACGTCGCGGATCGTCCGCTGACCTCCGCCCACAGCGCCGCGAGCGGCTCCGCCCCGGCCGGGTCATGGAGCAGCGCCGTGACCTGTGCCATGAAGTCGTACCCGCTCGTGCCGTCGACGCCCCAGTCGGTCGCCAGCGGTTCGCCCTCCGCCAGGATCTTCTCGATCACGATATAGGCCGGGCCGCGCCCCGCCTTCGGCTCGATCGCATCGAACCGGGCGCGCAGCATCCGGCAATAGCCCGCCGGATCGGTCAGTCCGTCGACATGATCGACGCGCACCCCGTCGATCAACCCGTCCGCATACAGCCTAAAGAACAGCGCATGCGTGGCCTCGAACACCGCGGGATCCTCCGCGCGCAACCCGGCAAGATCGTTGATCGTGAAGAAGCGCCGCCAGTTCAGATCGTCGTTCGCGGTCCGCCACGACGCCAGTCGGTAATGCTGGCGCCCGACGAGCGTCGCGAGATCGTCGGTGGCCGCAGTCGCGCGGTCCTCGGGCCGCAACGGCAGCCGGTGTTCGCCATAGGCGACGAGCATGGGTGTCCCGTCGATCGTCTCGACCGCAAGCCCGCCCTCGTCGATCACCTGCCGCAGCGGGTCGCCGAGGATCGGCAGCACGATCTTCTCACGCCAGTCGATGTCGAAAAAGGCCGCAAAATCGCTGTGCTCCCCGCGCGCGAGCACGTCCTGCCACCAGTGGTTCTCGCCGCCCGCGACACCCATGTGGTTGGGGACGATATCGACGATCACCCCCATGCCGTGCGCCGCGAGCCGGTCAACGAGCCGCCGAAAGCCGTCCTCGCCACCCAGTTCGGGGTTGATCCGCGTCGGATCGACCACGTCATAGCCATGCGTCGATCCCGTCCGCGCGGTCGTGATCGGCGATGCGTAGAGATGGCTGATCCCGAGCGCGGCCAGATACGGGACCTGCGCCTCCGCATCGGCGAAGGTGAAGTCCTTGTGGAACTGCATGCGATAGGTCGCGCGTGGCGTCATGAGGGTCTCGCGGTATTGAGAAGGGCGACACGGCGGGCGGTGTCGGGATGACGCAGCAGGACGTCGACGGTGTCCGGCATCCGCCGCCGCCAGTTCGGATGTTCGTCGGTCGTCCCCGGCAGGTTGGGCTGCTCGACGAGGCCGAGCAGGTCCTCGAACGGGACGATCGCAAGTGCGCACGGCGTCCGCGCGACGTGCGCGATCGCGGCATCGATCACCGCGGCCGGGTCCTCGGGCGCCGGTTCGGGACCATCCGCACCAAGCGCCGTCCACAGCCGTGACCGATCCAGCGCCCGGTTCGCCCGGTCCGCGGCTTCGTCCGCCGCCTCGGCACTGCGGCCCAATCGCCACGTCCAGTCGATGTCGCGGCCGCGCCACCATCCGGCGATCGTCGGGAGGTCGTGAGTCCCGGTCATCGCGACCGCGTCGCGCGACCAGCGATCCGGCCGGACGAACGCGCCATCCGCGCCGCGTTCGAACCAGAGCACGCGCATGCCGAGCATCGCGCGCGCGTCCATGACCTTGCGAAACCCGTCGGGCATCGTGCCCAGATCCTCGCCGATCACCACCGCCTGCGCGCGGTGCGACTCGATCGCGATGATCCGCATCAGGTCGGCAAACGGCATGTCGAGATACGCACCCTCGGCGGCCGAGCCTCCGTCGGGCACGACCCAGAGCCGTCGCAGTCCGAACGCATGATCGATCCGCAACCCACCCGCATGCGTGAGCGCAGCGCGGATCGTCGCGATGAACGGCGCAAAGCCCGACCGTACCAGCGCACGCGGGTCGAACCCGGTGATCCCCCAGGCCTGTCCATCGGGCCCGAGCGGATCGGGTGGTGCGCCGATCGACAACCCCGTCAGCAGGTCGCCGCCGCGGCTCCAGCCATGGCTGCCACCCGCGTCCATGCCGACCGCGAGATCGGCGATCAGGCCGAGCGCCATGCCCCCATCGATCGCCGCCTTCTGCGCGGCGGCCAGTCCGGTCACCGCGCGCCACTGCAGGAAGACATGGAAGTCACAGTCGGCACGGTGCTCGTCGATGAACCGCGCGACCGCATCGCTCCCGCAATCGCGAAACGCCTCGGGCCAGTCCTGCCAGCCCCGTGCCCCCGTTGCTGCGAAGAAATGGGCGTGGATCGCATCATAGGCGGCGTGCCAGCCGAGCGCCTCGCCCCCCGCCGCGCGAAACGCCGCCAGATCGGCGCGAGATTGCTCGGACAGCGTATCGAACGCATGCCGCAAAGCGCGCAGCTTGACCGGCGAAGCCGACACCCAGTCGATCAGGTCATCGTCTGCAGCCCCCTCCGACCGATCGACCATGTCCGTGCTCGCGAGCATGACGTTGACGAACTGCCGGCTCGACGGGGCATAGGGGCTGAAGCGGTGCGGATCGCTCGGGAACAGCGCGTGCGTCGGGCTGATCGCGATCATGTCGGCGCCGGCTGCGGCGAAGTGGCTCGCGGCGGCCGCGAGCGAACCGAAATCCCCGAAGTCGTTCGGTCCCGCATCGCGCAAGCTCGGGATCTGCACCGCGGGGCCCCAGAGCCGCTTGCCTGCGACGCGGTCCTCGACCGAAAAGCAGCGCTCGGGGGCAATCGCCACGCCGATACGACGGTCGCCGATCTTGAGCACATGATAGCCGGTCCGATCGATCGCCGGGACCTGCCCGGCGTCGACGAGGATGTCGCGCGTCGCCCCGTCCTCGAACCGCAGGATCGCAGGCCCATCCACCCCGGCGATCGTGAACGACGTTCCGGCATCGGCGGAGACGAAGGATGGCGGCGCGGCGCGGTCCGCCTCGGCCGCGGCGATGCTTTCGGCGATCGCGGCATCGTCTGCGGCAGGCAGCCCCAGCGCGGCGAGGATCGTGCGGAGCGCATCGTCCGATACGGTTTGCGCGCGACCGCCCGCATCCTGCCACTCAGGCTGCAGCCCCGCGAGGCGTGCGAGCGCGTGGAGCCTGCTCATTGCGACAGCCAGACCCTGACGCACGGCCCCGCGTCCGTCGTCCCATCGGCGAACACCATGTCGCCCTCGACCGCGGGAAACACGACCGCCTCGTCGCCAAGGTTGAGCGCGATCGTCAGCACCGCTCGATCGCCCATTCGCCACCGCGCCACGACGGCGCGTTCGCCGATCGCCTCGGCACCCATCGCCATTGCGCCGCGCAGCCGCGGCATGATCACGCGGTGCCGAAGCGCCAGCAGGTCCGAATAGAGGGTGCGCCACCGCCCCGCGTCTGGTCCGTCGCGCGGGACCGACGCGGAAAACGTCGCCAGCGCATTGGGATCGGGGATCGCCGCGCGCGCGTCCTCGTCGGCGAACGCCGCGAACTTCGCGAATTCCTTCCGCCGTCCCTCCCGGACCGCATCGGCCAATTCGTCGTGAAAGTCGGTGAAGAACAGGAACGGGGTATCGCTCCCCGCCTCGTCGCCCATGAACAGCAACGGGATCTGCGGCGACAGCAGCAGCAACGCGGTCGCCGCACGCAGCCGCGCCGGATCGGTGAGCATTGTCAGCCGCTCGCCGAGCGCACGATTGCCGATCTGGTCGTGGTTCTGCAGGAACGACACGAACGCGGTCGGTGGCAGATGACCGCTCGGCTTACCGCGCGGGCGCCCGTCATGGTTCGGCGACCCCTCACCCTGGTAGATGAAGCCCTCGCCAAGACACCGCGCGAGCCGTTCCGCAGGTCGATCGGCGAAATCGGCGTAATAGGCGCTCGTCTCGCCCGTCAGCAGGACGTGCAGGACGTTGTGAAAGTCGTCGTTCCACTGCGCGTCGTACGCCTCGGCGCGCAGCCGCTCGGTATCGTTGCGCTCGTTCTCCAGCACGAGGTGGACGCGCCGGTCGCCCGTCGACGCACGGATCTCGCGCGCCATCGCGTCTAGGAACGCATCGTCGTCGATCGCGTGCACGGCATCGAACCGCAGGCCGTCGATCCGGTATTCGTTGATCCACATCAGCGCGTTGTCGATGAAGAACCGCCGCACCGGCTCGCGGTCGACCGCGACCGCGCCGCCCCACGGCGTGTCGACATCGGCATGGAAGAACGGGCTTGCATAGCCGCCGAGGTAATTCCCGTCGGGGCCGAAATGGTTGTAGACCACGTCGAGGAACACCGCGACGCCGTGCTCGTGCGCGGTATCGACGAGCGCCTTGAGCGCGTCCGGCGTGCCATAGCTTTCGGCGACGGCATAGGGCAGCACGCCGTCATAGCCCCAGTTGCGCGTGCCGCCGAACGCGTTGACGGGCATCAGCTCGATCGCGGTAACGCCCATCGCGGCGATCCGGGGGATGTGCGTCGCCACGCCGGCAAAGCCACCCAGCGCGCCGACATGGACCTCCTGGATGACCATCTCCTCCCAGGCGCGTCCCTGCCAGTCGGTCCGCCAGCGATACGCGTCGGGGTCGACGACGACGCTCCAGCCGTGGACCCCGCCATCCTGCTGTCGCGATGCCGGATCGGGGACGACATCGTCATCGTCATCGTCGAGCCGGAACCGATAGCGTGCCCCCGCCATGACTTCCGCCTCGACGGTGAACCAGCCTTCCGCATCGCGCCACATCGGCGTCGTAGGCGCACCGTCGATCTCGAGCGTCACCGCGTCGCGATCCGGCGCCCAGAGGCGGAACAGCGTCCCGTTCGCGTCGCGCTGCGGCCCCCACGCACGCTGCGTCACGGCTGCATCGTCCAGGTGAGCAACGCCGCGCCCTGCGCCGGCAGGTCATAACTGTCGGCAATCGCCATCGGCGCCTGATCGGGCTTGGCGCTGTCGATCAGCACGGTGCGCTCGACGTCCGCGGGTGGCGGCATGGTGAAGGTCAATGGCCCTTCCGAGGCGTTCAGGAGCAGCGAGATCACCTGCACGCTGCCGTCGGGGCATTGCGCCGCGCGACGCATCACCAGCGCGCGCCCGTTGGTGTTCTCCCAGTCCTCGGGGGACAGCTGGACGCCGCGCTCGTCCCACCATTCGATATCCTTCAGACCTTCCGCGGGTGTGTCGTCGCCGTACAGGAAGTTGTTCGCGCGCAGCATCGGATAGTCGCGGCGCAACGCGGTCAGCCGCGCGGTGAAGTCGATCAGCGCATCGCCCTCGGCCGACTTCGCCTGTGTCCAGTCGAGCCAGCTGATCTCGTTGTCCTGGCAATAGGCGTTGTTGTTGCCACCCTGCGTCCGCCCGAACTCGTCACCCGCCACCAGCATCGGCGTGCCGAGCGACGCGAACAATGTCGTCAGCATCGACCGCGCGACTCGCTTGCGCGTCTCGGCGATCTCGGGATCGTCGGTCGGCCCCTCGACACCCCAGTTGCGCGAACAATTGTTCGAATGGCCGTCGCGATTGCCCTCGCCATTGGCCGCGTTGTGCCGCTCCTCGTACGTCGTCGTATCGGCCAGCGTGTATCCGTCATGCGCACCGAGCAGGTTGACGCTCGCCCAGGGCCGCCGCGCGCGCCGGTCGAACAGGTCGCCCGACCCCGTCAGACGCGCCGCCAGATCCGCACGCTGCGCATGGTCGCCACGCCAGAACTTGCGCACCGTATCGCGGTATTTGTCGTTCCACTCGGCAAAGCCCGGCGGGAAATTGCCGAGCTGGTACCCGCCCGGCCCGATGTCCCACGGCTCGGTGATCAGCTTCAACCGGCCGAGCACCGGGTCCTGCCGCAGCACGTCGAAGAACCCGGCACCCGGATCGAACCCGTCATCCGTCCGCCCCAGCGTCAGCCCGAGATCGAACCGGAACCCGTCGATCCCGAAACTCGTCGCCCAGTAGCGCAGCGAATCCGCGACCATCTGGATCACGCGCGCCTTGGTAAGGTTGAGCGTGTTCCCCGTTCCCGTGTCGTTGATCGAGAAGCGCGGCTGATCCTTGACCAGCCGGTAATAGCTCGCATTGTCGAGCCCGCGCCACGACAGCGTCGGTCCCTGCTCGGACCCTTCGCAGGTATGGTTGTAGACGACGTCGAGGATGACCTCGATCCCCGCCGCATGCAGCCGCCGGATCGACCGCCGCAGCTCGTTATGGCTGTCGGTCGCGAAGAACGACCGCTCGGGGGTGAAGAAATTGAGGGTGTTGTAGCCCCAATAGTTCCGCAGCCCCTTCTCCTGCAGGAACCGGTCCTGCGTATAGGTATGGATCGGCAACAGCTCGAGCGCGGTGACGCCGAGCCGCTTCAGGTGATCGATCACCTTGGGGTTGCCCAGCGCCGCGAACGTCCCGCGCTCCGACGGCTGGACCTCCTCGAACAGCTGCGTGAGGCCCTTGACGTGCGCTTCGTAGATTACCGTCTCGGACCAGGGCGTGTTCGGCCGCACGTCGCGCGACCAGTCGAAATGACTGTCGGTCACGACGCCCTTGGGCATCGTCAGCGCATTGTCGCGGCGGTCGAAGCTCAGATCCTCGCGCGACGACTTCACCTGATAGCCGTACATCGCATCGGTCCAGCGCAGCTCGCCCGTCATCGCCTTGGCATAGGGATCGAGCAGCAGCTTGTTCGGGTTGAAGCGGTGGCCTTCCTCGGGCGCATAGCGGCCATAGGCGCGGTAGCCATAGGCGAGCCCCGGCTGCGCATCGGGAAGATAGCCGTGCCAGACCTCGTCGGTCCATTCGGTCAGCGGATAGCGCTTCAGCTCGCGCCGACCATTCTCGTCATAGACGCACAGCTCGATCTTCTCGGCGTTGGCCGAATACACCGCGAAATTGACCCCCAGCCCGTCGAACGTGGCGCCGAGCGGATAGGCCGAACCGGCCTCGAGCGTATCAGGCAGAATATGCAATGCGGACCCCCAGGAATTTTCGCCGACATACGGTATTTTAGCCGTAGATCGGCATGTCAGGGCGAGAACCCGCCTGCTCGCGCCAATGTTCCCGCTTCGGCTGCTTTTCGCGCCCACCGTAACTGCGCATTGCAGCACGATCGTGATGGAGCGAATTGGCGGGTCGCGCACCGGCTCCTATTGCAGCGCAGCGCGTTGTCCCGGCGTGTCCATGTCAAAAGGCTCCACCATGCATATCCGTCACTCCGTCGAGGCCATGCCAGCATGAGCGGCCCGAAGCTCTTCACGCCCGCCAGGGTCGGCCAGCTCGATCTCGCCAACCGCATCGTCATCGCGCCGATGTGCCAATATTCCGCGGTCGATGGGTGCATGACCGACTGGCACCTGATCCATCTCGGCAACCTTGCTTTGTCGGGTGCGGCGCTGCTGATGATCGAGGCCGCCGCGGTCACGCCCGAGGGGCGGATCACCTATGGCGATGTCGGGCTCTACGACGATGCCAGCGAGGCCGCGATCGCGCGGACGCTCGACAGCGTGCGGCGCTGGTCGGACATGCCGATCGGTATCCAGCTCGCGCATGCCGGTCGCAAGGCGTCGTGCGAGGTGCCGTGGAACGGCGGCAAGCAGATCGCGCCGGGCGCGCGCAACGGGTGGCAGACCGAAGCCCCTTCGGCGACTGCGTTCCTCCCCGACGAGAACCCGCCGGTAGCGCTCGACCGCGACGGCCTCGCCCGGCTGCGCGATGCGTTCGCCGCGGCCGCGGTGCGCGCGGCGCGGCTCGGGATCGACGCGATCCAGCTTCACGGCGCGCACGGCTATCTGCTCCACGAATTCCTCTCGCCGCTCTCGAACCGCCGCGACGACGATTATGGCGGCAGCCTCGAGAACCGGATGCGCTTCCCGCTCGAAGTCTATGATGCCGTCCGTGCCGCCTTCCCCGCCGATCGCCCCGTGACGATGCGCGTGTCGGGCACCGACTGGGTCGAGGGCGGCTGGGACGGCGAACAGACGGTCGCCTTCGCCAAGGCGCTCGAGGCGCGTGGCTGCGACGCGATCCACGTATCGAGCGGCGGGCTGAGCGCGGATCAGGACATTCCGGTCGGCCCCAGCTACCAGGTCCCGCTCGCACGGCAGGTCAAGCAGGCGGTATCGATCCCGGTCGTCGCGGTCGGTCTGATCACCGACTATGAGCAGGCCGAGGCGATCATCGGTACAGGGGATGCGGACTTCGTCGCGCTCGCCCGCACGATCCTCTACGATCCGCGCTGGCCGTGGCACGCCGCCGCGCATCTCGGCGGGCATGTAAAGGCATCCAACCAGTATCTCCGCTCGCAGCCGCGGCAGTTCAAGGACCTGTTCTCGACCTGATGCGGAAGGGCCGGCGGTCGCTCCCGCCGGCCCCTCATTTCACCTCATGCCCACGCCTTGGGGCCGCCATCGTCGAGCGCACGATCGAGATAATAGGCGGCGCTGATCAGCGCGAGATGGCTGAACGCCTGCGGGAAGTTCCCCAGGAAGCTGCCGTCCTCCGCGATCTCCTCGGCGAACAGGCCGAGATGGTTGCCATACGCCATCAGCTTTTCGAAATTCCACCGCGCCTCGTCGAGCCGTCCCGCGCGTGCAAGGCACTCGACGTACCAGAACGAGCATGCGACGAACGAGCCCTCGCGCCCCGGCAGGCCGTCATCGATCTTGTACCGATAGACATGGCCATCGTCCGACAGGTCCTTGCCGATCGCCTCGAGCGTCGCGAGCCACTTCGGATCGACCGGCGAGACGAACCGCACCAGCGGCATCATCAGCATCGCGCCATCGACCGCGAGATCCTTGGGGGTATCGCCCTTGCTGCGGACGAAGCGGCCAAGGTCCTCGTTCCAGAAGCTGTTCCAGATGTCCTGGTGGATCTGCGTCCGCGTTTCGGCCCAGCGAACGAACGGCGCGGGCAGCGAGCGCTTTTCGGCAAGACGGAGCGCACGATCGACCGCGACCCAGTTCATCAGCCGCGAGTGGAGGTAATGGCGCGGCGGCCCGCGCACCTCCCAAATTCCCGAATCGGGCTGCTCCCACGTGGCGCAGACCTTGTCGACGACATCGACGATCGCCATCCAGCCGTCGTGCGAGACCGTCCCGCCATATTTGCTGCTGAGATAGGTCGCGTCGAGCAGTGCCCCGTAAATGTCGTGCTGGATCTGGTCGTGCGCGTCGTTGCCGACGACGATCGGCGTCGCCCCCCCGAAACCGCCGAGATGGTCGAGCGACTGTTCCTCGGCGATCGCGCCGCCGTCGAGCGCGTACATCACGCCGAGCCGGCCATCGTCCTCGCGCACCCGCCCCATCACCCAACGCGTGAACGCCTGCGCCTCCGCCCCGAACCCCATGCGCAGCAGCGCGTAGACGGTGAACGACGAGTCGCGGATCCACGTCGCGCGATAATCCCAGTTGCGGACACCGCCCTTCGCCTCGGGCAACCCGAACGTCGCCGCCGCCGCGATCGAGCCGTGCCGCCGCGACGTCAGCAGTTTGAGCACCATCGCCGATCGCTCGACGGTCTCGCGCCACCGCCCGCGATAGGTCGACTGCCGGCTCCAGCCGCGCCAATACTCGATATCGGCATCGATGATCGCGTGCGCGGCCTCGGCATCGATCCGCACGTCGTCGGGATTGCTCAGCACGATCGCCGCCCGCTCGCCCGCGGACATGGTGAACCGCGCCGTCAGGTCGCAGTCCTCCGCGATCAGCGCGGCATTGGCATGCAGCGTCAGCGCGAGCCCGCTGTCATGGTCGAACTGGCCGCGCGAATAGCCCTCGTCGCTCGGCAGGATCGTGGCCTTGCGCCCTTCGCGACCATAGTCGAACCGTGGCGCACAGCGCATGTCGATCGTCACCGTTCCCCGCGTGCAGATCACCTGCCGCAACAGTCGCGGCGGCGTGTCGTCGTCTTCGACATTGACGGGCATCAGATCGATCAGGTCGACGCTCGCCTCGTCGTTCATCCACCGCGTCATCAGCACGTTGGTCTCGGGTACGTACATCTGGATGACGCGCGCGTCGGGAAGCTCGGGGCGCACCCAGAAAAGACCGCCCTGCCCGGCATCGTCGAGCAGCGCGGTAAAGACACTTGGGCTGTCGAGGTTCGGCCAGCACATATAATCGATCGCCCCGTCGCGGTCGACGAGCGCCACCGTCTCGAGATTGCCGATCGCACCATGATCGCGGATCGCCGATGGCTGGCGCGTCTCGGCGGACCGCTCGCCGGGCCGGTCAACCATTGTTGCGGAACCCGGGATAGAGGCTCATCCCGCCATCGATCGTCAGCGTCGAGCCAACGATATAGTCCGCCGCGTCGGAAACGAGGAACAGCGCCGCGCGTGCGACGTCGTCGACATCGCCGATCCGGCCATAGGGGATGAGCTCGAGAAGCTTGTCGGCATCCTCGGTCGCATCGGCATTGATGTCGGTGCGGATCGCGCCAGGCGCCAGCGCATTCACGCGGATCCGGTCTTCGGCGACCTCCTGCGCGAGCGTCCGCATCAGCATCCCGCTGCCGCCCTTCGACGCGGCGTAATTCGCATGCCCCGCCCAGGGGATCGTCTCGTGGACCGAGCTCATGAACAGGATCTTGCCGATCGCCCGGCCGAACCCGCGATCGCCCTGCGCGCGAAACCGCCGTACCGCCTCGCGCGACACGAGGAACTGCCCCGTCAGATTGACGTCGATCACGCGCTTCCAGTCGTCGAGCGACAGGTCGGCGTACGCGGCGTCCTTCTGCATCCCGGCATTGGCGAACACCACGTCGACCCCGCCGAACCGCGCGACCGTCTCGTCGAACATGCCGATCACCGCATCCTCGTCGGATGTATCCGCCCCGATCGCGAAGGCCGTACCGCCGCCCGCGACGATCCGGTCGACGACGTCGTCGGCGGCATCCTTGTTGCTGTTGTAGTTGACCGCGACCTTGGCACCCGCCTGCGCGAACAGCAGCGCGGAGGCTCTGCCTAGGCCCGAGCTCGCGCCGGTGACGATCGCGGCCTGTCCTGTCAGGTCGATGTTCATGAAGCTGGCTTTCGTTGAAGACTAAGCGTGTCCAACGCGTGCTCCGGCTAAATTATCCCACGCATCGCGACCGCTGATCGCGGGGGCGGGCGAACCGCGTTCAGTCGTCGCCGTCGTCGACCGATCGCAGCGCGCGGACATAGCGCAGCGCCGCGGCGCGCTCGGCGGGCGCCTTGAACGCTGTTTCGGGATCGGGCGCATCGCCGAACGCCGCGAGCATCGACCAGAGTGCGAACCGCCGCCCGGCGTCGCGCTCGGTCGCAAAGTCGATCATCACGCGCGCCCTGCCCTCGTCGATCGCGGCCGGCGTCAGCGCATCGACGTCGTCGGCACCGAAATAATGATAGAGCAGAGCGTCGAGATCCATCGCGCCCTGCTGCCCGACGCGGCCCGAAAGCGCAACCGCCACGCCGTGCCGATCATGCTGATGGAGATATCGGAGAACAGCCCGGACGGGGTGGGATTCGAACCCACGGTAGAGTTGCCCCTACGGCGGTTTTCAAGACCGCTGCCTTAAACCACTCGGCCACCCGTCCCGGCTGTCGGCGCCCCTACCGCAAGCCGGTCGCGATTGCCAGTCCCTCGCGCGCCCGGGCGTCGCCGCGTTCCCGGGTGGTGGGTTCCTGCCCGGCGACCGGCACCGGCCCCCGTGATGGCAATATAGGATACCGGAAAATCTAGCCCCGACCTTGCTCGTCGACGCGCAATAGCTTCCGAAACGACCGCTTATCATGCCGGCATGGCTCGCCCGCGCCGCAGATCAATCCCCCCGCCTGGCCACGTCTGACGCGCCAAGTTTAATCGGCCGGAAAGGTCAATGTCCCATAATTTGCTATCGATTGAGCACTTTAATCATTTTCACGGGTGTTATTTTCATTCGTTCAGGTCTAACCGCTGCGGCGGAGGGGATCATTTTCATCTTCGAGGATACCGTGTGACTGATACAATCAATGTTGTCGAACTTGCTGCCGAGCTGACCGCCGCCTGGCTTGCGAACCCCAATACGCGTACGACGGCTGAAGACGTACCGGCATTTCTGATGTCGATGCACGCTGCCGTCACCAAGCTGTCGACCGGCACGTCGATGGAGACCGAAGCGACCGACGGCCAGACCTATGAGCCTGCCGTGACGGTGCGCAAGTCGCTTTCGTCGCCCGACCATATTGTCTCGATGATCGACGGCAAGAAGTACAAGACGCTGCGCCGTCATCTGTCGACGCACGGCATGACGCCGGAGCAGTATCGTGAGCGCTTCAACCTCAAGGCGGACTATCCGATGGTCGCTGCGACCTATTCGGAAGCCCGTCGCGCGATGGCCAAGTCGATCGGTCTGGGTCGCAAGGCCGGCTCGAAGGTCGAGGCTGCGGCTGGTGACGCCGTCAAGTCGGTCCGCAAGTCCGGCAAGACCGCGATCGAGGCCGCCAAGAAGACGCTTGGCAGCGAGGGCTGAGGCTCGATGGGGAGGGCACGCCCCTCCCCGTTTCATGATTAAATCCGGCCGGGCTGGCTGCAATCGCCCCTCGTGCGTTACGTCGATCAGATGACCGCAAACCCGCCGCCCGACATGCCCCCCGCAATCCCCGCCGCGACGCTCGTGATCTTTCGCGAGCAGCGCCCGGGTCCGCCCGAACTGCTGTTCGTCGAGCGGGCGGCGTCGATGGCATTCGCCGGTGGCGCGCTCGTCTTTCCAGGCGGCCGGATCGATCCCGGCGACCATGATCTGGCGGCACGACTGCTACACGATCCCGCGGTCGATCGTGACGTCGCCGCGCGGATCGCCGCGATCCGCGAGACGATCGAGGAAGTCGGTCTTGCGATCGGCCTGACCCCGCTACCCACAGCACCCGAACTCCGCATCCTGCGCGACGCACTGGGCAGCGGCCGCTCGCTCGCCGACGCGATCGACATGGCAGGCACCGCGATCGACCCGATGGCGCTCGAATATTTTGCGCGCTGGCGACCGGCGCACGTGCATGCCCGGATCTTCGACACGCGCTTCTATCTCGTGCGGCTGCCCGCTGAGATGCCCGACCCTGTCGTCGACGGCACCGAGAACAGCCGCCTCCTCTGGGCGACCGCGCAACAGATCCTCGACGACGCCGACGCGGGACGCGCGCAGATCATCTTTCCGACGCGCCGCAATCTCGAACGTCTCGCAAGATTTGCCGATTTCGACGCGGCGGTCGCGGATGCGCGGCGTCACCCGGTCCGCACCGTGACACCGTGGTCGGAGACGCATGAGGGCGAGGGGTATCTGTGCATCCCCGACGACCTCGGCTATCCCATCACGCGCGAGCGTCTGTCGAGCGCCGTGCGCGGGTGATGCGGGCGCTGCGCAGAACGCTCGGGTGGCTGACGGGGCTCGTCGTCGTTGGCGCGCTCGGCCTGCTGCTCTGGGCGACGCTGCGCGGCCGGCCGCAGGACCTGCCATGGACCCCGCTCGATCTCGGCCAGCCCGTCGGCATGATGACGGGGCGCAAGCTCGTCGCGCTCCGGCAGAACTTCCCCGCCTGCCGTGCGCTCCTCGATGCTGCGGGCGTCGCCTACACCGCATTGCCGCCGCGCTCGGGCGAGGGCCAGTGCGGCTATAGCGACGGCGTCCGCTTTGCCCCCGGCGGCGCGCGGCGCATCGCCTTCGCGCCCGCCGGGCTCGGGATCGCATGCCCGGTCGCCGCGGCGTTGACGATGTGGGAATGGACCGTCGTCCAGCCTGCCGCGCAACGCCATTTTGGGAAAGCGGTCGCCAGCATCGATCACTTCGGCAGCTATAGCTGCAGGCGTATTTATGGCCGCGACGCGGGGACGTGGAGCGAGCATTCGACCGCGAATGCCGTCGACGTCGCGGGCTTCCGCCTGACAGACGGCACGCGCATCACCGTCGCGCGCGACTGGAAGGGCGACGATCCGAAGGCCGGCTTCCTCCACGACGTCCGCGACGGCGCCTGCACCGTCTTCGCGACGACGCTTTCGCCCGATTATAACGCGGCGCACGCCGATCACCTGCACCTCGACCAGGCCGAGCGCGGCGCGATGGGCTGGCGTGCGTGCCGCTAGCGCCCGCGCGACCTACTGCGCGAGCGAGGTTCCGCCGTCGACCTTCTCGACCCAGTGCGGAAAGAACGCCGGCTGCAGGTTCGACCATCCCGACGCGGTCGCCGCCGACTCGCTGATCGACTGGAGTAGGGCGCGCCGCAATTCGGGGTGGAGATGCGGCAACGCCGCCGCCGCGCAGAAGGCGGACGGCAGCCACGGCCGGATCTCGGCGCCGACCAGCCGCTCGTAGAGGAACCGGAACGCGGAAAAGCTCGTCAGCCGACCCTGCCCGAGATCGAACGCGGCAAAGGTCACCAGCCGCCCCAGGAATGGCTCGACCGCGTTGAGCCCCTTGTCGTCAGGGATGATCTGTCGCAGCTCGGGCAGGCGCTCGTACAATCGCGCCTGCGCCCGGATACTCGCCGCCTCGACGACGTCGCGCGACCAGCGGACCATGGCATCCTCGCGCTCGAGCCCAACGTCGAGCGACCGGCGGATGAACCGCTGCGTCGCACTCGAGAAGCCCGCGAATTCCTTCATCTCGGCGAGGGTCGTGATCCCCCGGGCCGGTTTCATTCTGGAAGCCATATCATCACCCCGCCTTGAAACATCACGGGAAAGACGGCGCTTGTGTTCGAGATCAGCAAACCAGCCGCGTCATCCTGCCACGCGGTCAAGGCATCATGAAACGCATTGCGCCGCAACATGATAGCGACCAACCGAGGGGATTGTGACAGATTAGTGCTAAATTCCGGCGAACCGGCGGGGGAAACGTCTCAACAGATGGTGCCGTCGCGCTGGCGGGTCAGCGACGACGGCACCGCCGGGCGTCAGTTCGACTTCTCGGCGAGCTTGCGTTCGGCCTCTTCGTCATAGCCCGACGACTTCGCCGGCCTCTGGTTGTGGACGGGCTGCGTCGATGCGGGCGGATCGCTCGCGTCCATCGACTCGTCGAGCGCGTTGTCGAGGCGGGCGTCGTTGCTCGACGGGTTCTTCTGCAGGCGCTTGCCGATCGACTTGTCCTGCCCGGCTTCCTGACGGGGATCGCGGCCGCCGGTCCTGGCATCCGGATCCGCCGCAGGCGCGACGGAGAGACTGTCGAGCGCGCTCTTGTCGATGTCGGTCATGGGGTCTTCCTCGTATATTGTTCCGGGTGTCAAACGGTCCAGCGTGGCGGGTGTTCCTGCTCGAGCGCGCGGACCTTGACCGTCTGCGTCCAGAGCGTCGCCTGCCCGAAGACCGTCATGAACGCGATGTCGGTCGCATCGCGGCCGACGCACACGCGCGCGATGTCGCCGCAGGATGCCATCCCGGTCGGGTCGACCAGCCGCCACGCGTCGTCGAGCCACAATTCGGCGACCGCGTGGAAGTCGGGCGGATCGACCCCCGGCGCATAGGCCGACACGCACCGCGCCGGGATCCCGCCCGCGCGCGCGAGCGCGACGAGCAGATGCGCGTAATCGCGGCACACCCCCGATCGCGACGCGAACGTATCGAGCGCGGACGTCTCGCCCGTGCTCGACCCCATCCGGTAATCGAGCGCGTTGCCCACCCATGCGCTCAGCGCTGCGGCGAGCGCGCCGCCCTCGAGACCGGAAAACTGCCGCCCGACGAACCCCTCGAACCGGTCCGACTGGCAATAGCGGCTGGGCAGCAGATAGGCGGTGACGTCGCCCGGCAGCAGCCGCGGCGGCGTTACCCCATAGGCCCCCAGCGCGACGACCGGGCGCTCGACCCGGACGATCGCGTTATACTCCGCGGTCAGCCTGCCATGTCCGCGCGCCCAGCATCGCTGCCCGATACCGTCCTCGCCCGGCACCGCGCGGATCGGGCTGTCCGACCACAGCGTCAGCGACTGGTGCTCGATGCGCTGATCGGCCATCGCCGCCGCCTCGATCTGGAGCAATACGTCCGCGTCGCCCAGGATCCCGTAGTCCAGACGCACTTCGATCGACAGCCGCATCGCGGATCGTCATCCCTTCAGTTGAGCTTACAAAAAAACCCGGCGGTTTCCCGCCGGGTCCAGGACCGTCATGGTCGCATCGACTAGTTGCGGCTGCTGCCGAACAGGCGGAGGACGAACATGAACATGTTGATGAAGTCGAGGTACAGGCTGAGCGCCGACATGATCACGACCTTGCCGACCATGTCCGTGCCCGCGACCTGCATGTACAGGCTCTTGGTACGCTGCGTATCATACGCCGTCAGACCTGCGAACAGCAGCACGCCGACGCCGCTGATGACCAGCTGCATGATGCCCGACTGCAGGAACAGGTTGATCAGGCTCGCGACGATCAGACCGACGACCCCGATGATCAGGAACGTGCCGAATGCCGACAGATCGCGCTTCGTGGTGTAACCGTAGAGGCTCAGCCCGGCAAAGCCTGCCGCGGTCGCGAAGAACGCGCCGGCGATCGACGTGCCGCTATACACGAGGAAGATCGTCGAGAGCGACAGCCCCATCAGGACCGCAAAGCCCCAGAACAGCATCTGCAGCGTCGCGGTGCTCATCCGGTTCTGACCGAAGCTCATCCCGAACACGATCGCGAGCGGCGCGAACATGATCACGTACTTGAGCGGACCGCCGCCCATGAAGACCTGTGCGGCGGGCGAGGTCGCCCCACCCCAGGAGAACAAAAGGGCGACGATGCCCGTCAGCAGGACGCCGGATCCCATATAATTGTAAACCGACAACATGTACGACCGCAGTCCGGCGTCATAGGACGACGATCGATCGGTGCTGGCCGTCGTTCCGAACGACGCGGCGCCGGGCCGGGGGTCAGACCAATTAGCCATGGTGAATATAACTCCTCTGTCCGGCATAACGCCGGTTACCGCAAATATCGTCCCTTGCTCGACGTTTTTCAAGCGCCGTGGTTCCTTCGCGCCGCGGCGAGGCGTAGCATCGGCCGGGTCATGATACGCCTGTTCGTCGCCCTGCGTCCGCCCCGTTCCGTCCGCGACGGCCTCCTCGACGTGATGGACGGCGTCGCGGGCGCGCGCTGGCAGGACGACGAACAGCTCCACGTGACGCTGCGCTTCATCGGCGAGGTCGAGCGCGCGGTCGCCGAAGACGTCGCGGACGTGCTGGCGCAGGTCCATGCCGATGCGCCGACGGTCGCGATCGCGGGCGTCGGCACGTTCGAGAAGCGCGGGCGGATCGACACGCTCTGGGCCGGCATCAAGCCCGCCGCGCCGCTCGCGGCGCTCCACCGCAAGATCGATCACGCGCTCGTCCGCGTCGGTATTGCCCCGGAACGGCGTGCGTATCTGCCGCATCTGACGATCGCCCGGCTGGCGCGCACGCTCGGCGATCGCGCACAGATCGAGGCCTGGATCGCGCGCAACGCCGCGCTCGCGAGCGACCCCTTCGTGCTGCCGCATCTGATCCTGTATCGCAGCCATCTCGACCATGCCGGCGCGACCTATGAGCCCGTTGCACGATGGCCGCTCGTCACGCGATCGGAACCGGGGGATCGCTGACGGGTTCGCATGCTATCAAGGCTAACAACAGGGAGACGACCATGCGCGTAGTGACCATGATGACGATCGGAGCCGCGGCTCTAGGGCTTGCCGCGTGCGAGCAGAAGGGTCTCGACACGGGCACGCCGGTGGCCGGTGGCCAGCGCGCGGGTGCGATGCTGATGACCGCGGCGGGGGTCGATGTCGGCCGCGCGACAGCCACCGAGGTTGCGGGCGGGCTGCGCTTCACGGTCGATGCCAAGGCAATGCCGTCGGGCACGCACGGCGTCCATGTCCACACCACCGGCCGCTGCGACGCGCCCGACTTCACCACCGCAGGCGGCCATTGGAACCCGACCTCGATGAAGCACGGGTCGATGAACCCGCAGGGCCCGCATGAGGGCGACCTGCCCAACCTCATCATCGGTACCGATGGCCGCGGCACGGTCGGCGTGACCATCCCCGGCGCGACGATGGCGGGGCTGCTCGATGCCGACGGCGCCGCGTTCGTCGTGCATGCCGGTCCCGACGATCTCATGACCGATCCCGCGGGCAACAGCGGCGGCCGCATCGCCTGCGGCGTGTTCCAGCCCGCCTGACCGGTCCACCACCCCTGCCGCCAACCGGCAGGGGTGGCTTTCACCTGCCCTTAGAGCACCTCGCCGGCCGCGCGCGCACGCGCCTCGCGCGATGCCTCCGCGGCGGGCGCCATCCGGCACGCCGCGATCGCGGCCACCAGCGTGATCGGCACGCTCGCCAGCAGCGACAGCATCCCGATCGACAGGCTTCCCGTCAGCGTCGACACGCGCCCCGCCAGATAAGGCCCGAGCGCGAGACCGATCAGCGTCGTGCCGATGAAGAACGTCGCGGTCGCCGTACCCCGCATCCGCGGCAGGACGAGGTCCTGAGTCGTCGCGGCCGCGGCGCCGAGCGCCCCGCTCGCGGTGATCTGCGCGATGAACAGGCCGATATAGAAGGGCACCGGCGACGTCGCGGTGAACGCCAGGATCAGGAACGGCGTCGGCACGACCGCCCCGAAGATCACGACCCACAGCCGCCCGCCGGGATGCCGCCTGCGCAGCCGGTCGGACACCACCCCGCCGATCGTCAGGCCGAGGAACCCGGCCAGCGCGCCGAGCCCGCCGATCATGAACCCCGCACTCGACGGCGCGACGTTCAGGACGCGCAGCGCATAGGGCGCCGCCCAGAAACTCGCCGCATAGCTCAGGAATGCGTTCAGACCGTACGCGACGACCGTGAACAGAAAGGCGGGCGTGCCGACGATCAGCGCGAAGGTCGGCGCGTCGCGACGCTTGAGCGCGCAGGCCCAGGAAAAGACCGCGTAGACGCCGATCCCGATCGCGGTCCATTGCGGCCATGGCTCGCCGAGCGCGATCAGCCCCAGCACCCCCGCGACGACGACGACCAGTCCTGCGATGTTGAGCGCGAACGCCCGCGCGCCCCCCATTGCCGCGCCGATCAGCGTGAACGGCGGGACGATCGTCAGCAGCTCGCCGGCAAACGCCCTGAACGGCGCCGGATGCTTGTCGGGCTCGGGCAGGCCCTCGACGAGTCCGCGGATCGGCTCCTTGAGCGTCGCGATCCAGCAGGCGAGCAGCAGGCCCGGGATCCCGACCGCCATGAACGCGGCCTGCCACCCGACCAGCCCCAGTGGACCGCCGCCCGGATACATCCGGTTCCAGTTCTGGACGATCAGACCGCCGATGAAGAGGCTGAAGCCTCCGCCGACGTACAGCCCCGCCGAATAGATCGACAGCGCGGTCGCGCGCAGCCGCTTGGGAAAATAATCCGAGATGAGCGAATAGGCCGAGGGGCTCGCGGTCGCCTCGCCGATCCCGACCCCGATCCGCGCCGCGGCGAGATGCCCCCCGCTCTTCGAAAGCCCCGACAGTGCCGTCATCACCGACCAGAGCGACAGCCCGATCGTCATCAGCCGGACGCGGTGCCAATTGTCCGCGAGCCGGCCGAGCGGGATCCCGAACAGCGAATAGAAGACGCCGAACGCGGTCCCGTACAGGAAACCGAGATCCTGGTCCTTCAGCCCCAGGTCGCGCTTGATGTCCTCGGCCAGGATCGAGATGATCTGCCGGTCGACGAAATTGAGGATGTAGACGAGGAACAGGATCGACAGGACGTACCAGGCATAGGGCGTCGCGCCCGGCTGCGTATCGATCGCCTCATGCCGGTCGGGTTCGCCCCGGATACCCCCCTGCCCGACTGCCGCGTCCGTCCGTCGTACGCTATCCGTCATGACCCCTCCCTTGCGCTTTTCGAGCAATGGGTATCAGAGGCCGCCTGCGATCCGAAGCGGTTTCACGGGGGACGGGTATGTCCGAAGAGTCAGCCGGCGCTGCGCCGCTGCCGCCGCATGCTGCCCTGCTCGAGCCGGCGCAACAGCGACTCGATCGAGGGCTCCGCGTCGCCTCTGGCGGAGACCGGCGGATCGGCTCGGACCGGGGCCGGCGTATCGACGACCAAAGTCGGCCCCGACCCGATCGCCGTCACCCCGCGCTCGGCTGGCCAGTACACGGTTGGCGCAGCGTTCGACGTCGCGACGTGCGACACTTCGACGGGTTCGGGCGCAACCGCGACGGTTTCAGACTCGCCGTCCTGATCGATCCTGGCATCGACTGCGGGATCCTCGACGATCGCACCCGACGCGACCACCGCGGGGCGTGGATCCGCGATCGTGAGCAGCGGCGCGACGGGGCGCACCGGCTCCATCGGCACCGGCAGGATCGCGAGCGGATCGAACGCCGCAAGCGGCTGGTCGAGATCGGTCGGGATCGGCCGCTCGGGCTCGTCGGTCTTGGCGGCGTGGACGTCCATCATCGGCGTGCCGAGATCGGCCGCGGTCATTGGCCGACGCGGCGGCGCATCGGGATGCGCGTCCGCACGCCGCACGCTCGGCGGCTCGCTCGGTATGTCGGTCGCGCGGTGCCGCTTGGGTGCGAGCAGGCCGCCGGGTCCGACCAGCAGGAACAGCGCGGACCACGTCACCGCCGCACCGACCGCCGCAAATGCCAGCGCGAGCACCGCGCGCGCGGTCGATCCCAGCGGCGGCTGCGCTGCGGGGATCAGCGCGGCGATCCCGCTGCGCCAGACCGTCTGCTCGAGCGCGTCCGCCGGCATCAGCGCGAAGACGCCGGCCGCGATGAGCGCGACCGCGACCGCGGCGCCGACGGGAAGGTGGCGGATCAGGGGATTGGGACTAAGCGCTGCCATGCGACTTTCCGTTGATCGGCCGGGACAGCCGATGGTAAATGGGTTCGTAACGCAAAATGTTTGACGACCAGTTACGCTCTTTGTCGACAAAATCCCGCGCCCGCACGCGGCGCGCGTCCCAGCCCGACCGGTCCGCGAACAACGCCGACAACGCCGCGGCGATCGCGTCGGGGTCGTCCGGCGGGAACAGCGTCCCGGTCTCGCCGTCGCGGATCAGTTCGCGGTGGCCGCCGACGTCCGATGCCGCCACCATCCGCCCCTGCGCCATCGCCTCGAGCGGTTTGAGCGGCGTGACGAGATCGGTCAGCCGCATCCGCTTGCGCGGATAGGCAAGGATGTCCACCAGCCCGTAATAGCGCTCGACCTCGGCATGCGGCACGCGCCCGACGAAATGGATCGCACGGGCGACCGGCGATTCGCGCGCCTGCGTCGCGAGCGCCTCCGCCATCGGCCCGCCACCGACCATCAGCAGCCGCGCGTCGGGGCGGCGCGCGATCAGCGCGGGCATCGCAGAAATCAGGTCGTCGAGGCCTTCATAGTCATAGAAGCTGCCAATGAACCCGACGACGTCGGCGCCGTCCAGCCCGAGCTGAGTCGCCAGCGCATCGTCGCGCGGCGGCACCGTTCCGAACAGCGAGAGATCGACGCCGTTCGGCGACACCATGATCTTGTCACCCGCGATCCCCCGCGCGATCAGGTCGCCGCGCAACCCGTCGCAGATCACCGCAACCGCGTCGGCGCGCCTGACCGCCCATGTCTCGAGCGCGCGCGTCGTCCGATACGCCAGCGAGCCTTCGCGCCCGGTGCCATTGCCGACCGCCGCATCCTCCCAGAATGCGCGGATCTCGTACACCAGCGGCAGCTTGCGGCGCCGCGCCACGATCAGCCCCGCCAGCGCGTCGAGCACCGGCGAATGCGCGTGGAGAATGTCGGGCCGGAACGCGTCCACCGCCGCCTCGATCCGGCTGGCGAACGCGCGGATGCCCGCCAGCTCGCCGATCGGTCCGCCGCGCCGTTCGGCCTGCGTGCGGTAGAAGGTCAGCCCGTCGACGCGCTCGACCGCGGCGGGCGCGGCGCCGTGCCGCTGGCCGGTGACGGCGGCGACGCTCCAGCCCTGCGCCTCCTGCGCTTTCAGGATCGCGCGGGTCCGGAACGTGTAGCCGCTCTGCAACGGCAGGCCGTGGTCGAGGATATGAAGAATGCGCATCGTGATGGCGTCTTGCCATGACAGCGCTTAACGGCGCGTCAACCGCCGCGCGCTACACCCGCGCTGCGACACCGGGCACGCCGCCCGGCGATGACAGCTGCGCAGCCCCATGGCGCGCGGCGGGAGGGAGGCCGGCAGATGATCGACAATTTCGCGCTCGGCCTGACGCATGGCCTGATGATGCTCGCCGCGTTCCTGCTGTTGCGCCGCCCCGATCTCGACCGCGAGCCCCGCGAAACGCCCGATGCGAAACGGGAGTCGCCGCCACGTGCGTGATCTCGCGTTCATCGCGTTTCTGGCCGCATTCTTCGCGCTCGGGTTCAAGCGGCCGTTCCTGCTCGTCCTCGCCTATGTCTATATCGACATCGTCTCGCCGCAGCGGCTGACCTACCTGCTGCTCAACACCGTGCCGATCTCGCTGATCGCGGTTGCGCTCGCGGTCGGCGGATGGGTGATCGCCGACGACAAGCGCGACACGCGCGTCGCGCCGCGCCAGGTGCTCATCGTCGTGCTGCTGCTCTATTGCTGGGCGACGACGCTTGCCGCCGATTTCCCCGTCGAGGCAAAGGAGAAATGGGACTGGGTCTGGAAGGCGCTCGCCTTCGCCGCGTTCCTGCCGCTGACGCTGCGGACCCGGCTCAGGATCGAGGCGCTGCTGCTGTTCATGATCCTGTCGGCGGCCTCGATCATCATCGTCGGCGGGATCAAGACGATCGCCAGCGGCGGGGGCGGCTATGGCCAGCTCAACCTGATGGTCGACAATAATTCGGGGCTCTACGAAGGCAGCACGATCAGCGCGGTCGCGGTCGCGATCATCCCGATCATCCTCTGGTTCATGCGCCACGGCACGATCTTCAAACCCGACCGTCGCGTCCAGGCGTTCTGCATCGCGCTCGTGTTCGCGTGCCTGCTGATCCCGGTCGGCACCTCGACGCGCACCGGGCTACTCTGCATCGGCCTGCTCGCGATCCTGTCGCTGCGCGTGGTGAAGCGCAAGATCCTCTATCTCGGCGGCCTCGCGACGCTCGGACTGATCGCGATCCCGTTCCTGCCGTCCACCTTCACCAACCGGATGAACACGATCAAGACCTATCAGGCCGACGAATCCGCATCGACGCGGATCGCGGTGTGGCAATGGACGATCGACTATGCCCGGTCGCACCCGTTCGGCGGCGGGTTCGAGGCGTATCGCGGCAACCGGATCCGCTACGATCTCGCCGGGGCGGAGGGCGGTGCGACACCGGGCAAGGTCGAGGAGGACAAGGCGCGTGCCTATCACAGCGCCTATTTCGAGATGCTCGGCGAACAGGGCTATTTCGGGCTCGCGCTCTGGCTGCTGCTCAACATCGCCGGACTGGTGAGGATGGAGGTGCTGCGCCGCCGCTATGCCGATCCCGACGGCGCTTTCGCATGGGCCGGCCCGCTCGCCGCCGCGTTGCAGAGCGGCCATCTCGTATACCTCCTCGGCGCCGCGTTCATCGCGATCGCGTTCCAGCCGTTCATCTACATGCTGCTCGGCGCACAGATCGGCCTCGATACCTATCTCACGCGCAAACGCCGCGAGGCGAGCTTCCGGTCGATGCGCCAGACCCGCGACCCCGCGCACGGCGCCCTCCCCGCATGACCGAGCTGCGGGCGTTGACCGGCGCGCGCGGGTTGGCCGCGTGGTTCGTGGTGCTCTACCATCTGCGCTTTTCGCTGGGGGTCCCCGACGCGGTGCTGCGCGTGCTCGCCAAGGGCTATTTCTCGGTCGACTTCTTCTTCCTGCTTTCGGGCTTCGTCATCTGGCTCAGCTATGCCGACCGGATCGGGACACAGCGATGGGCGAGCATCCCGTCGTTCCTGCTCCGCCGCGTCGCGCGGATCTGGCCGCTGCATCTCGTCCTGCTCGGCTTCGCGCTGGTCATCGTGCTGGCGCTGGCGGTCACCGGTCGCCCCGCCGATCCGCAATTTCCGCTGGACATGCTGCCGCTCCATGCGCTGCTGCTGCAATGCTGGCCGGTCGCGCGCGAGGCGTTCGGCGTTGCGGCGCTGCAGTGGAACGATCCAGCCTGGTCGATCTCGTGCGAGATGGCGGCCTATCTCGTCTTCCCGCTGCTACCGCTCGCGATCGACCTGAAGCGGACACCGACGATCGTCCTGCTGATGGCGATCGCGGGCAGCTTCACGATCCTCGCCTATGTCATGCTGTCGCGGCAGGCCCACGCACTGGGTGACGCCATGCAGTATTTCGGCATGGTCCGCTGCCTGACGCAGTTCGCGGCCGGCGCGGCGCTCGGTGCGCTGTGGTTGCGGTTTCGCGACAAACGCACGCCGGCGCTGGGCGTCGCCCTTGTCGTGAGCGCGGCCGCATTCGTATCGTTCGGGACAGGACTGCTGGGCGAGATCGCGATCATCCCGACCGCGCTTGCCGGACTGCTGTTCGCAATCGCGTTGACGGCCAATCACCCGGCAAACCCGCTCGGCTGGCGCGTCGTCCATTATCTCGGCGAGATCAGCTTCGCCACCTATCTCAGCCATTCGCTGTTATGGAAGGCCTACAGGATGGCGTTTGTCGGCGACCCCGCCCATGTCGCGCCGCCGATCATGGCGGTGTTCCTCGCGCTGGTCCTCGCCGCGTCGATCACACTCTATCACGGCGTCGAGCGCCCCGCGCAGCGCTGGATCAACCGGCTCCCGTCCCGCCGACGGGAACGGCTCGGGGAGAGCATCGCCTGACGCCGCAGCGACGGCGCGGCCCTCCCCGACCCCGGCCAGATCAGTCGACCGGCTCGTCCGCGAGTTCTTCCTCCAGCGCCGCGATGATCGCCTTGTTGAACGCGGGAATGTCGTCGGGCTTGCGGCTCGTGATCAGATTGTCGTCGACCACGACCTCCTCGTCGACGACCTCGGCACCGGCATTCTCGAGATCGGTGCGGATCGAGGGATAGCTCGTCAGGCGGCGGCCATCGATCACGTCGGCCTCGGCGAGCAGCCACGGTGCGTGGCAGATCGCCGCGACGATCTTGCCATCCTCCATGAACTCGGTGACGATCTCGATCGCGCGCTCCTCAAGCCGCATCACGTCGGGATTGGCGACGCCGCCCGGCAGGATCAGCGCATCGTAATCGTCGGTATCGACCTCATCGAGCGTCAGGTCGGGCGTGGCGGTCTCCGCCTTGTTGATATCGCCCTTCATGCCCTGGATCGGATCGGTCTTGATCGACGCGAGCGTCACCTTCGCGCCCACCGCCTCGAGCGCCTTTCTGGGTTCGAACAATTCGACCGTCTCGAAACCATCGGTTGCGAGGATCAATACGCGTGCCTGGGACAGGTCGGCCATCTGACGTCTCCAATGAAATGCAGGATGAATTCGGTGCCCTCTCAACACCGCGCCGCCCGCGTCGTTCCGGAACGATGCGCCCTCCCGAACATTTCGAAAGGCGGTCGGATATTCCTCCGCCCCCGGGAGAAATGCGTGCCGACCCGAATCGTGTATTCCGATGACTCGAAGCCCGGCATCACGCGCAGGAAGATGCGGCATGGCTGGGGCTATTGGACTGCCAAGGGCGAGCGCATCACCGATCGCGACGAGATCGACCGGCTGAACGCGGTCGGCCTACCCCCCGCGTATGGCGATGCCTGGTTCTGCCCCAAGCCGAACGGTCATATCCAGGCGGTCGGCTGGGACGAGAAGGGCCGGAAGCAATATCGCTATCACCCCGGCTTTCGCGAGGCGCAGGACGCGGCGAAATACGAGCGCTGCGCCGATTTCGGCCATGCGCTCCCCAAGCTCAGGAAGACCGTCGAGGCCGATCTGCGGAAACGCTCGCTGACCCGCGAGCGCGCGGTCGCCGCGGTAATCCGCCTCCTCGACGGCGGGCATATCCGCGTCGGCAACGAAGCCTATGCCGAAGCGAACGAGAGCTTCGGCGCGACGACGCTGCGCAAGCGCCACGGCGAGGTCAAAGGCGCGACGCTCAAACTCCAGTACAAGGGCAAGTCGGGCAAGCTGCGGACCCTCCGGATCACCGACCGCTCGCTCAGCAGCTTCGTCAAGAAATGTCAGGATCTCGACGAGCAGCATCTGTTCGCGTGGCTCGACGACGCGGGCGTGGCGCACCCCGTCACCTCGACCGACGTCAACTGCTATATCCGCGACGCCACAGGCACCGATTTCAGCGCCAAGCACTTCCGGACCTGGGCCGCGAGCGTCGCTGCGTTCGAGGCGCTCGCATCCGCCGAGCGCGACCTCAGCCTGAAAGCGATGCTTGAGCCCGTCGTCGCACGGCTCGGCAACACGCACGCGATCGCGCGCAAGAGCTATGTCCACCCCTCGCTGATTGCCCTGGTCAAACAGGGGCAGTCGGCGTTTCGCAAGGCGCTCCGCCTTCCACGCGCCAAGCGCTATCTCAGCCGGGAGGAATGCGGCCTGATCGCGTTCCTCGAAGCCGGAACGCCCGCAACCATCGCCATTGCGGCCTGACGAGTATTCCGATGTCCACCACCAACAGCGTTGCCAAAGCCCCGATCTTCAACGCCGGCGATGTCGGCAACCAGGCGCAGGAATTCGTTGCCGCGAGCATTGCCTGGATCCAGGCCTATTGGCTGCAGATCCTGATCGCGTTCGGCGCGGGGGCGCTGATCGTCCTCGCGCTCCACACCGCCCGGCGCTTTGGCAGCCGGTTGTGTGAACGGCCCCGCGCACTCAATGGCTGGGGGATCGTCGTTGGCAAGGCGATCGCGCGGACGAGCAACTTCTTCATCGTCATGCTCGCTGCAAAGCTGGTCGACGGCTATTCCGCCGCTCCCGGCCAGGTCGCGACCACGGTCAACTTCCTCTTCACCGTCGCCGCGGTCTTCCAGGCGGCGGTCTGGGTGCGCGAGATCATCCTCGGCGCGATCGAGCACCGCACGCAGTCCGAACATTATTCGGGCGAGGCGCTGCTGTCGGCGATGGGGCTGATCCGCCTGCTCGTCACCTTCGTCGTGTTCGCGGTCGCGCTCGTGGTGGTACTCGACAATCTGGGCGTCAACGTCACCGGCCTCGTCGCGGGTCTCGGCGTCGGCGGCATCGCGATCGGTCTGGCCGCGCAGGGCATCTTCGCCGACCTGTTCGCCGCGCTCGCGATCATCTTTGACCGCCCGTTCCGCCGCGGCGATTCGATCAGCTACGACACCGCATCGGGCAGTGTCGAGGCGATCGGGCTGAAATCGACGCGGATCCGCGGCATCGACGGCGAGGAGCGCGTGATCTCGAACAAGAACCTCCTCAACAAGGAGATTCTCAACAACACGCAGCGCAACCATCGCCGCGCGAAGTTCCTGATCGGCGTCACCTATTCGACCCCGCCCGAGGTCTGCTCGCGCATCCCCGCGATGCTGAAGGAGATCGTCGAGGCCAACGACAAGATCTTCACGCGCGCAGGCTTTACCGGGTTCGGCGCGTCGAGCCTCGATTTCGAGGTCCAGTTCGACAGCAAGGGCCCCGATTATGCGAGCTTCTACGACGGCCGCACCGCGGTCGGCATCGCCATCCTGAAACGCTTCAACGACGAGAAGATCGAGATCGCGTTCCCGACCCAGGTCAACATGATGGCCGCGCCCGACGGGTCGATGGTGATGCCGTATCCCGAGATGCCGAGACCGCGCGAAGCCGAGGCGACAAGGGGCTGATAAAGCCTCTCATAGCCCCCCCTGCGTCATCCCCGCGAAGGCGGGGATCCATAAACTCGACGGGTCGCGATACCCCTCACGGCCAGCCAATATGGATTCCCGCCTGCGCGGGAATGACGAGGCGGGTATAATTGCAAACGAACGGGATCAGCTCAGATCTCGCCCTCATCCAGCGACAGCAACGTCGCATTCCCCCCCGCCGACGTCGTATCCACCGACACCGCGCGCTCCGCGCAGAACCGGTACAGGTACCGCGGCCCGCCCGCCTTGGGCCCGGTCCCCGACAGCCCCTCGCCGCCGAACGGCTGCGACCCGACCACCGCACCGATCATCGACCGGTTGATGTACAGGTTGCCCACCGCCGCCTCGGCCTCGATCACCTCGGCCGCACGCGCGATCCGGCTGTGCAGCCCCATCGTCAGCCCGTACCCCTTGGCGTTGACCCGCGCGATCGTCTCGCTGAGCTTGCCCGCCTCCCATGTCGCGACGTGGAGGATCGGCCCGAACCACTCCTCGTTCAGATCCTCGACCGCACCGATCCGCACCAGAGTCGGCGGCACGAACAGGCCGTCCGCGGGCACGTCGAGCGTCTTGACGACTTTCGATGCCACGCGCGCACGATACGCCATCAGCCGGTCATAGGCGGCCTGGTCGATCACCGGCCCGACATCGGTCGCCGGATCGCCCGCACGGCCGATCCTGAGCGTATCCATCGCGCCCGACAGCATCTCGATCACGCCGTCCGCGATATCCTCCTGCACCAGCAGCAGCCGCAGCGCTGAACACCGCTGCCCCGCCGACCGGAACGACGAGGCGATCACGTCCGCCACCACCTGTTCGGGCAGCGCGGTCGAGTCGACGATCATCGCGTTGATCCCGCCCGTCTCCGCGATCAGCGGGACGATCGGCCGGCTGTCGTCCTCGAGCAGCGCGCGCGCGATTCTGCGCGACGTCGCGGTCGATCCGGTGAACGCAACGCCCTGGATGCGCGCATCCGCGGTCAACGCCGCGCCGACCTCGGGCCCGCCGGTAACGAGGATCAGCACGTCGGTGGGCACGCCCGCCTCATGCGCGAGCTCGACCGCGCGCGCGGCGATCCGCGGCGTCTGCGGCGCGGGCTTGGCCACCACCGCATTGCCCGTGACGAGCGCCGCCACCGTCTGCCCGAGGAAGATCGCCAGCGGGAAGTTCCACGGCGCGATCGTCGCCCAGACGCCGCGCCCCTCGATATGCAGCATGTTGCGCTCGCCCGTCGGCCCCGGCAGCTCGATCGGCTGCAGCTTCGCGCGCGCCTGCTGCGCATAATAGCGGCAGAAATCGACCGCCTCGCGCACCTCGCCGATCGCGTCGGGGATCGTCTTGAACGCCTCCTGCACACAGATCGCCATCAGTTCGTCGCGATGCTTCTCGAGCAGGTCGGCCAGCCGGTCGAGACACGCCGCGCGCTCTTCGACCGGCGACCGCGACCAGCCCGGAAACGCCGCATGCGCGCGGGTGATGGCATCACTGACCTTATCCCCCTCCCGCAAGCGGGAGGGGCTAGGGGTGGGCGCGCCCTCACGCCCTACGGTGCCGTTCGCCGTCACCCCTTCAACGCTGGCGACAGCATCCACCGATAACGCGAGCCCACCCCCGGCCCCTCCCGCTTGCGGGAGGGGGGAGTTCACGACCTTCACGGTCGCCGCCAGCGTATCCACGTCACTCAGGTCGAGCCCCGCCGAATTCCGGTGCCCGCCCGCCCCGAACAGATCGACCGGCAACGGAATGCTCGGATGCCGCTTGCCGCCCACCGCGGCGATCTTCGCCACCGGATCCGCGAGAATCTCCCCCTCGGTCAGCCGCTCGTCCGCCAGCTGGTGCACGAAGCTCGAATTCGCGCCATTCTCCAGCAGCCGCCGGACGAGATACGCCAGCAGGTCGCGGTGCCCGCCGACCGGCGCATAGACGCGGCAGTGATAGCCATTCTCCTGCACCAGCCGCTCATACAGCCCGTCGCCCATGCCGTGCAGCCGCTGGAACTCGAAATCGCGGCTGTTGCCCGCCCATTCCATGATCGTCGCGACCGTCAGCGCATTGTGGCTCGCAAACGCCGGCCGGATATTCTCCGCCGCCAGCATGTCCTTGGCGACCGCCAGATACGACACGTCGGTGGCCGCCTTGCGCGTGAACAGCGGATAGTCCGCCAGCCCCTCGACCTGCGTCCGCTTGATCTCGCTGTCCCAGTACGCGCCCTTGACCAGCCGCACGTTCATGATCCGGTCGAGCCCGTTCGCCCATGCGATCACCGGCCGCGCGCGCTTGCCATACGCCTGCACCGCCATGCCGAACCCGTCCCAGCCCTTGAGCGACGGCAGCCCGGCGACCGTGCCGATGATGTCGAGGCTCATCTCGAGCCGCTCGGACTCCTCCGCATCGACGGTCAGCGCGATCCCCTTCGACGCCGCCTGCACCGCCAGCGCCTCGAGCATCTCGGTCAGCGCGGGCACGCACTCGCTCCACCGCGCGACCTCGTAGCGCGGGTGGAGCGCCGACAGCTTGACCGAGATCGAATGCCCCGCCGCGGGATCGCGCCCGACCGCGTCGACCGCGCCGACATAGGCCTGGAAATAGCGCTGCGCATCGGCATGCGTCCGCGCCGCCTCGCCGAGCATATCGAAGCTCGCGGTGAACCCCTTGTTCTCGGGCCGCCGCATCCGCTTCATCGCCTCGTCGATGGTCCGGCCCATCACGAAGATTTCGCCCATCATCTTCATCGCGGCACCCACCGCCTGGCGCACGAACGGCTCGCCCGCGCGGCTGATCAGCCGGCGCAGCGGCCCGGTCGCACCCTCGCCGACCAGCACGCGGCCGACCACCAGCCCCCAGGTCGCCGAATTGACGAGCTTCGAGTTCGACTTGCCCGCATGCGCACGCCAGTCGGCATCGCCCAGCTTGTCCGCGATCAGCAGGTCCGCCGTCTCGGGATCGGGCACGCGCAGGAACGCCTCGGCAAGGCTCAGCAGCGCGACGCCCTCGGACGAATTCAGCCGATATTCCTGGAGGAACTGGTTCACCCACCCCTTGCTCTGCGCCGCGCGCAGATCGGCGAGCAGCCCGAGCGCATGCCCCATCACCCGCTCGCGCGAATCCGAATCGAGCGCGGCACGCTCCAGCAGCGGTTTTAGAACATCGGGTTCGCTCGCCCGATACAGCTTTGCCATGGTGTTACGGGCATTGGACGTTACGGCAGTCGACATTTTCCAGCTTCCGGTTGGGTGAGGCTTGCGGTCGGCCAGCCTGTACGCCTAGAGACGTCGCAGCGCTTAGCGCCAAACAGGCTTGGAGGGGAATGCCGTGTCGACGATCAGCACCGCCGAGATGCAGAAGCGGATCGGTACCGAGACGCTGTCCGACTGGGTCGAGGTCACGCAAGCCATGATCGACAAGTTCGCCGACGCGACCGGCGACCACCAGTTCATCCATGTCGATCCCGCCCGCGCCGCGCAGACGCCGTTCGGCGGCACGATCGCGCACGGCTTCCTCACGCTCTCGCTGATGCCGCTTTTGTCGTCGAAGATTCCCGACGCGCCGAAGATCGAGGGCGCGAAGATGGGCGTCAATTACGGCGGCAATTCGGTGCGGTTCCTCACGCCCGTCCGCTCGGGCTCGAAGGTCCGCGGCCGCTTCAAGCTGCTGTCGTTCGACGAGAAACGCCCCGGCCAGTGGCAGCAGACCAACAGCTTCGCGGTCGAGATCGAGGGCCAGGACAAGCCCGCCCTGATCGCCGAATGGATCAGCCAGGTTTTCGTTTGATACTGCTCCCCCGCCCGCTTGCGGGAGGGGGCCGGGGGGTGGGCTGCCGCTCTCCACGAATGTTTTGCCCGGTTTGGCCGGGCGCCCACCCCCACCCCCTCCCGCATGCGGAGGGGAGTGAAGAAGAGGAGCAAACCCATGCGTTCAGCCGTCATCGTCTCCACCGCGCGCACCCCGATCGGCCGCGCCTATCGCGGCGCCTTCAACAACACCCCCGCGCCGACGCTCGCTTCGCATTCGATCAAGGCCGCAGTCGAGCGCGCCGGGATCGACGGCGGCGAAGTCGACGACGTCGTCTTCGGTTGCGCGCTCCAGCAGGGTCACCAGGCGGGCAATATCGCGCGCACCTCGCTGCTCCGCGCGGGGCTGCCGACGACGGTCAGCGGCATGTCGCTCGACCGCCAGTGCGCGAGCGGGCTGATGGCGATCGCCACCGCCGCCAAGCAGATCATCACCGACCAGATGGACATCACCATCGGCGGCGGGGTCGAGAGCATCAGCCTTGTCCAGACGCCGCAGATGCGCGTCGCCCCCGATCCCGAGCTGATCGCGATGCACCGCGACGTCTACGTGCCGATGCTCCAGACCGCCGAAATCGTCGCCAAGCGCTACGGCATCTCGCGCGACGCAATGGACGCCTACGCCCTCCAGTCGCAGCAGCGTACCGCCGCCGCGCAGGCCGCGGGCTATTATGATGCGGAGATCGTGCCGGTCACCGCGAACATGGCGATCGTCAACAAGGAGACGAAGGACGTCACCTACAAGGAGGTGACGATCGCGCGCGACGAGGGCAACCGCGCCGACACCACGCTGGAGGGGCTCCAGTCGCTCAAGCCCGTGATGGGCCCCGACATGACGATCACCGCGGGCAATGCCAGCCAGCTGTCCGACGGGTCGTCCGCCTCGGTGCTGATGGAGGAGAAGATCGCGTCGCAGCGCGGGCTGCAGCCGCTCGGCCGTTATATCGGCATGGCGGTCGGCGGCACCGAACCCGACGAGATGGGGATCGGCCCGGTCGTCGCGATTCCCAAGCTACTCAAGCGGTTCGGCCTCAAGATGGACGATATCGGCCTGTGGGAGCTGAACGAGGCGTTCGCGGTCCAGGTCCTCTATTGCCGCGACACGCTCGGCATCCCCGACGAACTGCTCAACGTCAGCGGCGGCGCGATCTCGATCGGTCACCCCTATGGCATGACCGGCGCGCGCGCGACCGGGCATGCGCTGATCGAGGGCAAGCGTCGCGGTGCGAAGCATGTCGTCGTGACGATGTGCGTCGGCGGCGGCATGGGTGCGGCCGGCCTGTTCGAAGTCCTGTAATCTTCGGCGAGCGGGGGCCGCAACCATCCCCCGCTCCACCCGTTCATGGTCGCAATCCAAATCCACAGGAGATCGATGATGGCCGACAAGGACACCCCCCAGGAAGTCGCACACAAGTTTATCGAAAAGCTCAAGTCGAGCCCGTTCGTGATGATCGGCCTGACCGACGGCGCGCATTCCGAGCCGATGACCGCGCAGATCGATGACGATCAGCCCAACGTGCTGTTCTTCTTCGCGGGCCGCGACAACCGGATCGCGAAGGGCGGCGACGCGATGGCGCAGTTCGTCGGCAAGGGTCATGATTTCTTCGCGTGCATGGCCGGCACCGTGTCGCAGATGAACGACCGCACGCAGATCGACAAGCTGTGGAACAACCAGGTCGAGGCATGGTTTCCCGGCGGCAAGGAAGATCCCAACCTGACGTTGCTCCGCTTCGACATCGACAGCGCAGAGCTGTGGGAAACCGACATCTCGCTGACCGGCCGCGTCAAGATGCTGTTCGGCGGCACGATTACGTCGAGCGAGTCGAGCAGCCACGCAGTCGTCGACTCGATCGGCTAAAATTGACGGCATGAAGAGGGCGCGGGCGGGGTCACACACTCACCCGCGCCCGCATATCCCTTCCGTTTAACCCCCTACCCCGTCATCCCAGCGAAAGCTGGGATCTCCCGGTTCGGGCCGACAGGCCTGACAACAGGGATACCCAGCCTTCGCCGAGGTAACGGCGCGGAGTAGTCCGCCGGCAACACGCACCGATCACCCGTGCGCGGTGATAAACTCCTCGACGACCGGCGCGATGATCGTGCGCCAGCGTGACCCGTTGAAGATCCCATAATGGCCCGCACCATCGGCCATCAAATACCGCTTCTTGTCCTCGGGCAACGCGGTGGCAAGCTTCAGCGCTGCCTTGGTCTGCCCGAGCCCCGAAATGTCATCCCGCTCCCCCTCGATCGCCAGCAACGCGACGTCGGTGATCGCGCCCACGTCGATCGGCTTGCCGCGGTGCATCATCGTGCCGCGCGGCAGCGCATGGCTCTGGAACACCACGTCGATCGTCTGCAGATAGAACTCGGCGGTCATGTCGCAGACCGAGCGATATTCCTCGTAAAACGCCTGGCTCGCCGCCGCACTCTCGCCGTCGCCCTGGACGAGATGCTTATACATCTCCCAATGCGAGACCATGTGGTTGCCAAGATTCATTGACATGAACCCCGCGAGCTGCAGGAACCCCGGATAGACCTTGCGTCCCGCACCCAGGTAATTGCCCGGGACGGTGGCGATGACATTCTGCTCGAACCACGCATGCGGCCGCTCGGTGGCGAGCGTATTGACCGCGGTCGGCGCCTCGCGCGTATCGATCGGCCCGCCCATCATCGTCAGCGTCTTTGGCCGGCAGGGGTGGTTGTCCGCGCTCATGACCGCGGCCGCGGCGAGACACGGAACCGAGGGCTGGCAGACCGCGAGCATGTGCAGCCCGCCGTCATCCTCGTTCGCGCCGATCGTCTCGAGGAACGCGATCAAATAATCGATATAATCGTCGAGATCGAACCGCCCCGCCGATGCCGGCACCTGCCGCGCGTCGCGCCAGTCGGTGATGTAGACATCCGCCGACGGCAGCATCCGCTCGACCGTACCGCGCAACAGCGTCGCATAATGCCCCGACATCGGCGCGACGATCAGCAGCTTCGGCCCCGTCTGGACGACGCCCTCCGCATCGGTCCGCACGAACCGCTTGAGCTGCCCGAAATCCTTGCGCAGCACGATCTCCTCGCGGACCGCGATCTCGCGTCCGTCGATCTCGGTCCGATCGAGCCCGAACTCGGGCTTTCCGCGAGTCGCATTCGCATGTGCGAACACCTCGAGCGCCGACGCAACGACCGCCCCGCCGCCTAAATAGGCGAACGGGTTTGCCGAATTGTTGAGCATATCTGCGCCGAAACTCGCCATTTTACTGGCACTCGACAGCATCGAGCGCTGGAATTCATAAGCATCATAGAGCATGCGGTATCCTTTGCTCCATTATGGGCGCTTGCCCGCGTAATGCAAATGCCCTGCGATGCACTATCGGCGCCGGCTCCCGGATCGGGTCACATCCGCCATCCACGCGGCAGGTTTCATGTCTTATAGCCGATCGGCGGGCACGACGGCCGTCATTGAGTGGTAATCGTGCCGCTGCTAGGCGGTCGGCATGGCCAAGCCGACACCCGAAGACAAAACGCCCCGCCGGATCGGCGACCTCGCAATGGTATGGCGCCACGCCGTCGCCTATCCGCGCCAGATCACGATCGCAGGGCTCGCGTTGATGACGACCTCGGCGGCGACGATCGGCATTCCCTACGGGTTCAAGCGCGTCATCGACCGCGGCTTCGGCCCCGGCGCGAGCGGGTCGGTCGGGACCTCGTTCCATTACCTGCTGATGATCGTGGTCGTGCTCGCGCTCGCGACCGCGGTCCGCTTCTACTACGTGTCATGGCTCGGCGAACGCGTCGTCGCGGACATCCGGACCGACGTGCAGCGGCACCTGCTCCGGCTCACCCCGCGCTTCTTCGAGGAGAACCGCCCGTCCGAGATCGCGTCGCGGCTGACCTCCGACACCGCGCTCATCGAACAGGTCGTCGGCAGCACCGCGTCGATCGCGCTGCGCAACACCTTTACCGGGATCGGCGGCCTGATCTATCTGTTCGCGATCTCGCCGAAGCTCGCGGGGCTGCTGATGGTCGGCATCCCCCTGATCATCCTGCCGATCGCGCTGCTCGGCAAACGCGTCCGCAACCATTCGCGCACCTCGCAGGACCGGATCGCCGATGTCGGCGCGATCGCCACCGAAACGCTCGGCGCGATGAAGGTCGTGCAGGCGTTCGGCCAGGAAGACCGCGAGGCGGCACGCTTTGCCAAGGCCGTCAGCGATACCTTCGCCGCGGCGCGCGCGCGCATCCTGCTTCGCGCCGTCATGACCGCGATCGTCATCGGGCTCGTCTTCGGCTCGATCACGCTGGTGCTCTGGGAGGGCGCGATCGACGTCGCCGCCGGACGGATCAGCGGCGGCGCGATCGCCGCGTTCGTCCTCACCGGCGGGATCGTTGCGGGCGCGTTCGGCGCGCTGACCGAAGTCTATGGCGACCTGCTCCGCGGTGCGGGCGCCGCCGGGCGGCTGTCCGAGCTGCTCCGCGAACGGCCTGAGATCGCGACGCCCGCACAACCGCGCGCGCTTCCGCAGCCCGCGGTCGGTGCGCTCGTGTTCGACGATGTCCGCTTCCACTACCCCACGCGACGCGACGTCGCCGCGCTCAACGGCTTCTCGCTCGACGTAAAGCCCGGCGAGACGGTCGCGGTCGTCGGTCCGTCGGGCGCGGGCAAGACCACGTTGTTCCAGCTCGTCCAGCGCTTCTACGATCCCGATGCAGGCCGCGTCATGCTCGACGGCGTCGACCTGCGCGATGCCGACCCGGCGGAGGTGCGGTCGCGGATCGCGATGGTGCCGCAGGACACGGTGATCTTCGGCGCATCGGCGCGCGACAATCTGCGCTATGGCGACTGGTCGGCGACCGACGACCGGCTCTGGGCCGCGGCCGAGGCCGCCAATGCCGCCGAATTCCTGCACAAGCTCCCCGACAAGCTCGACACCTTTCTCGGCGAGGGCGGTGCGCGCCTCTCCGGCGGGCAGCGCCAGCGCGTCACGATCGCACGCGCGCTGCTTCGCGACGCGCCGATCCTCCTGCTCGACGAGGCAACGAGCGCGCTCGACGCGGAGAGCGAGCGGCTCGTCCAGGAGGCGCTCGAACGGCTGATGGCGAACCGCACGACGCTCGTGATCGCGCACCGCCTCGCGACCGTCCGCGCCGCCGAGCGGATCATCGTCATGAACGACGGGCAGATCGTCGAGGAGGGCTCGCACGGGTCGCTGATGACCAACAGCGGGCTCTATGCCCGGCTCGCGAGCCTCCAGTTCAACGAGGCGGCCTAGGCTTCGGCGTCCTGGGCGCCTTAGGTTTGGGCGTCTTGGGCTTGGGCAGCGGGATTTCCGCCGCCGAGATGCGGACAAGTCCGGCGAGCCAGTCGGCATCGTCCCAGCGATCGGCGTCGATCAGCAGGCACGGCTTTGCCCCCGGATAGGGCGGTGCCTCGTCGACCGCGCCCGCATCGGCGCCCGCGCTCACATAGGCACGACCACCCGGCGTCGGCTTGACGAAAAGCTGGTCGTCGCAGACCATCGCGACCATCCTGTCGTCGCAATAGAGCCCGTATTCGCCGAACATCGGCCGCGCGCGGACATCGCCCGCGCTCGCGATCTGCTCGAGGATGAACGCGACGATGCCATGATCCGATGCCATTTTCGGATGATTGCAGATCGGCGGGCCCTTGGCGAGCCGCGCGCCGCGGTCGCGTTTCGCTTGCGGTGCAGCGCGGGCACGGGCAAAATCGCGGCGAAACGGGAAACCCCGCACAACAGGAGACGGATATGCGCGAGTTCGACGTCGTCATCTATGGCGCAACGGGGTTCACCGGCCGGCTCGTCGCCGAACATCTCGCGCAGACCTATCCGACCGGGGTGCGCTGGGCGATAGCCGGGCGTTCGCTCGGCAAGCTGGAGGAGGTTCGCGCGCTGATCGGCGCCCCGGCCGACACGCCGCTGATCACCGCCGACTCGGACGATCCGGCAAGCCTGCGCGCGATGGTCGAACGCGCGACCGTGGTGATCACGACGGTCGGCCCCTATCAGCTCTACGGGTCCGAACTCGTCGCCGCCTGCGCCGCGACCGGCACCGGCTATGTCGATCTCTGCGGCGAGCCCGCATGGATGCGCCACATGATCGACGCGCACGAGGCCGAAGCCAGGCGCACCGGCGCGCGGATCGTCTTCTCTTGCGGGTTCGACAGCATCCCCTTCGATCTCGGCGTGCTGACGCTCCAGGAGGCGGCAAAGGCGCGCTACGGCAGGCCGGCGCCGCGCGTGAAGGGGCGCGTTCGCAGCATGCAGGGCACCTTCTCGGGCGGCACCGCCGCGAGCCTCAAGGCGACGCTCGCCGCCGCCGCGCGCGATCCCGCGATCGTCCGGCTCCTGACCAGCCCGTTTGCGCTCACGCCCGGATTTACCGGCGCGCACCAGCCGACCGGGCTCATCCCCGAATTTGACGCGACGTTGCAGGCCTGGGTCGCCCCGTTCGTGATGGCGCCGATCAACACCAAGAACGTCCATCGCACGAACGTGCTGCTCCGAGAGGCCTATGGCGCGGACTTCGTCTATGACGAGATGATGGTCGCCGGGCTCGGCGACATCGGCAAGGCGGCCGCCGAGGCGATCGCCAGGTTCAACCCGTTCGCGGGCGACAAGGGCCCAAAACCCGGCGAAGGCCCGTCAAAGGCCGAACGCGACGCAGGCCATTACGACATCCTTTTCGTCGGCATCATGCCCGATGGGGCGCGGATCGACACCGTCGTCACCGGCGACCGCGATCCCGGTTATGGATCGACCAGCAAGATGATTGCCGAAACCGCCTTGTGCCTCGTCGAGGACGACACGACGCGTGGCGGCATCTGGACGCCCGGCGCGCTGCTCGGCGCGACGCTGCGCGACCGGCTGATCGCCAAGGCCGGCCTCGGCTTCGTGACGAGCTGAAACCATGCTCGGCGATGCATCCGGAACCGCGTCTGAAACGTATGGTATCCGGCATGCGCACGTAACCGGAGGAACCAAGCTGCAGCTCGTCGGCCATTCGATGTCGGACCAGAACGGTGTTCTGCTGTCTATGGACTCCGCGGTCGAAGCACTGCTTCAGCGGTGCGAAAGCGAACTCATCGGTCGATCGTTCGCGGAGATCACGCATCCCGACGACCGGACCCGAAACGTCGAGATGATCCGGCGTCTCGGCCCCGACGATGGCCCGATACGGGTCCGCAAACGCTATCTGATCCCCGACGCCGCGCCAATCTGCGTCGATCTCCAGGTCTCGCGTCTCGGCCGCGGCATCGACGCAGGCCGTCTCGTCGGCACCCTGTATGTGCCCGATACCGCTTCGATCCTGACCACGGGCGACGGCATCATGCCCGACCGGCTCTGGACGGTCGCGGCCAATGTCGACGTGATGCTGCAGAAGCGCCGCGCGCATCTCGGGGACGATCTGTTCGGCGACCATGCGTGGCTGATCCTCGTCCAGGTCTATCTGGCGGAGGCGGAAGGCCGCCTCATCGATGCCGAGGAGATCGCCGACCGCACGCGGATGGACACGCCGCGCGTCGCCCGCTGGATCGCGGCGCTGACGGGCAAGCAGCTGCTCGACCATCCCGAGGAAACCGGGCGAACGATCCAGTTGACCGCGCAGGGTCTTTCCAGCATCGAGACGCTGCTCGGCAACTACGCGAATTTCTGAGGCGGCAACGCCGGCTCGCGTCAGGCCCACCGCCCCTCGTTCTGGACGTTCCTGCGTAATGACGCCCCCTTCCGACGCCCCCCGCCAGGCTTCCCCCGACGACGCCCCGATCCGCGTCGCCGCGCTCTATCGCTTCACGCGCCTTTCGGATCTCGCGGCGATCAAGCCCCCTCTCGCGCAGCTCTGCTGCGCCAACGGCGTCAGGGGGACTTTGCTGCTGGCGAACGAGGGGATCAACGGGACGATCGCGGGGACCGACGACGGGATCGACGCGGTGCTCGCACATATCCGCACGCTGCCCGGCTGTGCCGATCTCGAGGTCAAGGATTCGCGCGCGGCGACGATGCCGTTCCACCGGATGAAGGTCCGGCTCAAGCGCGAGATCGTGACGATGGGCGAGCCCGATATCGACCCGCTCGAAGACGTCGGCCATTATGTCGACCCCGCCGACTGGAACGCGCTGATCGCCGATCCGGGCACGATCGTGATCGACACGCGCAACGATTATGAGGTCGCGGTCGGCAGCTTTGCCGGCGCGCTCGACCCGAAGACGCGCAGCTTCCGCGACTTCCCCGCCTGGTTCCGCGAGCACCGCGACGAACTGGTCGGCGACGGCCCGCCGCCAAGAATCGCGATGTTCTGCACCGGCGGGATCCGCTGCGAGAAATCGACCGCGTTCCTGAAAGCGGAAGGGTTGGACGACGTCTATCACCTGAAGGGCGGCATCCTCAAATATCTCGAAACCGTGCCCGAGGCGGAGAGCCTGTGGGAGGGCGAATGCTTCGTCTTCGATCAGCGCGTCGCGGTCGGCCACGGCCTTGCGCCCGGCACGCACGGTCTCTGCCACGCCTGCCGCATGCCCGTCAGCGCCACCGACCGCGCCTCGCCGCTCTATGTCGAGGGCATCAGCTGCCCCGCCTGCCACGACGCCCGCGACGAGGTGCAGCGCGCCGGCTACGCCGAACGCGAGCGCCAGATGCGCCTCGCTGAAGCCCGCGGCCAGACGCATGTCGGCGCGGTCCTCCCCCAGACGCACGCGGACGAAGACGGTCAAACCCACCCGTCATCCTGACGAAAGTCAGGATCCACACCCCCTCCCCGTCATCCTGACGAAAGTCAGGATCCAGAGTAACGGGCGGCACCCTTGTGGCTCTGGATCCTGACTTTCGTCAGGATGACGGAGTTTGGAGCGCCTTCATCTTCGTCAGGATGACGAGGTTAGCTGGCGGATCCCACCCCGTGCGAACCCTCGGCAAACCGCGCAGCCAGCGCCGCATTCCCCTGCGACATCGCAAGCGACGCCACGCTGTTCCCCGCCGCATCGATCACCGCCGGGTCCGCACCCTGCTCGATCAACAGGTCGATGATCGCCCCCTGGTTGAACAGAGCCGCCATCATCAGCGCGGTCTGCCCGACGCCGTTGCGCCGGTTCACGTCCGCCCCCGCCGCGATCAGTATCCGCGCGATCGGCGTATAGCCCTTGAAGCACACCCCCATCAGCGCGGTATTGGCGGTGCTCGCCGGATCGCCATCGACCCGCGCGCCCGCGTCGAGCAGCAGCCGCGTCGTCGACTCCTGCGCATTATAGCTCGCCAGCACGAGCGGGGTGTACCCCCGCGCATCGGTCACCTCGATATCGACCCCCGCCTGCAGCAGCGCGGGGATCATCTCGTCCCGCCCCATCCGCGCGGCATCGAACATCAGTTCGACCAGCCGTTCGATCGGCGGCAACGGGGGCAGTTCGCGTACGTCAGTCATCATTCGCCTCGATGATATGCGGGACGAAGCGCGCCATGTTGCGCGTCACCACCGTCTCATCCTCCCGAACGCCGATCCCCGCGGCTTCGTTGCCGACGATCCACGCCCCGATCACCGGATGCCGCCCGTCGAACACCGGCGGCGGCGCATAGGCCTGGAGGATCGCCCCTTCCGCACCATAGCCCTGATCGAGAATGGCGGGCGTGCCGCCCTCCCCGCCGACGATCTCGACATTGGCCCCCTCGCGCGAGAATAATGGCTTGCGGACATGGCGCGGCCCGAGGATCGTCGCCGCCGGATCGCCGTCGAAATACGCCGGCAGCAGGTTCGGATGCCCGGGATGCCGCTCCCAGAGCAGCGGCAGGATACCCTTGTTCGACAGGATCGATTTCCACGCCGGCTCGATCCAGCGCACTTCCGCGCGCGACAGGTTCGGCGCATAGGGTTCGCGCAGCATGAACTCCCACGGATAGAGCTTGAACGCCGCCTGCACTTCGAAGCCTTCGGGGTCGACGAACCGGCCATCCGCGGCGAGGCCGATATCCTTCATCTCGACGAACTTGGGCTCGATCCCGACCTGGCTCGCCAGATCCTCGAAGAACCGCACCGTCTGACGGTCCTCGATCGCGGTCGCGTCGGCGGCGAAATGGACGAAGCCGCCGCTCGGGAACAGCGCGCGGAACCTCTCGCGCAGCTTGTCGAACAGGCTGTTGAACTGGTCGGTCCCCGCCGGCATCGCCCCGCTCGCGAGCAGGTCCTCGAGCCACATCCACTGGAACGTCGCGCATTCGAACACCGATGTCGGCGTGTCCGCGTTATATTCGTAGAGCTTGGCCGGCCCCGTCCCGTCATAGGCGAAGTCGAACCGGCCATAAAGCGACGGCTGGCGCGTCCGCCACGTCTCGGCGACATAATTCCACTGCTCGCGCGGGATCGCGAGCCGTTCCATCAATTGCTGGTCGCGCACCACCTCGTCGACCAGTTCGAGGCACATCGCGTGCATCTGTTCGGCGGCGGGTTCGAGATCCTCTTCGATCTCCGCCAGCGTGAAGGCATAGGCGGCGCTCTCGTCCCAATAGGGTTCGATCGCGTCGCCCACCGCCGTGCCGTGATAGACGAACCCGATCGCGTCGGCCCGTTCGCGCCAGTCGCCGCGCGGGTCGACCGCGATCCGGCGCATCAGTTGTCCTGCGTCTTGCTGTCGTCGCGCTGCTCGATCCGCAGCGTCTGGCCGAGCTGGTCGGTCTTGGGCGCGGTCAGCCGCGCGAGCACGTCGTCCGCGGATGACTGGCCCGGCAGGATCCCCGCCTGGCGCAGCTTCTCGTCGAGATCCGCGCCGGTGCGCCGATCCTCCAGCTCGCCCGCCGCCTTGATCCGCTCGCCGCGGATCGCCTGCCGCTCGCGGATCCGCGCAAGGCTGTCCGCCGCGGAGCCGAGCTTGTTGCCCGCGCCCATGCTGCCCGACGCGACCGTCGCCTGCGCCTTCTGCACCGACTCGTTGACCTTGACGACCTCGACCTCACGGCGGAGCTGCTCGATCTTGCGGTCGGTCTGCGCGACCGCGGTGTGGATCTGTTCCTCGGCGGCGCGCATGTCCTCGACCTGCGGGCTCTTCAGCGCGATGTCCTGTTCGAGATCCGCGATCCGCTGCGCGACCTGCCGCGCAAGGTCCATATTACCCTTCTCGACCGCGATCCGCGCCGAGGCCTCGTATTTCGCGGCCTGCGCGCGGAAGCTCTCGACCTCGGTTTCGAGGATGCGACGGCGGGCGACCAGCCCGGCGAGATCGTCGCGCGCTTTCCCTTGCGCCTTGTCCGCGTCGCGGATCTCCTGGTCGAGGATCCGCAATGCGTTCGCGTCGACGACCGCCGCGCCGGCTTCATGCGCGCCGGCCCGACCGAGGGTGAAAATCTTGCTCCAGATGGCCATGCCAGTCTCTCCGTATGATTCTTCAGGTCAGGCGGCGGGGATCTGCGCGTTGCGCAGGTCGGTGGCCGCATCGATCGCGTTCTCGGCGAGCGTGCGCAGCTCGATCACTATCGTGTCGAGCCGGCTCGACGTCGCGAGCTCGCCGAACAGTTCGTAATAGTCGCGCCCCTCGACGCTGCCGATCCCGAAGTTCGACAGCGGCACGAGCTTTTGCGATTTGAGCAGGAACGCGTTGAACGCATTCTGGTCTTCCTGCTCGTCGCACGGCCAGAGCAAGGTCGAGGCCGAGATCTGCGCCTCGCTGACGTTGACGAACAGTTCGAGGTCGCCATGCTCGTGCATCGTGACGAGCAGGATCGGATCGGCCCCCTCGACGATCCGCGCGGTCAACTCACCCGTCTTGGCGGGCTCGGACGTATCGAGCGCGGCCTTCAGGCTGCGGACGGTCCAGGTGTCGGTCAAAGCAGAAACTCCCGTTCGTGTCTCTCCCGCCCACATAGGACGTGTCGCGAACCCTTGCTATGCCGTTCGCTCGCGAAAGCGGCGGCATCCTCCCCACTCCGTCATCCTCCCCACTCCGCCGTCCCCACCCCGTCATCCTGACGAAAGTCAGGATCCAGAGTAACCAGGCGCACCGCATCGTAACCCTGGATCCTGACTTTCGTCAGGATGACGGAAAAGGCGGACTGACAGGAAACACCAACCCCGCCGCCCTTTGCGCCCCTCCCCGCTTTGCCCTATGCAGGCCGCCAACACAGAAGCGAGGATTGCATGTTCGATCGCCTGTTCGGCCGCAAGCAACCGCTTGAGGGAACCGAGCTCCCCGTCATCCGCAACGTCACGCTCGGCCGCACGGTGACGGTCGATCCGCTCGCGTGGCGCCGGTTCGGGGACGAACTGCTGTTCCCGTTCGACCGCGACACGCTCGTGATCGTCGCGCAGGGTCTGGTCGACCTCAACGAGGGCGGGTTCGTCCACCGCTTCTACACCGATGACGACATCATGTTCCAGGCGGTCTCGAACGACCGCGCCGGGCAGGACGTCACCGACGTCACGATCTTCGCGCCCTGGGACAGCGCCTACCCCTCCTCCGCCGCCCAGCGTCCGGCGTGGAAGACGCGGCTCAAGGCGCGCAGCTTCACCGCCGAGGGCCTCCCCGACTATGACCGCGTCTGGTTCGGCCCCGAGGCGAGCGAGCAGGAACCGGTGACCTTCTGGGAGGACATTCACGACGACCGCGACGGCATCGTCGACCGCCGCATCTTCCAGACCTGCATGCTGTTCGGCCGCGACCTGCCGGGCGAGGACGGGCGCGAGCTGCTGCTGGCGATCGACCAGGAGAACGAGGCGGGCGACGTCTCGTTCGAGATCATGCTGGGCATGGCACTGGAACTCGGCGAATTCCGCGCCTAGCATCGCACCAATGGCTTCGGGGATAGCAGATGTTCGATTATTACGGCTTCGGCGCCAGCGTGGGAGCCTTTCTGATCGCGTTCGTCGCGGCGGGTCTCTTCACGATCGCGTTCAAGATCATCTTCCAAGCGACCACGCCGTACAATGAGAAGGCGCTGATCCGCGACGGCAATACCGCTGCGGCGATCACGCTCGGCGCGGCGTTGCTGGGCTATGTCCTGCCGCTCGCGTCCGCGCTGACGCATACCGTCAGCCTCGTCGAATTCGCGGTGTGGGCGGTGCTTGCGGGCGTGATCCAGATCATCGCCGCGCTCGTCGTGCGCCGGCTCGTGATGCGCGACATCCACGACCGGATCGTCCGCGGCGACATCGCCGCCGCGACCTATATGGCGAGCATCTCGCTGTGCGTCGGCATCCTCAACGCCGCGTGCATGACGAACTGAGAGGCAAAGACATGAAGCGTTCCAGCTCGATCGTCCTCACCGGCCTGATCGCGGGATCGGGGATCTCGCTGACCGCGTGCGACGGTGATGTCGGCGGCAAGCCCGTCGATGCGCAGAGCTACACCTCGGTCGCCGAGTGCCGCTCGGCGGGCGCGATCCCCGCGGTCCAGTGCGACGCCGCGTTCGAACAGGCCAAGACCGACGCCGCCAAGACCGCACCGCGGTTCGAGGACAAGCAGACCTGCGAGGAGCAGTTCGGCGCGGCGCAATGCGAACCGCGCAACAACGGCAGCGGCGGCAGCTTCTTCACGCCGTTGCTCACCGGCTTCATCATCGGTCAGGCGCTCAACGGCGGCTATGGCTATCGCGGCGCGCCGATGTACCGCGATCGCGCGGGCAATTATTACGGCGGCGCGGGCGGGCGTATCAGCCGCGACTATGTCACCGGCCGCACGCGCGTCGGCTCGGACGCGTTCACCCCCACCACCGCGCGCGCGCCCGCACGGGTCCAGACCCGCAGCTCGGTCATCTCGCGCGGCGGGTTCGGCGGCGGCTTCGGCGGCCGCGGCGGGTTCGGCGGCTGACCCGCTGATCCTCCCCCGCCCGAGGGGAGGGTCACGCGTCGCGCCCCACGCGCAGCATCGCCAGCGCGGCCACCGCCATCACCCCCGCAGCGATCAGCATCGCCCAGACCGGATCGCCCGGGAAGAACGTCCGCACCACCTGCCCCATCACCGACGACACGATCAGCTGCGGCAGCACGATGAAGATGTTGAACAGCCCCATATAGACGCCGAGCTTGCCCTGCGGCAGCGCGTTCGACAGCATCGCATAGGGCATCGTCAGGATCGACGACCAGGCGATCCCGATGAGCACCATCGACCCGATCAGCATCAGCGGATCGCGGATGACGAGGAACGAGGCAAACCCCGCCGCGCCGCTCAGCAGCCCGACGATATGCGCATCGCGCCGCCCGATCCGCGCCGCCAGCCACGGCATCACGAACGCCCACAGCGTCGCCACGCCGTTGTAGACCGCGAACAGCACGCCGACCCAGTTCGCCCCCTCGTTATACGCGGCGCTGGTCGTGTCGGTGGTCCCGAACACGTGCTGCGTGACGATCGGCGTGGTGTAGATCCACATGATGAACAGCGCCGACCAGGTGAAGAACTGGACCAGCGCAAGCCGCTTCATCGTGCCCGGCATGCTGCCGAGATCGCCGACGATCTGGCTGAGCACGTTCGACGCGCGCCCCGATCGCACCAGCGCGGCACTGACCAGCAACGCGGCCCCGAACGCGATCAGCCCGCCACCCAGCAGATAGACCGGCTTGTCGAGCCCGAAGCGCGACACCGCGGCGATCACGATCGCCCCGAGCGCGATCCACACCGGCGCCAGCCGCGCCCGCGACGGGACGACCGCCTCGTCGCGCACCGGGCTCTCGTCGGTGAACGCCGCCATCTGCGCGGGCGAATATTCGCGCGTCGTGAGGACGGTCCACAGCACCGCGAAGAACAGCGCGAGCGCGCCGATATAGAAGCCATATTGCACCGAGGGCGGGATCCCCCCCGCAGGCGCGGTGTTCGCAACCTGGAATATGTCGGTGAGGATCATCGGCGCCAGGCTCCCGATCACCGCGCCCGCGCCGATGAACCCCGTCTGGAACGCATAGCCCGCGGTCCGCTGCCGACTGCCCAGCATGTCGCCGACGAACGCGCGGAACGGCTCCATCGCGACGTTGAGCGACCCGTCGAGCATCCACAGCAACGCCGCCGCGACCCATAGCACGGGCGCATTGGGCATCGCCAGCAGCGCGACCGTCGCGAGCATCGCCCCTGCGAGGAAATAAGGTCGCCGCCGGCCCAGCACGCCCCAGGTCCGGTCGCTGTAATGCCCGATCACCGGCTGGACGAGCAGCCCCGTCAGCGGCGCCGCGATCCACAGAAAGGCGAGATCGTCGACCGACGTGCCGAGCGACTGGAAGATCCGGCTGACGTTCGCGTTCTGCAACGCAAAGCCGATCTGGATACCGAAAAAGCCAAACGAGATGTTCCACAGGCCCCAAAAGCCCTGCACGGGTTTCTCACGCGTCATGCCGTCCCCGTATTCGCATTCGTATCCGCATTCGTATCCCCATCCAATTCCGTCGCCACCGGCACGCCGGACGACCGACGCACGACCAGTGTCGTCGGCAGGACCGTGCTCGCCACCGGCCGGTGGTCGATCCGCGCGAGCAGCATCTCGACGAGCCTGCGCCCGCCCTGCACCGTGTCCTGCGCCACCGTGGTCAGCGGCGGGTTCGCAAGGCTCGCCGCAGGTATGTCGTCGAACCCGATCACCGCGACGTCGCGCGGCACGATCAGTCCGGCACCCGCCAGCACGCGCATCGCCGCCAGCGCGATCAGGTCGCTCGCCGCCACGATCCCGTCGAACGGCACGCCGCGCGCGATCAGCGCCTGCGCCGCGCGCGTACCGTCGTCCTCGGTGGTGATCGCATCGACCTGCAACCGCGGATCGATCTCGAGCCCCTCCGCCGCGATCGCCTCGACATAGCCGCGGTGCCGGTCGCGAAATTCGGGATAGTGATCGGTCGCATCGCCGAGGAACGCGATCCGGCGGCATCCGCGCTCGATCAGGTGGCGTGTCGCGACGGCACCACCTGCGACATTATCGCACCCGACGGTCAGCCCGGGCTCGTCGGGCTGGACCGATCCCCAGCGAATGAAATGCGTCCCCTGCGCGACCAGCAGGTCGAGCCGCGCGCGATAATCGGCATAGTCGCCATAGCCGAGCAGGATCAGCCCGTCGGCGCGGTGGCTGTCCTCGTAATCGGTATGCCAGTCCGACGAATAATTCTGGAACGACACCAGCAGGTCATAGCCGTGCTCGGCGCACGCCCCCATCATCGACCCCAGCATGCCGAGGAAGAACGGGTTGACCTCGGTCTCGTCGGGCGTCGGATCGCGAAAGATCAGCAACGCCAGCGTTCGCGTCTTGCCGCTGCGGAGGTTCGATGCGCTGCGGTCGACGGTATAGTTGAGCTGCTTGGCGATCGCCTCGATCCGCTGGCGCGTCGCGGTGCTCACCGTCGGGCTTCCCCGCAGCGCGCGCGACACCGTCGGCTGCGACACGCCCGCGGCCTGCGCGATGTCGAACGACGTGGCTTTTCGCTGGGCACTCAAGACGGGATCCTCTCGCGGTCGCTCGGGCGGCGGCACGGTCGATCATCACTCCAGAAACGCCGTGACGTCAACGCATTGGCAGCCGCCCTCTGTTGCAATTGGGTGACACAGCCGAAACGGCCGCATTGAATACGTATGTCGATCGATTGGCTTTCGCCCGGCGGAATTCCAATGGAGCGCCACACAGTGTCCAGCGCGCGAAAGATGCAGCGGGACGTTCAGGGGAGTTGAACATGACGACGTCGAAGCGTTTCCCGGCATCTGCCGCCCATAATATCCTCAACCTCTCGGCCAGCGGCGGCGCGCTCGCGGCCGCGCTGTTCGCGGCATCGGTCGCCGATGCGCAGGTCGCCGCCCCGACCGACCAGGCCGTGTCCGCGTCGCCATCGGCACCCGAGCCGACCGCCGCACAGCCCGACCAGACGCCCGCGACGACCGAGACCGCGTCCGACGACATCGTCGTCACCGGCTTCCGCGCCAGCCTGCGCTCGTCGATCGCGGTCAAGCGCAACCTTGACGTCGTCGCCGAGATCGTCTCGGCCGAGGATATCGGTCGTCTGCCCGACGTCTCGATCGCCGAGTCGCTCGCTCGCCTGCCCGGCGTCACCTCGCAGCGTACCGGCGGCCAGGCGTCTGCGATCAACATCCGCGGGCTCAGCCAGGATCTCGTCTCCGCCACGCTCAACGGCCGCGAACAGGTCGCGACCTCGGGCAACCGCGTCATCGAGTTCGACCAGTATCCCTCCGAGCTCATCAACCAGGCTGCGGTCTACAAGAGCCCCAAGGCGTCGCAGATCGAGGGCGGCGTCGCCGGCAAGGTCGAGCTCAGCACCGCGCGTCCGCTCAGCATTCCCGGCAAGACGCTCGTCAGCGTCAACGTCCGCGGCGTCTATAACGACCGCGCCGGCCAGAACCCCGACGCCAGCGAGTTCGGCTATCGCGGCAGCGCCTCGATCCAGACCAAGCTGCTCGACGACACGCTCGGCCTCGCGGTCGGCTATGCGCGGCTGAAGCAGGCGAACGTGGCCACGCGCTTCGTCGGCTATGACTATACCGCCACCGGCCAGAACGGCAGCCCGGCGATCCGCGATCTCGACAGCAACGGCCGCGCCGACGCGATCGGCTATGGCTTCGAGGCGGTCCAGTCGGGCGGCAACGAAACCCGCGACGGCGTGCTCGGCAGCATCCAGTATGAGCCGACCGACACGTTCCGCGTCCTGCTCGACGGCTATTATTCGCGCTTCAAGTCGGACGTGTTCCGCCGCGGCATCCGGATTGAGAACCTGCAGCAGACTAGCAGCAACATCACCGACCCGACCGTCATCGGCAACACGATCGTCGGCGGCAACGCCTCGGGCATCCGCACGCGCACGATCCAGCAGAACGAGAACCGCCTCGACAAGCTCTACACCTTCGGCGGCAACGTCCAGAAGGACATCGGCCAGCTCACGCTGACCGCGGACGGCTCCTATTCGCGCGCGTCGAGCTTCTTCAACAACTCGGGTCTCGACGACAACGGCAACACGACCGCGACGCCGACGACGCTCAGCTACAAGCTCGACGGTCTGAACGTCGGCTCGTTCTCGACCAACGCCAACTACACCGATCCGGCCGCGAACACGTTCGAGGGCTTCTACATCGTCCCGCAGAAGGACACCGATCGCCTCTATGCATTCGCGGGCAGCGCGCTGCTCAAGATCGACGGTCCGTTCCTCAAGTCGTTCGAGGTCGGCGGCCGCTATGGCAACCGCAAGGCAGAGCGGACGATCACCAGCTTCAACGCGTTCAGCTTCGCTGCACCCGTCACGCTGACCAGCGCCAATTCGACGACCGCGGGCTTCAAGGGCAAGTTCTCGTCCTTCCCCGACTTCATCGTCGCCGATATCGGCAGCATCTTCGACTCGCAGCTCGGCCCCGACCGCGTCGTCGACCAGGCGCAGGCGTTCACGCAGGACCAGAGCTTCACGATCGACGAGAAGACCTATGCCGGCTACGGCCAGCTCAACTTCGACACGATCGCCGGCTCGCTGCCGTTCAAGGGCAATATCGGCCTGCGCGTCGTCCATACCGACCAGAGCTCGTCCTCGACGATCTCGGACGGCGGCACCGGTCGCTACCTCAACACCCGCGGCCGCAAGTTCACCGACTGGCTGCCCCAGGCGAACTTCATCCTCGGCCTGACCGAGAACGACCAGGCCCGCCTGTCGCTCTCGCGCCAGATCTCGCGCCCGCGCTTCTTCGACTTCCGCAACTCGATCAGCACCAACCTGGTCAGCATCGGCGGCACCGCGGCGCGGCTCGACGGGTCGGGCGGCAACCCTGCGCTCCAGCCGTTCCGCGCCAACCAGTTCGACGCAACCTATGAGCATTATTTCGGCAACAGCGGTTCGCTCGTGCTCGGCGCCTTCTACAAGGACGTCCGCAGCTTCGTGATCGGCGGCGTCATCCCGAACTACGACTTCGCCGCCAACGGCATCAGCACCCCGCCGCTCGCCGGGACCGGCTTCACCAGCGTCGTCACGACCGGCAATCTGTTCGCACCGATCAACGGCAATGGCGGCTATGTCTATGGTTTCGAGGGCGCCATTACCAAGACGTTCGACTTCCTGCCGGCGCCGTTCGACGGCCTCGGCGCGGTGCTCAACATCTCGTACAACCAGTCCGACGTCAGCATCACCAACGCGATCAGCGGCAACACGCTCTCGCTGTCGCTGCCCGGCCTGTCGAAGATCGTCTCCAACCCGACGCTCTTCTACGAGAAGAACGGCTTCCAGACGCGCGTGTCGATGCGCTACCGCTCGAAGTTCGTCGCACCGCAGTTCGGCCTCAGCGAGCAGATCGTGACCAACGCCGCAGAGACCGTGTTCGACGCGCAGATGAGCTATGAATTCCCGCAGGGCAGCCCGCTCGCCGGGATGACGCTGCTCGCACAGGCGAACAACCTGACCGACCAGCCGACCCGCTCCTATTTCGGCCAGACCGCACAGACGGGCACGCTGCAATATTTCGGGCGTCAGTTCTATCTGGGTGCGAGCTTCCGCTTCTAACTGCCTGCGATACCGCCGTCCGCCCGGGGTCATCCCGGCGGACGGCGACCCGGCGCCGGTGGCGCCGTCACCGATTCCGGTGCGAAAAGGACTTCCGATGATCAAGAGCGTCGCCACCATCCTGGCAGGGTTGCTCGCGCTCTCGCCCGCCATCGCAGACCCGGGCCCAGTCCCGAAAGCAGCACCGAAGGCCGCACCGGCGACCGACTATCGCACGCGGCTGCCGCAGGACGAGGTCATCTATTTCGTCCTCCCCGACCGGTTCGAGAATGCCGATCCCGCCAATGACCGCGGCGGCCTGACCGGCGATCGTCGCGTCACCGGCTTCGACCCGACCGCCAAGGGCTTCTATCACGGCGGCGACCTCAAGGGTCTGACCAAGCGGCTCGGCTATCTCCAGCAGCTCGGCGCGACCGCGATCTGGCTCGGCCCGATCTTCAAGAACAAGCCCGTCCAGGGCGCGCCCGGCCGGGAGTCCGCGGGCTATCACGGCTATTGGATCACCGACTTCACGCAGGTCGATCCGCATCTCGGCATCAATGCCGACATGACCGCGCTCGTCACCGCGGCGCATGCGCGCGGGATGAAGGTCTATATGGACATCATCATCAACCACACCGCCGACGTGATCCAGTATCGCGAGTGCACCGAGGGCACCCCCTGCGCCTATCGCGACCGTGCGAACTACCCCTACCAGCGCAAGCTCGGGCTGCGCGGCAAGCCGATCAATTCCGGTTTCGCTGGCGACGCCGTCCGCACGCCTGAGAACTTCGCGCGGCTGACCGACCCCGGCTTCGCCTACACGCCCTATGTGCCTGCGAAGGAACGGACCGTGAAGGTCCCCGCTTGGCTCAACGACCCGATCTACTACCACAACCGCGGCGACTCGACCTTCACCGACGAGAGCTCGACGATGGGCGATTTCTCCGGCCTCGACGATCTCGCGACCGAGAACCCCCGCGTCGTATCGGGGATGATCGACATCTTCGGCAGCTGGATCGACCGGTTCAAGGTCGACGGCTTCCGGATCGACACCGCGCGCCACGTGAACCCCGAATTCTGGCAGGCCTTCACGCCCGCGATGCTCGACCGCGCGAGGGCGAACGGCATCCCCAATTTCCACATCTTCGGCGAGGTCGCCTATGGAACGATGGATCCGGGCTATCTCGCGCGCTTCACCCGCGTCGACAAGCTGCCCGCGGTGCTCGATTTCGGCTTCCGCTGGGGCGTGACTGACGTCGTCGCGGGCAACAAGGGCACGAACGAACTCGCCGCCTTGTTCGACGGCGATGCGCTCTACGAACACGGCGCCGACACCGCGATGATCCTGCCGACCTTCCTCGGCAATCACGACCAGGGCCGCTTCGCGCGCGACGTCCGCCGCCTCAACCCGAACGCGAGCGAGGCCGAGGTGCTCGCACGCGTCAAGCTCGGCCATGCGATGCTGCTGACGATGCGCGGCGTGCCGACGATCTATTCGGGCGACGAGCAGGGCTTTGCCGGCGACGGCGACGACCAGGACGCGCGCGAGGACATGTTCGCCTCGAAGGTCGCGGTCTATAACGACAATCGCCTCGTCGGCACCGACGCGACCACCGCGACCGCCAGTTTCGGTACGAGCCACCCGCTGTTCCGCCAGATCGCCGAGCTCGCGCGCCTCCGCGTCGCGCACCCGGCGCTCACCCGCGGCCGCACGCTCGTCCGCGCGCGCGGCGATACGCCCGGCCTGTTCGCGGTCTCGCGCTTCGATCCCGTGACCGGCGCCGAGATGCTCCTTGCGTACAACACCAGCGCAAAGCCGCTGACCAGCGCGATCCAGGTCGAGACTCGCTCGACGCGCTTCGATACGCTCGCCGGCGCTTGCGCCGCGCGCGCGACCGCCCCCGGCAGCGTCACGCTGACGATCCCCGCCTTTGGCTATGCGGTCTGCGCCGCGGAGACCCGCTGATGCCCGACACGACGAGCCTGCCCGCGCACCAACCCTGGTGGAAGGGCGCGGTCATCTACCAGATCTATCCGCGCAGTTTCGCGGACTCGAACGGCGACGGCATCGGCGACCTGCCCGGCATCACCCGCCATCTCGACTATGTCGCGAGCCTCGGCGTCGATGCGGTCTGGCTGTCGCCCTTCTTCACGTCGCCGATGAAGGACTTCGGCTATGACGTTGCGAACTACCGCGATGTCGACCCGATCTTCGGCACACTCGCCGATTTCGACACGCTGATCGCGCGCGCCCACGCGCTCGGGCTCAAGATCATCATCGACCAGGTCTACAGCCATACCTCGGACGAGCATCCCTGGTTCGTCGAGAGCCGTTCGTCACGCACCAACCCCAAGGCGAACTGGTATGTCTGGGCCGACGCCAAGCCCGACGGCAGCCCGCCGTCCAACTGGCAGTCGGTCTTTGGCGGCCCCGCCTGGACCTGGGACGCGCGCCGTCGCCAATATTATCTGCACAATTTCCTGAAGGAGCAGCCACAGCTCCACCTCCACGACGCGGACGTGCAGGACGAGATCGTCGACACCGCCAAATTCTGGCTCGACCGCGGCGTCGACGGCTTCCGGCTCGACGCGATCAACTTCGCGATGCACGACCCCGCGCTGACCGACAATCCGCCGGTCACCGACAACAGCCTGAAGACGCGCCCCTTCGACTTTCAGGCGCATGTCCACAACCAGAGCCACCCCGACATCCCCGCCTTTCTCGAACGGCTGCGGCGGCTGATCGACGGCTATGGCGACCGCTTCACCGTGGCCGAGGTCGGCGGCGCGGACAGCGACCGCGAGATGAAGCTGTTCACGCGCGGCCAGACGCGGCTCAACAGCGCGTACGGCTTCGACTTCCTCTACGCCAACGACCTCAGCCCGAAGACCGTCGCCGACGCGATCACGCTCTGGCCATCGGACGCGGAGATGGGCTGGCCGAGCTGGGCATTCGAGAACCACGACGCGCCGCGCGCCGTCTCGCGCTGGATCGCGCCTGACCAGCGCGACGCGTTCGCGCGGATGAAGATCGCGCTGCTCGTCTGCCTGCGCGGCAACATCTTCCTCTATTATGGCGAGGAACTCGGGCTGACGCAGGTCGAGGTCCCGTTTGACCAGCTCCAGGATCCCGAGGCGATCGCCAACTGGCCGCTGACGCTGTCACGCGACGGCGCACGCACGCCGATGCCGTGGCAGGCCGATGCGCCGCATGCGGGCTTCACGGACGCGACGCCGTGGCTGCCCGTCGGTGCGGACCATCCCGCGCTCGCGGTCGACCGGCAGGAGGGCGATCCCGACTCACTGCTCGCGCTGACCCGCCGCCTGCTCGCGCTGCGCCGCGCGACCCCGGCACTCGCGACCGGCGATCTGGTGCTGACCGAAGTCACCGAGACGCTGCTCGCCTTCGAGCGCCACGACGGCGACCGGACGCTGCTCTGCGTCTTCAACATGGGTGCGGAGCCGATCGACTGGAGCCCCGCCGATCCCGGCGACTGGCGCGTCCTCGAATGCATCAACGACGCCACGACAGGGCGACTGGGCGGCTATGCCGCGCTGATCGCCGAAAGGACCGGATCATGAAGACCCTCTCGCTCACGCTGGCGACGCTCCTCGCGACCACCGCACCCGTGATGGCACAGGACCAGGCCGCCCCCGCCGTCACCACAAACGAGACGATCAAGCCGCAGCCCGTCCCGACGATCCCCTCGGCGATCGCGACCTCGCCCGACGGCAGCATCGCGGTCACCGTCGCGACCGATGGCGAAGGCCATGCGACCTACAGCGTCACGCGCAAGGGCACGCTGATCGTCAAGCCGTCGCGGCTCGGCTTCCTCTTCACCGACGCGCCCAAGTTCGACCGCCACCTCAAGATCGAGACCGTCACCCGCGACAAGGCGGATTCGAGCTGGACGCAGCCCTGGGGCGAGTGGAAGACGATCCGCGACAACCACACCGAGATGCGCGTCCGCCTGCGCGAGACCGACCGGCTGCAGCGCGCGATCGACGTCGTCTTCCGTCTTCAGGACGACGGCATCGGCTTTCGCTACGTCTTTCCCGACCAGCCCAACTTCAAGACGATCAACATCGCCGAGGAGCTGACGCAGTTCGCCTTCGCCGAGGACGCGACCGCCTGGTGGAAGCCCGGCTTCGAATGGAATCGCGAGGAATATCTCTACAACCGCACGCCGCTCGCCGATGTCGGCACCGCCGCGACGCCGATCACGCTGAAGCTCGCAGGCGGCACGCATGTCGCGCTGCACGAGGCCGCGCTGGTCGACTATGCCGGCATGAACGTCGCCAAGGTCGAGGGCAACACGCTGAAGGCGGTGCTGACCCCCGGCGCCGGCGCGCCAAAGGTCACGCGCACCGGCGCGTTCGCGACGCCGTGGCGCACGCTGATCCTGTCCGACGACGCGCCCGGCCTGTACATGAGCCATATCGAGCTCAACCTCAACGAACCCAACAAGCTGGGCGATGTGAGCTGGGTGAAGCCCGGCAAGTTCGTCGGCGTCTGGTGGAACATGATCACCGGCAAGTGGAGCTGGGCGACCGGTCCCAACCACGGCGCCACCACCGCGCATGTGAAGACCTATATCGACTTCGCCAGCGCCAACAAAATCCCCGGCGTCCTCGTCGAGGGCTGGAATGTCGGTTGGGACGGCGACTGGTTCGGCGACGGCACCGCGATGCAGTTCGACACGCCGACCCCAGATTTCGACGCCGGCTATCTCGCCAAATACGCCAAGTCGAAGGGCGTCTACCTGATCGGGCATAACGAGACCGGCGGTTCGGCGAGCCATTATGACGGCCAGCTCGACCGCGCCTTCGCCTTTGCACGCGATCACGGCATCCCCGCGATCAAGACAGGCTATGTCACCGACGCGGGCCAGATCGAACGCGTCGATCCCGACGGGTCTCAGCACCGTGAATGGCATGAGGGCCAGTGGATGGTGAACCACTATACCCGCGTCGTCACCACGGCGGCCAAGTACAAGGTGTCGATCGACAGCCACGAGCCCGTCAAGGATACCGGCCTGCGCCGCACCTATCCCAACTGGATCGCCCGCGAAGGATCGCGCGGCATGGAATATAACAGCTGGCCCGGCAAGAACCCGCCTGAGCACGAGGCGAACCTCGCCTTCACGCGCATGCTCGAGGGGCCGATGGACTTCACCCCCGGCGTGCTCAGCCTCAAGGGCTCGGATGACAGCGATCTCCTGTCGACGATCGCCAAGCAGCTCGCGCTCTACGTCGTGCTCTATTCGCCCGTCGTGATGGCCGCGGACACGCCCGAAAACTACGCGAAATATCCCGCCGCGTTCCAGTTCATCAAGGACGTGCCGACCGACTGGTCCGACACCCGCGTGCTCAACGGCGAGGTCGGCGACTTCGTCACCTTCGCGCGCAAGGACCGCAAGTCGAACGACTGGTATGTCGGCAGCGTCACCGACGAGAATGCCCGGACGCTCACCATCGCGCTCGACTTCCTCGACGCCGGCCGGACCTACACCGCGCAGATCTACCGCGACGGCCCCGGCGCCGACTACAAGACGACCGCACGCCACGCGATCACGATCGAAACCAAGCGCGTCCGCAAGGGCGACACGGTGACGCTCGCGCTCGCCCCCGGCGGCGGTCAGGCGATCCGCTTCAAGGCACGCTGAGCCGACGGGACCGGCGCTGCCGTATCGCAGCGCCGGTCCCCTCACCCGTCAGCGTCGCGGTGGCGACAGCGGCCCGCCGATCTCGATCGCCTTCTGATAGCCCGGCACCGCCTTCAACCGCTCGAAATACGCGCTCACCTCCGGCTGGTCCCTGAGCAGCCCCGCGCTCTCCGCGGTCGCGAGCAGGTACGACATCTGGATATCCGCCAGCGTCAGCTTGGCCCCCATCAGATACGGCCCCTCGCCGACCCCCTCGGCGATATACGCAAACGTCTTGGCGACCTCGGGCTCGGAGAATTTGCCGAGACCCTCGGGCAGCCCGCCCATCATCTTGCCGATCACCGTCATCATGATCGGGAACGCCGCCGAACTCTCGACATAGTGCAGCCATTCGTCATGGATCGCCGCCTCGGGCGTGCCCTCGGGCGGGCTGAGCCGCGCGCCACCGTACTTGCGGTCGAGATAGGACAGGATCGACGCGCTCTCGGCGAGCGTCAGCTCGTCGTCCTGCACGATCGGCGCCTTGCCCAGCGGATGTACCGCCTTCAGCGACGCGGGCGCACGGAAGCTCGCGTCGCGCTCGTACCGGACCAGCTCATAGGGCAGCTGCAGCTCCTCCAGCAGCCACAAGATGCGGAAAGACCGGGAGAAATTCAGGTGATGGACGGTCAGCATGGCGGGTCCTCGGATCGTGGTGATTATCGGATCGGCATGCGGAACGGGTCAGGCGGTCGGAAGGTTTCGCTGCCATGACCGGAATGCTCCGGAGACGGAGTCGATCATGCCGAACACCAGCCCCAATCTCAACGGCCCCGATCTCACCTGTGACGTCGCGATCATCGGCGCGGGCACCGCGGGTCTCGCAGCAGAGCGCAACGCGCGGCGCAACGGCGCGCGCACGCTGCTGATCGACGAGACCTTCTCGGGCACCACCTGCGCCAGCGTCGGCTGCATGCCCTCCAAGCTGCTGATCGCCGCCGCCCACGCCGCGCACGCGGTCCGCCAGGCATCGGTCTTCGGCATCGCCGCCGAGCCGCGGATCGACGGCGCCGCAGTGATGGCGCGCGTCCAGCGCGAACGCGACGCGTTCGTCGCAGGCGTCTGCGACTCGCTCGACGCGCTCCCCGACGGCGTGAAGGTCCAGGCCCGCGCGCGTTTCGTCGACGCGACCACGCTTAGCCTCCACGACGGCCGCACCGTGACCGCCAAGGCCGTCGTGATCGCGACCGGCTCCTACCCAAACATCCCCGACACGTTCGACGCGGTGCGCGACCGCGTGCTGACCAACGAGACGATCTTCGAGCTGCCTACACTGCCCGGCTCGGTCGGCGTCATCGGCGCGGGCCCGATCGGCCTCGAACTCGCGCAGGCGCTCGTCCGGCTCGGCGTCGAGACGATGGTGTTCGACCAGTCCCCCGGCCTCGCCGCGCTGAAGGACGAGAAGGTCTCGGCGGTGCTCCACGCGATCCTCGACAAGGAACTGCCGATCCATCTCGAAATGAAGCTGAAGGCCGAACCCGACAGCGACGGCGTCCGCCTGTCCTGGTCGGGCGCGCAGTCGGGATCCCGCCGCTTCGACTATCTGCTCGTCGCGACCGGCCGCCCGCCGCGGCTCAAGGGGCTCGGGCTGGAGACCACCGGGATCACGCTCGACGATCACGGCACGCCGGTCTTCGACAGGACGACGATGCAGTGCGGCGACGCGCCCATCTTCATCGCGGGCGACGCGGATCACGACCGCACCGTGCTCGGCGAAGCGTCTGCCGAGGGGATGATCGCCGGCCGCAACGCGGCGCAGTTCCCCGACGTCACCCCCGGCCCGCGGATGGTGCCGCTCGCGATCATGTTCACCGACCCGACCGTTGCGGTGATCGGCGACATCACCCCCGACGACCAGGACGGCATCGTCATCGGCGAAGCCTCCTACGAGGATCAGGGTCGTGCGAAGGTCATGGCGCGCAACGCCGGCCTCGTCCGCTTCTATGCGGAGGCGGGCACCGGCCGGCTCACCGGCGCGACGATGGCCGCCCCCGGGGTCGAGCACAGCGCGCATCTGATCGCCTGGGCGATCCAGCAGGGCCGCACCGCGACCGACCTGCTCGACATGCCCTTCTATCACCCGACGCTCGAGGAGGGGCTCAAACCTGCACTCCGCGCGATCTGCAAGGCGGTCAGCGCGCCCGTCCCCGCCGACCGCGACGACGGCTTCACCGCGGGCGCCTGACCCTCACTCGTCGAGGTCGAGATAGGCGACGACGTCGTTCTCGGTCGCGATGTACAGCCCGGCCTGGACCTCCTCGTCCTGTTGCGCGGCGATCGTCAGCGCCTCGCCGAGCGGGCCGTAAAACAAGGTCGTCGCCGCGCCGCCCTCGAGCGCATCGTCGAGATGGTAGAGACGAACGCCGACGGCGGAGGAGATGGTGCGCATCGCGCGTCCCTGCCGCGCCGCGCCGCGCGGTGCAACCGCCGCGCGTTAGAGGCCGGTCAGGACGCGATCCGCTCGAGCGCCTGCGCCTCGATTTTCTCGAGCTCCGCCAGCGTCTGCGCGATCGCATCTTGCTGCTGCTGCAGATCGTCGATCCGCTGGCGACAGCGTTCGGCGAGCGCGCGCATCTGTTCGACATGCTGCGGATCCGCGTCGTACAGGTCGAGAAACTCCTCGATGTCGCGCAGCGAGAATCCCAGCCGCTTGCCGCGCAGGATCAGCTGCATCCGCGCGACGTCGCGCCGCGTATAGACCCGCGTCGTCCCGATCCGGCACGGCTCGATCAGCCCCTTGTCCTCATAGAAGCGTAGCGTCCGCGCGCTGACCCCCAGCGCCTGCGACACGTCCTGAATCCCGGTAAGATCGTCCTGCCGCTCGTTCACGGTGTCGCTCCCCTCTCCCCCGACGCCGCCCCGGCCGGCATTGCGCCTGCCAGCCTGGCTTCTTCTTCCGCGACAAGTTCCTTTTTGGATAGCTTGCCGATCAGCGTCTTGGGCAGAGTGTCGCGGATTTCGACCTCGCGGGGAAGCTCGATCTTGCTGATCTTGTCACGCAGAAAATCGCGCAATTCCACAGGGGTAGCAGTCGCGCCTTCGATCAGCGTGACGAACGCCTTGGGCGCCTGTCCGCGATAGGCGTCGGCGACCCCGATCACCACCACCTCGGCGACCGCGGGATGCTCGTACAGCGCCTCCTCGATCACGCGCGGATAGACGTTGTAGCCGCCGCACAGGATCAAATCCTTGATCCGGTCGACGATGAACAGATAGCCGTCCGCGTCGAGATGCCCGACGTCGCCGGTACGCAACGCGCCATCCGCGAACAGCGCCGCGCTTGCTTCCGGCTTGTGCCAATATCCTTGCGTAACCTGCGGGCCACGCGCGCAAATCTCGCCATTCTCGCCGACGGGCAGCAGCCGGGTCGGATCCTCGCGGTCGCGGATCTCGATGATCGTGCCGGGAAAGGGCAGCCCCGCCGACCCCGGCTTGTTCAGCCCCTCGATTGGATTGCAGGTGATAATAGGCGACGCCTCCGACAGCCCGTACCCCTCGACCAGCTTCGACCCCGTCGCCGCCTCGAACGCGGTGCGGACTTCCGCAGGCAGCGGCGCGCCGCCCGAGATGCACGCATGGATCGACGACAGGTCGATCGGCTGCGTCTCCGCCGCCTTGGTGATCGCGGCATAGATGGTCGGCACCGCGGGAAAATAATTCGGCCTGGTCCGCACGATCGTCTTCAAGAGCTGCTGCAGCTCGAACCGCGGCAACAGGATCATCTGCGCGCCCGCACGGATCGAATAGGTCAGCACCGTCGTCAGCGCGAAGACATGGAACAGCGGCAGCGCCCCCATCACCCGGTCCTGCTCGGGCGTCTCGCCGCCAACGAACGTCATCATCGCATCCGCGTTCGACACCAGATTGGCGTGGCTCAGCATCGCCGCCTTGGGCTCGCCGGTCGTCCCCCCGGTATATTGCAGCACCGCCACCTCGTCCGGCGTCACCGCGACCGGCGTGGGCGCGCCCTTTGCATGCACCAGCGAGTCGAAGCTGCGATGCCGCGCGTCGTTCGGCGCACGCGCGATCTCGGCGCGCTTGAAGATGCGGTAGGCGATCGACTTCAGCGTCGGCAGCGCGCCCGCGATCGGGCAGGTGATGACATGCCGCACCCCCGTCTCGCCCGCGACCTTCAGCACGCGCGCATGGATCTCGGCGATGTCGCAGGTCGCGATGATCTCCGCGCCCGAATCCTTCAGCAGGTGGCACAGCTCGCGTTCGACATAGAGCGGGTTGACGTTGACGACGATCCCGCCCGCTTTCAGCACCGCGAAGAACAGCACCGGATAATAAGGCGTGTTCGGCAGGCACAGCGCGACCCGCGTTCCCTTCACCACGCCCAGATCCTGCAACCCCCGCGCCGCATGCGTGACCGCATCGCCAAGCTCGGCATAGGTCATCGTCGACCCGAGGAAATCGAGCACCGTCCGCGACCCGAATCGGCGGACCGCCGTGTCGAGCATGTCGCCCAACAAACGCGCTTCGCCTTCAAGCGGTACGCCGATCGCACGGCCGACGGTGTCCAGCATCTCTCTCTCCTTTTCGGCGTGCGCTCTCGACTGATATTGTAGCCCGCATCACCTTGACGTATAGGAGAGGTATCGCACCTTAAGGGTAGCCCGCAAGTCTTAAGCGGACCGATTGCAATTGGAGAGGATCATCGTGACCAACGTCGTCATCGCCGGGTACGCCCGCTCGCCGTTCCACCTTGCCGGCAAGGGCGACCTCGCCCGCGTCCGCCCCGACGATCTCGCCGCGCAGACGATTCGCGGGCTGCTCGACAAGACCGGCGTCGATCCCGCCGAGATCGAGGACATCATCCTCGGCTGCGCCTTCCCCGAGGGCGAGCAGGGCCTGAACGTCGCGCGGATGATCGGCCTGCTCGCCGACCTGCCGCTGTCGGTCGGCGGCATGACGGTCAACCGCTTCTGCGGCTCGTCGATGAGCGCGATCCACATCGCGGTCGGCCAGATCAACATCGGCGCTGGCGACGCGTTCATCTGCGCCGGGCTCGAATCGATGAGCCGCGTGCCGATGGGCGGCTACAACCCGCTCCCCAACCCCGATCTCTTCAAGAAGAACGCGGGCGCGTACATGGGCATGGGTGAGACCGCCGAGAACGTCGCGCGCGATTACCAGATCACGCGTGCCGAACAGGATGCGTTCGCGGTGAAGAGCCAGGACAAGGCCGCCGCCGCGCGCGCCGATGGCCGCCTGTCGGATGAGATCGTGACGATCCAGACCAAGGCCGGCCCGGTCAGCCAGGACGGCACGATCCGCGCCGGCACGACGACCGAGGCGCTCGCCGGCCTCAAGCCTGCGTTCAGCGCGGACGGCTCGGTTACCGCCGGCACCTCCTCGCCGCTGACCGACGGCGCCTCCGCCGTTCTCGTCACCTCGGAAGCGTTCGCGACGAAGCACGGCCTGACCATCCTCGCGCGGATCAAGTCGGTCGCGGTGTCGGGCAACGAGCCGTCGACGATGGGCCTCGGCCCGATCTACGCCTCGCAAAAGGCGATGGAGCGCGCCGGGATCACCGTCGCCGACCTCGACGTGGTCGAGATCAACGAGGCGTTCGCCAGCCAGGCGATCGCCTGCATCCGCGACCTGGGGCTCAAGGACGAGACGATCAACCTCGATGGCGGCGCGATCGCGATCGGCCATCCGCTCGGCGCGACCGGCGCGCGCATCGTCGGCAAGGCCGCAGCCTTGCTCGCGCGCGAAGGCGGCCGCTACGCGCTCGCCACCCAGTGCATCGGCGGCGGTCAGGGCATCGCAACGGTGCTGGAGCGCGCATGATGGACAACGCCGTAAAGAAAGTCTGCGTCATCGGCGCAGGCGTCATGGGCGCAGGGATTGCTGCACAAGTTGCGAACGCCGGCATCCCCGTGCTGCTGCTCGACATCGTGCCCCGCGAGGGCGACGATCGCGATGCTGTCGCCAAGGGCGCGGTCGCGAAGATGCTCAAGACCGACCCCGCGCCCTTCATGTCGAAGCGTGCGGCAACGCTGGTCGAGACGGGCAATATCGACGACCATCTCGACCGCGTCGCCGAGTGCGACTGGATCGTCGAGGCGATCGTCGAACGGCTCGACATCAAGCAGGCGCTCTATGCCAAGCTCGAGGCACTGAAGCGTCCCGGCACCGCGGTCTCGTCGAACACCTCGACGATCCCGCTCGGCCATCTCGTCGACGGCCGCTCGGACCAGTTCAAGGCCGACTTCCTCATCACGCACTTCTTCAACCCGCCGCGCTACATGCGGCTGGTCGAGATCGTCCGCGGTGAGCATACCGACGTCGCGGTCGCGGAGAAGGTCGAGGATTTCGTCGATCGCTTCATGGGCAAGCGGATCGTCCGCGCAAAGGACACGCCGGGCTTCATCGCCAACCGCATCGGCACCTACTGGCTGGCGATCGCGATCAACGCGGCGATGGACCAGGGGCTGACCGTCGAGGAGGCCGACCAGATCGGCGGACGGCCGATGGGCGTGCCCAAGACCGGGATCTTCGGTCTCGTCGATCTCGTCGGCGTCGACCTGATGCCGCTGCTGTCGAAGAGCCTCTCGTCGACGCTCCCCGCGGGCGATCCCTATTTCGACACCGTCCGCGACATGCAGCTCGTCGACAGGATGATCGCGGAAGGGTTCACCGGCCGCAAGGGCAAGGGCGGCTTCTACCGCTTCGACAAGGCGACGCGCACCAAGCTCTCGCTCGACCTCGCGACCGGCGACTATCGCCCCGAGGCGAAGCCCGCCGAGCTGCCCGGCAAGACCGGCAAGGATCTCGCCGCGCTGATCGCCGAACCCGGCAGGATCGGCACCTATGCCTGGACGATCCTCGGCAACACGCTGTCCTACGCGGCGATGCTCGTCGGCGAGGCGGCGGACGATATCGTCGCGATCGATGACGCGATGAAGCTCGGGTACAACTGGAAATACGGGCCGTTCGAGCTGATCGACCGGATGGGGCCGGGTCTGCTCGCCCAGCGTCTCGCCGCCGAGGGCCGCGACGTGCCCGCGATCCTGACGACCGCGGGCGACCGTCCCTTCTACCGCGTCGAGAACGGCAACCGCCAGTATCTGACCACCGACGGCGACTATGTCGACGTGCCGCGCGCCGACGGCGTCGAACTGCTCGAGGACATCAAGCTCCGGTCGCAGCCCGTCCTGACCAACGCCTCGGCGTCGCTCTGGGACGTCGGCGACGGTGTTGCCGCACTCGAATTCCACACCAAGATGAACGCGCTCGACGATCAGGTCATCGCGCTCATCGAGGAAGCGGTCCCGGTCGTGCGCGAGCGCTTCAAGGCGCTGGTCGTCTATAACGAGGGCAGCAACTTCTCGGCGGGCGCCAATCTCGGCGCGGCGATGTTCGCAGTCGGTGCGGGCCTCTGGGACATGGTCGAGGCCAGCGTTTCGCGCGGCCAGCAGGCGTACAAGGCGCTCAAATACGCGCCCTTCCCCGTCGTCAGCGCCCCCGCCGGGCTCGCGCTCGGCGGCGGTTGCGAGATGCTGCTCCACTCGGACGCGGTGCAGGCGCATGCCGAGACCTATGCCGGCCTCGTCGAATGCGGCGTCGGGCTGGTCCCCGGCTGGGGCGGCAATGGCGAGATGCTCGATCGCTGGACGCAGTCGCGCACGCTCCCCAACGGCCCGATGCCCGCGCTGACCAAGGTGTTCCAGGCGGTCTCCACCGCGCAGGTCGCCAAGTCGGCGGCGGAGGCGAAGGAGATGATGATCCTGCGCAAGGACGACGGCATCACCATGAACCGCGACCGCCTGCTCGCCGACGCCAAGGCGAAGGCCTTGTCGCTGGTCGAGGGCTATGTCGCCCCCGAGCCGCCGACCTTCCGTCTGGCAGGCGCGAGCGGTCGTACCGGTCTGTCGATGGCGGTGTCCGACTTCCACAAGAAGGGCATGGCGACCGACTATGACGTGGTGGTCGCCGACCGCCTCGCCGAGGTGCTGACCGGCGGCGATGCCGACCTCGTCGACACCGTCACCGAGGCGCAGCTCCTCGACCTCGAACGCGCCGCCTTCATGGCGAGCGTCAAGGACCAGCGCACCCAGGCGCGCGTCGTCCACATGCTCCAGACGGGCAAGCCGCTGCGCAACTGAGCCAGTTCCCCCGCGCAAGCGGGGGAACACCCGCATGAACGCTTTTTCACCCGCCCGGATCAGTAAGAACACTTGACTATTGTTCGTACAAATCTAGGCGGGGCGAAGAGCTGCCGTATACGGCAGCAGGCTCGCGATTAGGTCGCGGGTCTCGCCAAGACAGCGGATGACCGTACACATGCGGCGTCCCGACACCAGGAGAGGATAGACGATGTCCCTGATGATGATCGCCGCGCTGCTCGCCGGCGCCCCCGCAACCGCCGACACCGCGATCGGCCGCTGGCGGACCGAGACGCACAACGCCATCGTCGAGATCGCGCGCTGCGGCCCCTCGATCTGCGGCAAGATCCTGACCTCCGACGCGCTGCGCGCCAACCCGTCGATGAAGGACGCCAACAACAGCAACGCCGCGCTGCGCAACCGCCCGATCCAGGGCATGCAGATGCTCAGCGGCTTCAAGCCCGACAAGGACGGCGTGTGGAGCAACGGCCAGGTCTACAATGCCGAGGACGGCAAGACCTATAGCGGCAAGATCACCCCGGTCGGCGCGAACCAGCTGAAGCTGCGCGGCTGCGTCTTCTTCCCGCTCTGCAAGACCCAGACCTGGACGCGCGTCCGCTGATCCCAGGTCCTCCCTCACGTTCCCCTAAAAGTTAGCGTTCAGGAATTTTGTAAATGTCGTTTCGTACCAAGGCCCCGTTGCTGGCCGTGACCGCGCTCGTCTCCGCTTTCGGGTTCGCCAGCACCGCCTATGCCGACGCCTTCTACCTCCAGGCGCAGTCGGCACGCGGCGCGGGCCGTGCGTTTTCGGGTGAAGCCGCCGATACCGGCGCCGCGTCGCTCTGGTGGAACCCCGCCGCGATCGCCGGCATCCGCGACGGCAGCGCAACGCTCAGCGCCAGCGCGATCATCCCGCGCGGCGACGTGATCGACACAGGCTCGCAGATCTGCCGGCCGGGCGGCCAGCCCTGCACCGCGATCAGCGGCCAGTCGAACTCGAGCGACCCGGTCAACAAGGGCGTCGTCCCCTCGGGCGCGGTCGCCTATCCGCTGACCGACCGGATCGCGGTCGGCCTCGTCGTCACCTCGCCGTTCAGCTTCACGACCAACTATGACGCCGACAGCTGGGCCCGCTACAGCGCGGACAAGACCCGCCTGCGCACGATCGACATCCAGCCCTCGATCGGCGTCGAACTGACCGACTGGCTCCGCGTCGGCGGTGCGCTCAACGTCGAATATACCGACGCGATCCTCAGCAACGCGCTCCCCAACGTGTCCGCGGCACAGCCGGACGGCCGCCAGGAACTCAGCGGCGACGGCTGGGATCTCGGCTGGACCGCGGGCGTCCAGCTCCACAACGACTTCGCCACCGTCGGCGTCACCTACAAGTCGAGCATCCGCCACAAGCTGAAGGGCGACCTCGTCGTCACCGGCCTGCTCGGCCCGCTCGCCGGCGGCAACACCGACATCTCAGGCGCGACCGCGGAGTTCAACACCCCCGGTCAGGTCATCGTCGCGGGCCGCGTCCGCGCCACCGACCAGCTGACGCTCAACGCCCAAGTCATCGCGTTCAACTGGAGCAAGTTCGACACGATCGACCTCGGCGCGCCGCTCAACACCGCGATCCCCGAGAACTACCGCGACAGCTGGAGCCTCGCGGGCGGTCTCGACTATGACGTCACGCCCAAGCTGACGGTGCGCGGCGGTGTCCAGCGCACCAAGACGCCGACGCAGGACGGCCAGCGCGACGCGCGCGTTCCCGACGCCGATCGCTGGACCTATGCCGCCGGCGCCTCCTACCAGGTGACGCCGCGCATCGCGGTCGACGCCGCCGCGCAATATGTCGACTTCGAGAACACGACGATCGACCGCGCCACTTTGGTCGCGGGCAGCATCATCCGCACCAACGGCGCGCTCCGCGACGCCAGCGCGATCGTCACCTCGCTCGGCGCCCGCGTCTCGTTCTGACGCCGCCAGCCCCTCCCCGCACCGGGGAGGGGCACCTGCTACCCCTTCATCCGGATCGTCAGCCCCGACACCGCGAGATCGACCGTCTCCACCGTAGCCGCGACCCGCTGGTTGAGCATCCCGGCCAGATCGCGGAACCGCCGCGCCATCGCATTGTCGGGCACGATCCCCATCCCGACCTCGTTGGTGACCAGCACCAGCCGCCCCGCGACGCGACCGATCGCGTCCAGCAACGCGGCGATCGCCGTCTCAGCATCGGCCTCCGCCAGCATCAGGTTCGACGCCCACAAGGTCAGGCAGTCGACCAGTATCACCCCGTCCGGCGCGTCCGCCTCGGCGATCGCCGCCGCCAGCGCGAGCGGCGCCTCGACCGTCCGCCACCGTTCGTCCCGCTCGGCGCGATGCCGCGCGATCCGGTCGGTCATCTCGCCGTCGAACGCCTGCGCGGTCGCGATATAAACGAGCGCGTGGCCACCTGCCGCCTCTGCCCCCGCCTCTGCCAAAGCCTGCGCATGGCGGCTCTTGCCCGAGCGCGCACCGCCGGTCACCAACACCGTCTTCCCAAACCCCTGCACGACCGTCTCCTCCATCGCCTCTTGCGCTATCCCCGGCGAATGGCGAAGGCCAGCAGCAACGCCGCGGCATCGCCGGCGCAGGGGACGCATGTGCACGCGCTGATGGAACATGGCGGCCGGATCGACAGCGCGCAGGCGCTGTACCCGCACGCGCCGCGTCCCTGGCTCGACCTGTCGACCGGGATCAACCCCTGCGCGTGGGAGCCCCCCGCCGATCTCGCGGTCGACCTGCGCAGCCTCCCGTCGCCCGCCGCGCTCGCCGCGCTCGAGGTCGTCGCCGCGCGCCATTTCGGCGCCGATCCCGCACGCGTCGTCGCGCTGCCCGGCACCGAGATCGGCCTGCGCCTGCTCGGCGATCTCGGCCTCCCCGCCCCCGCCCGCCATGTCGGCCCCAGCTACGCGACGCACGAAGCGGTCCTCCCCGCGCGTATCTCGATCGACAGCCTGACCGACGAAGCGGCCCGCGGCGGCACCCTCCTGCTCGCCAACCCGAACAACCCCGACGGCCGTCTCGTAAGCCCGGACGCGCTCAAGCCAGTGATCGACCGTCTCCGCGAGAATGCAGGCTGGCTGGTCGTCGACGAGGCCTTCGCCGACACGCTCCCCGACGCCGGCCTGGCCTCGCACCTGTCCGCAGAAGATCCCGTTATCCAGTTCCGATCATTCGGTAAATTCTTCGGACTCGCCGGCGTGAGGCTCGGCTTCATGATCGCACCGCCCGGCATCGTAGCGCGGGCCCGCGACCGTCTGGGCAGCTGGCCGATCTCCGCCACCGCGCTCGCGATCGGCACCGCCGCCTATACCGACCGCGACTGGATCGACACGACGCGCGCACAGCTCGTCACCCGTGCAGCCGCGCTCGACGCGGTGCTTCTCCACCACGGGCTCACCGCGACGGGCGCCTGCCCGCTCTTCCGTCTCATCGCAACAACCGACGCCAAAGCCTTGTTTGAGCGCCTGAATATGGCGGGCATCCTGACCCGCCCCTTTACCTATGACCCCCGCTGGCTGCGTCTCGGCGTGCCCGCCGACGCAGCCGCGCTGGCACGGCTCGATGCGGCGCTCGCGCATGGCTGATCCCGTCGCGCTCATCGCGCTTGCGCTCGACGCCGCGTTCGGCTGGCCGGAAAGGCTCTACCGTCGGATCGGTCATCCCGTCGGCGCAATCGCCGCGATCATCGGCGCGCTCGAAAAGACACTCAACCGTCCTTCATGGCCCGACGCGACGCGCCGCATCGCCGGGATCGCGACGCTCGCAATCACGCTCGCGGTGACGGGCGGGATCGCCTGGGGCGCGACCTGGCTGTTGACGACCTATCTCGGCGCCTATGCCTGGATCGGCATCGGCCTCCTCGCCGCCCCCGGTCTCGCGCAGCGCAGCCTCAACGATCACGTCGCGCCGATCGCCGCCGCGCTCGGCAAGGGCGACGTGCAGGGTGCGCGAATCGCGGTCGGCAAGATCGTCGGCCGCGACACCGACCGGCTCGATTCCGCCGGCATCGCCCGCGCCGGAATCGAAAGCCTTGCCGAAAGCTTCTGCGACGGCATCGTCGCGCCGCTGTTCTGGCTGCTCGTCGGCGGGCTCCCCGGCCTGTGGATCTACAAGGCGATCAACACCGCCGACAGCCTGATCGGCCACCGCGAGCCACGCTGGCGCGCGTTCGGCTGGGCCTCGGCACGGATCGACGATCTCGCCAACTGGATCCCCGCGCGGATCAGCGGCGCCCTGCTCTGCCTCGCCGGTCCCGGCGGCTGGCACGTAATGCGCCGCGACGCGCGCAAGCACGCCTCGCCCAATGCCGGCTGGCCCGAAGCGGCGATGGCGGGCGTGCTCGACCTCCGCCTCGCCGGCCCGGTCAGCTATGACGGTGTCACCCAGCTGAAGCCCTGGATCGGCAGCGGCCGGCCCGCCGCCACCGCCGCCGACATCGCCCGCGCGCTTCAGGTCTATCGCCGCGCCTGCCTGCTGCTGTGGATCGTCACGGGGGTGCTGCTGTGGGTGCGGTGATGCTCCAGGGCACCGGCTCGGACGTCGGCAAGTCGGTGCTCGTCGCCGGCCTCTGTCGCGCGCTCGCCAATCGCGGACTCGCCGTCCGGCCCTTCAAGCCGCAGAACATGTCGAACAACGCCGCGGTCACCGCCGATGGCGGCGAGATCGGCCGCGCGCAGGCGACCCAGGCGATCGCCGCGCGCACCGCGCCGACCACCGACATGAACCCCGTTCTGCTCAAGCCGCAGGGCGACCGCAGTTCGCAGCTCGTCGTCCACGGCAAGGTCCGCGGCATCCTGCGCGCGAGCCGCTGGCGCGAGGGGCGCGCGGGGCTGATGGACGACGTGCTCGCCAGCTATCACCGGCTCCGGGCGCAGGCGGACATCGTCGTCGTCGAGGGCGCGGGCAGCCCCGCCGAGATCAACCTGCGCGCCGCCGACATCGCCAACATGGGCTTTGCGCGCGCCGCGGGCGTCCCCGTCATCCTGATCGGCGACATCGACCGGGGCGGCGTCATCGCCTCGCTCGTCGGCACGCGCGCGGTGATCGACCCCGCCGACGCCGCGATGATCCACGGCTTCCTCGTCAACAAGTTTCGCGGCGACCCCGCGCTGTTCGACGACGGCTATCGCGCGATCGAGGCGCGGTCGGGCTGGCGCGGCTATGGCGTCATCCCCTGGCTTCCCGAGGCCGCCCGCCTGCCGAGCGAGGACGCGGTCATCCTCGAACGCTCGACCGGTCACGGCCGGCAGGACGGACAGGTCGTTATCGCCTGTCCGATCACCCCGCGCATCGCCAATTTCGACGATCTCGATCCGCTGCGGCTCGACCCCGGCGTCACGTTGGTCATGGTCCCGCCCGGCGAACCGATCCCCGACGCCGACATGATCATCCTCGCCGGCTCCAAGGCGACGATCCCCGACCTCGCCTTTCTGCGCGCGCAGGGCTGGGACATCGACATCCATGCGCATCGCCGCCGCGGCCGCCCGGTGCTCGGGCTTTGCGGCGGCTATCAGATGCTCGGCCGCAGCATCGCCGATCCGGACGGGCTGGAGGGGCCCGCCGGTATCGCCCCCGGGCTCGGCCTGCTCGACGTCGCGACGATCCTGTCCCCCGCCAAGACGCTCGAACGCGTCGCCGGCACCGCGATCGGCGCACGGTTCGACGGCTATGAGATCCATATCGGCGAGACCACCGGCCCCGACACCGCGCGCGCCCTGACGATCCGCGACGATGGCCGCCGCGACGGCGCGGTCAGTCCCGACGGGCTCGTCTCCGGCAGCTATGTCCACGGCCTGCTCGGCCTCGCGGATCAGCGCCGCGCCTGGCTCAGCCGGCTCGGGGTCGACGCGGTCGGTCCCGACCATTCGGCGTCGATCGACGCCGCGCTCGATGCGATCGCGGAAACGCTCGAACGCCATCTCGATATCGATGCGCTGATCGCAGTGTCGAAGCTGGCGGGGTCAGACGCAGCCGGCAATGGCGAGCGCGACTAGCATTCCGGTCTCGACGAATTCGATCCCCGCGCCGTGGCAATCCCCCGATACGCCCCCAACCCGCCGGATGAGCCACCAGCCGAATAGCGCGATCAGTGCAGGGGCCCCTGCAACGGCATGCACAGGCACCCCTAAACACCCTGTTACGCACCCCCAAAAGACCAGATCGTGCACCCTGATCTTCCCTGCCACCATCCCTCCCAGCC